>CAMFKX010000382.1 GCA_945957375.1 uncultured Roseiarcus sp.
GGTTCAGACAGCTTCGGCGGAGACCGGCGAGAAGGATCCCGGCAAGCCGGCCGGCGACGGAACCGGCGAGTTCGACGTTGCGCCGAAGACTCCGGCGCCGACCCCGGCGATGATCGCCGAGGGCAAGGAAGTGTTCAACGGCACCTGCTCGCACTGCCACGGCCCCAACGGCGAGCAGAGCGTGAAGAAGATCGACCTGCGCCGGCTGACGCTCCGCTACGGCGACGGCGCGCACAACATGTTCTGGAAGACGGTGCACGAAGGCCGCCCGACCAAGGGCATGCCGACCTGGAAGGGCGTGTTCACCGACGAGCAGTTCACCGAGATTTTCGTCTTCCTGTCGACAATCCAGTCGCCCGAATAATCGCCGGCTCAGACCTTCGCTTCGATCGCGATCCGCATCAGGTCCATCGCCGTGCGCGCGCCGAGCTTCTGCTTGAGCTGGGTGACGTTGTTGGCGATGGTCTTGTAGGAGACGTTGAGCGCGTCGGCGATCTGGCCCATCGTTCGGCCGGCCGCGATCAGGCGCAGGATCTCGAGTTCGCGCGAACTCAGCGACGAGATCATGTTGGCGTTGGCGCCCACACGCAGGAACGCAATTTGCCGCGCCATCTCCGCGCTCAGATAGAGCCCGCCGCCGGCCACCGTGCGGACCGCGCCGGCGAACAGCGACGGATCGTCGTTCTTGGCGATGAAGCCCTTGGCGCCGGATTCGATCGCGCGCGCCGCGATCACCGGGTCGTCGTTCATGCTGAAGATCAGAAGGCGCGCCTCGGGCTCGCGGATCAGGATCTGTCGCGCCAGCTCCAGTCCCGAATAGCCGGGCAGGTTGAGGTCGATCACCGCGACGTCGGGCTTGCGGGCGAAATAGGCCGACAAGCCGGCGCGGCCGTCCGCCGCCTCGAACACCTCGACGTCGCCGTCGCCTTCGAGCAACGCGCGGCATCCCGACACGACGATCGGGTGGTCGTCGACGATCAATACGCGCAAGGCCGCTCCTTCCGATCGGGACCGCACGTCCCGGCTCGGGGCGAGCATTGCGGGCTCGGACTCGCAAAATCAACGCCCGCGTGGTTGGTCAGGCGCCGGCCTCGGGAAAAACTCCCGGCCTTCTTTCGCCCGGCTTCCCGGAAGATTCCGAATGTTTGAAATCCAGGACGGCGTATGGAACAGGTATGCTGGAAGGGTCGCGGGCCGGCTCACGAGATTCTTGCGCATCTCGCCTCCTCCCGATCAGCCGACCCGCGACATAATCAGCCAAACGCCGGGACGAGCGGAGGGAGGGATGGGGAGATGACGCGTCTTCGGGTGTTCGGGGCGGCCGCGCTGGGCGCGGCGGCGATGGTCGCCGGCCTCGATCGGGCCCGCGCGGAAACCATCGAACTCCCGACCTTCGACGTCGTCGCCACCACCCCGCTCGGCGGCGGCGAGATCGACGTCTCGAAGGTCCCCGGCGCGGTCTGGCAGACCGGCCAGCAGAGCATCCAGACCTATTTCGATTCGACCATCGCCCAGACGCTGGCGCGCCAGGCGCCCGGCGTCACCGTCGGCAATGTCTCCGGCAACGACTTCCAGCCCGACATCAGCTATCGCGGCTTCACCGCCTCGCCGGTCCCCGGGACCCCGAGCGGCCTCGCCGTCTACCAGAACGGCGTACGCATCAACGAATCGTTCGGCGACACGGTCAACTGGGACATGATCCCCGAGGTCGCCATCGACAAGATGGCGATCGTCGCCGGCGATCCGATCTTCGGCCTCAACGCCATCGGCGGCGCGCTCAACGTCACGATGAAGAACGGCTTCACCTGGCAAGGCTTCGAAGCCGACCTGCGCGGCGGGTCGTTCGGCCGCGGGCAGGTTGAGATACAGTACGGCAAGCAGTTCGGCGACTGGTCGCTCTATCTCGCCGGCACGCAGATCAATGACGGCGGCTGGCGCCAGGACAGCAATTCCCAGCTCACCAATTTCTACGGCGACGTCGGCTACCGGGCGAACGGTTTCGAATCGCACCTGCAGCTGACCGCCGGAAACACCCAGTTCGGCGCCGCGGCCTTCACGCCGCTGCAGGAGCTGCAGGCCAACTGGCGCAGCGTCTACACCGTCCCGCAGACGACCTATAACCAGATGGGCATGCTGGCCTGGACGGGGACCTACGCCTGGTCGAGCACGCTCAATTTCCAGGGCGGCCTCTATTTCCGCGGCTTCAATCAGCGCCACGTCGACGGCAACGGGACCGACGTCAGCGGCTGCGATCCCTATCTTTGCCTCAACGGCGCCCCGCTCCACGACACGACCGGAAGTCTCATCGCCGACGTCTCCCAGGGCGGCGCGCTCGACCTCGGCCAAATCGACCGCTCATGGACGCAGTCGCGCTCGGTCGGCGGCAGCGGGCAGGCGGTCGACGCCGACAAGCTCTACGGCCGCGACAACAGCTTCACCGTCGGCGCCTCGCTCGATTACGGCTGGACGAATTTCAACGGCAATAGCCAGCTTGGCGTCGTACCGGGGTTCATGAACGCCTCGCTGCCGGTGATCGGGCTGCCCTATACATTCAACGAGCCGGACAGCTACCTCGCGCCGGTGACGGCGAAGGCGAACAACACCTACGTCGGCGTCTACGCGGTCGACACGTTCAACGCGACCGACCGTCTCGCCCTCACCGCCGGCGCGCGCTTCAATTTCGCCGGCATCAACCTGTCCGGAGAGACCGGCGCCTTCACCAACGGCTATTCGACTTATTCCCACGTCAATCCGACCGTCGGCCTGACCTACAAGCTCACGCCCGACCTGAACGTCTACGCCGGCTACGCGATGACCAATCGCGCCCCGACGCCGCTCGAACTCGGCTGCGCCGACCCCGCCAGGCCCTGCATCATCGACAATTTCCTGGTTTCCGATCCGGCGCTGAAGCAGGTGATCGGCCAGACGGTCCAACTGGGGCTCCGGGGGAACAACGACCTCGCCCAGTGGGGCCGGCTGAACTGGTCGGCGGGTCTGTTCCGCACCAGCCTGCAGAACGACATCATGCCGGTGCAGAGCGACTTCACCGGCTTCGGCTACTACACCAATGTCGGAACGACCTTGCGCCAGGGCGCGGAAGTTTCGGTGAACTGGACCGTCGACCGCTGGTCGGCCTACGCCAACTACACGTTCATCAACGCCGTCTATCAGTCGACTTTCCTCGAGCCGTCGCCCTACAACCCGCTCGCCGACGCCAACGGAAACATCGCGATCGCCAACGGGACGCCGATCGCCGGCATTCCGAAGAACACGCTGAAGGTCGGCGTCGACTACGCCGTGACGCCGGAGTGGAAGATCGGCGCCGACATGGTCGCGTCTTCCGGTCAGGTGATCTTCGGCGCCGAGAACGGCGCGCTGCCGCAATTGCCCGGTTACGCCGTGTTCGGCGTGCATACCTCGTATCAGGTCGGCAAGTCGTTGCAGATCTACGGGCTGATCCAGAACCTGTTCGACCAGAAATACTATACCGCCGGCGCCCTCTACGACACCGGCGCCTTCCCCAACGCCGCGCCGAACCTGACCGACCCGAGGACGCTCGGGCCGGGCAAGCCGTTCGCGGTCTATGCCGGATTGAAATACACGATGTGACCGAGCGCAGAAGTCTCTTGCGTTTCGGGCAGGTCTTTGGCGCCGCTGCCGCGATCGAGCAGATATGATAGGCCTCCGGCGCGACGGTCGCGGCCGGGAGAGGCGCGGCCCAGGGGAGGAAAGAACAAGGATGCCGACGCAAGGTTTGGACCTTTCCCCGATCGGGCTGTTTCTTTCCGCCGGCGCCGTCGGCAAGGCGGTGATGGCCGCGCTGTTCCTCGCTTCGCTCTGGTGCTGGGTGCTGATCGTCGAGGGAATCGTCGCGGTCGTGCGCCTGCGCCGGGCGCTGCGCGCCGCGCGCGTCGACGGCGACCTCGGCGGCAGGCCGCTGGCGGGCGTGATCGCGGCGGGCGAGGCCGAGGCGCACCGGCGCATTCCCGGCGAGACGGTAAGTGAGGTGCGGGCGCGCATCGCCGACGGCATGGCGCGGGCGGCGCGCGAACTGCTCACCCGGGCCGAAGGCGGCCTGCCCAATCTCGCGGTGATCTCCTCGGTCGCGCCTTTCGTCGGCCTGTTCGGCACGGTCTGGGGT
>CAMFKX010000383.1 GCA_945957375.1 uncultured Roseiarcus sp.
CCGTGAAGCTGACGCCCGCCGTCGCCCACCAGAGCAAGGCGCCGGCCGCCTCTTCCGGATCGAGCGTTCGGTCGTCCACATTGTCGCGCATCGGTCCTTCGCCGTCGGCCCGCCGCAGCTCGCGGCGACGCCACTCTATCACGGGACGAGCGCCCGGGCGCCGTCGCGCGCAACCCGGAAGCCCGGGCGAAACTTGAGCTTCCGGCCTTTCTCCTCTAAGAGCCGCCAGGGTCTGGCGTCGAAGGAGCGGTCAATAATGCCTTTTGGCGTTTCGTCTTTCGCAAGGCTCACCGCGAGCCTGGCGTTGCTTGCCGCGGCCCCGGCCGCATCCGCGTCGCCCTATCTGGTCGCCGACGCCGACAGCGGTCAGGTGCTGCTCCAGAACGACGCGACCGCGGTCTGGTATCCCGCCTCGACCACCAAGCTCATGACCGTCTATGTCGCGCTCGACGCCGTGCGCGCCGGCCGGCTGACGATGGATACGCCGCTCGTCGTCTCGGCGCGCGCCGCGAGCGCCCAGCCGTCGAAGATGGGATTCCGGCCCGGCACCAAGGTCACCCTCGACAACGCGCTCAAGATGCTGATGGTGAAGTCGCCCAACGACATCGCGGTGACCATCGCCGAGGGCGTCTCGGGGTCGGTGGAGGCCTTCGCCGGCGAGATGAACGCCGAGGCGGCGAAACTCGGCCTGCACGAATCGCATTTCGTCAATCCGAACGGGTTGCACAATCCGGGGCACGTCTCCTCGGCGCGCGACATGGCGATGCTGGCGCGCGCGCTGCTCAAGGAGTTCCCGGACCAGGCCGGGCTGTTCTCGATCGGGGCGCTGCAGCTCGATTCCCAGATCATCCGCAACCACAACGGCCTGCTCGGCCGCTATCCCGGCGCCGACGGGATGAAGACCGGCTTCACCTGCGCCGCCGGCTTCAATGTCGTCGCCAGCGCCAGCCACTGGGGCCGCCACCTGATCGTGGTGGTGTTCGGCGCACAGTCGGCGCGGCTGCGCACTCAGGAGGCCGCCGACCTGTTCGACCGCGGCTTCGCCATGGGCGGCGGATCGGGTTCGCTCGATCAGCTTGCCTCCGCCGGCGGCGACGCGCCGAGCCCGCGGACAAACGTCTGCCTGCACCGCAGCGCGGCGGCGATCGCAGCCGAAGAAGACGAGGGCGGCGGCGAGCAGGAGGTTGTGCGCTCCGGCGGACGCAGCGGCGCGCCGGTGATGCTGGTCGCCGCCTCCGGCGCGCCGACCCATACGCAATTGTCCGACGAGCGGCCGCAGTTCGACCCGGTGCCGGTGTTCATCGGGCCAGTCTCCGGATGGAACGGCCCGGTTCTCGGGCCGAGAAAGACGACGGCGGTGGCCGCGTTGCCGGCCTCGGCCAAGGCCTATGCGGACCCGCGGCCGGACGCCGACGAAGCCGCAGCCAGCGCGGGCGGCGCGCCGGAAGCGCTCGAGGGCGCGGTGCGCGCGCATGGAAAGCATCACGCCAGGCCCGCCGCGACGGCGGCGACGGCCGACAAGGCGCACGCGAAGAGCGCCAAGACGGCCGCGGCCAACAAGGCTCCCGTGACGCCGCCAAAGAAGCCGAAGTCCGATCAATAGACGCCGCCGCCAACGGGAAAAGTCGCGCAATTTCTGAAGTTTCCCGCTGGATCGGGCGGTTGCGCCGCTGTCGCAATTCTTTCGTCAAATGCCATAGTTTGGCCCGGAATGGGACAATCGCGCGCCGCAACGCTCGATCATATTGTCATCGTGCCGCTTGAGATCGGTTCGCGGTTTGCTCGGTTTTCTTGCCCCCCAGCCCCCGAGCGCCAGGTCGGATCGAAGGTATCTCTTTGCGGCTAGCGGATCGGCGGGTCCCCTCCCAGCCGATCCGCTCTTTTTTTGTGCGCTCCGCCGCAGGGCCTGGGCCTCCCGTCACGCCTCCGTCACGCGACTCGTTTAGCTGCCCCGATCTCATTTTTCGATGATGGGAGATCGGCTTGCGACAGTCCAGGGCGGTTCGAAAAGCGACCGGCGCGAATCTCCGCAGCGCGGTTCACCGGGCGCGTCCGCTCAGCCGGGCCGGCGTGCTCGAGCGGATGTTCACCTTCGCCTTCTCGAAGCTGGTCTACCCGCAGATCTGGGAAGACCCGGTCGTCGACATGAGGGCGCTGGAGATCGGGCCGGGCCACGAGGTGGTCGCCATCGCCTCGGGCGGCTGCAACGTCCTGTCCTATCTGACCGCCAATCCGGCCGGGGTTACGGCGGTCGACCTCAACGGGGCCCACATCGCGCTCGGCAAGCTCAAGATCTGCGCGCTCCAGAACCTGCCGGACTACGACACGTTCTTCCGCTTCTTCGGCCGCGCCGACGCCCGCGCCAACATCGCCGTTTACGACCGCCTGCTGCGCGATAAGCTCGATCCGGAAACCCGGTCCTACTGGGACCGGCGGCGGGCCTTCGGGCGGCGGCGGATCGGCCTCTTCGCCCGCAACTTCTACCGCCACGGCTTGCTCGGCCATTTCCTCGGCGCGGGCCACGCGCTGGCGAAATTGCACGGGATCGACCCTTCGGTGATCCTCGAGGCGCGCACCCTCGAGGACCAGCGGCGCCTGTACGAGGAGCGACTCGCCCCGATCTTCGAGAAGCCGATGGTCCGGTGGATGATGAAGCAGCCGGCCTCGCTCTACGGCCTCGGCATCCCGCCGGCGCAGTACAAGGCGCTCGCCGCCGATTCGCCCAGCGGCATCGGCGCGGTCCTGAGCCAGCGGGTCGAACGGCTCGCCTGCGACTTCGCCCTCGCCGACAACTACTTCGCCTGGCAGGCGTTCGGCCGCCGCTACGCCCCGGGCCCCGATCCGTCGCTGCCGCCCTATCTGCAGCGCGACCATTTCGACGCCGTCCGCGCCCGCGTCGGCCGGGTCCGCTATGTCCAGCGCACGTTCACCGCGGCGCTGCGCGAGGAGGGCGCCGCCCGCTTCGACCGCTTCGTGCTGCTCGATGCGCAGGACTGGATGAACGACGCCGACCTGACTGGGCTGTGGACGGAGATCACCCGCACCGCGCGTCCCGGCGCGCGCGTGATCTTCCGCACGGCCGCCGACGAGCGGCTGTTGCCGGGCCGCGTTCCCGAGGCGATCCTCGGGCGCTGGCGCTACGAGGAGGCGGCGAGCCGAGCTTTCGGCCAGCAGGACCGCTCGTCGATCTACGGCGCGTTCCATCTCTACACGCTGAAGGACACGCTATGAGCGACGCCGCCGCGCTGATGGATCGCATGTACCGCCAGCAGCGGCACATCTACGATCTCACGCGAAAATACTATCTGATCGGCCGGGACGAGGCGATCGCCCGGCTCGACCCGCGGCCAGGCGACGCCGTGCTGGAAATCGGCTGCGGCACGGGGCGCAACCTGATCCGGGCGGCGCGCGCCCATTCCGACGCCCGCTTCTTCGGCCTCGACGTGTCGCGCGCAATGCTCGACACAGCCGAAGCGTCCATCCGCCGCGCCGGTTTGAGCGACCGCATCGCCCTCGCGCAAGGCGACGCCAGCGATTTCGATGCGACGGCCCTTTTTGGTCGGCCCATGTTCGAGCGGGTGATGATCTCCTACGCCCTGTCGATGATCCCGCCGTGGCGCGAGACCCTGGCGCGGGCGCTCGATGGGGTCGCGGCGGGAGGCGCGCTGCACGTCGTCGATTTCGGCGACTGCGCCGGACTGCCCCGCCCTCTCAAGGCAGGCTTGCGACTGTGGCTGGCCGCCTTCGACGTCACGCCGCGCGACGATCTCGGCGCGACGCTCGCGTCGCTCGCCGCCGCCCGCGGCCTCTCCGTATCGACCGAAGACTGGCGAAGGGGCTACGCCACATTGGCTGTGGCGCGACGGGCGTAGCGCCGGCGCCGGCGGCCGCTCCGTGGCGAGATCCGCGACGTGTGCCGAACCGTTCCGGATGTCCACGCCTCATGCGTCACCCCGCCACAGCAGAGACGAGCGACGCTCCGGAGGCCCAATACAATGGCGCAACGGCGGCTCGGGGCCTGCCACAAGCCCTTGATTCTAATTTTTGTTTCGGCAGCTGTTTGAAGCCTTGTCGAAATTGCCAAGCCGCCTCCGCGCCCCTCTCGACGCCGGCGCCGTGTAGAACATACGGGAATC
>CAMFKX010000384.1 GCA_945957375.1 uncultured Roseiarcus sp.
ATCCTGCGCCGCGGCGCGACCGGCCGCGCGAACGGAACGCGCCCGACCTCGCGCGGATCTACGGCTTCCACAGCGTCGAAGCGGCGCTCCGGGCGCCGCGGCGCACGCTGATCCGCCTGTGGGCCACCGCCGCGGCGGCCGAGCGGCTCCGCGGGGCGATCGCCGCCCGCGCGGTCGAGACCCGGATCGTCGACCTCGAGGAGGTCTCCGAACGCAGCCCGCGCGGCGCCGTCCACCAGGGCGTGCTGCTGGAGGCGCGCCCGCTGGAGCCGATCGACGTCTCGGAATTGCCGCCGCGCGGGCTCGTCGTGGTGCTCGACCAGATCACCGATCCGCACAACGTCGGGGCGATCCTGCGCACGGCGGCGGCCTTTGCGGTCGACGCCCTCGTCACCACCGAGCGCCACTCGCCCGAGTTTTCCGGGACGCTCGCCAAGTCCGCCTCGGGCGGGCTCGAGCACGTGCCGGTGTGCACGGTGACCAATCTCGCCCGCGCTCTCGCCGAGATGGGCGACATGGGATACCAGCGCGTCGGCCTCGATTCCGACGCCCCGACGGCGCTCGACGCGATGGCGCTGGCGCGGCCGCTCGCGCTGGTGCTCGGCGCGGAGGACAAGGGCCTCAGGCGCCTCACGCGCGAGCGTTGCGACGCGCTCGCCCGCCTCGAGCTGCCCGGCGCGATCCGCAGCCTCAACGTCTCCAACGCCGCCGCGATCGCGCTGGCGTCAGCCTACGCGAAGATCGGCGCGGCGTGAGCCGCCTCAGCGGCGCGCCTTGCAGGCGTAGTCGATGCCGATCTTCGCCGCCGTCCCGTCCGGCCGCAGCACCGCGCAGACCGACGCCGGCAGGACGCCGGGCGCGGCGAGTGCGGCGGAGACGACGGATCTGAGTGCGTTGTTGTAGACATTCTCCGCCGGGGCGAGGCCGAAATATCCGGTCGTGGGGCTGGCGTTCTCGATGAAGGTGTTGTTGGTCACCGTCCATGTCGCCGGAGCGCGCATCGTCCCCCCGCCCGAGCCGGCGAACAGCGCTCCGTCGATGATGTTGTTGCTGACCGTGACGTTGATCGTGTCCCCATTGGCCGGCGTGTACTGGTAGGCGGTCCCGGTCAGGATGATGTTGCCGGATACGGTGACGCCATCGATCGCCCGTCCGGTGAAATACAGCCCGCCGCCGAAGACGTTGTTGAAAAAGCGCAGGGCCGGAGACAGCGTCGCCGTCGAGCGTATGGTGCTGCCCGCGACCATCACGGCGCCGGAGCTGACCTGATTGTTCGAGAACTCCGTGTCGAGCCAGCCTTGCGCCGGATCGCTTGCGATGTCGTAGATCTCCATCGCGTCGGCGTGCGCGCCCGGGGCCTGCGTGATGTCGTCGACCCGGTTTCGCCTCACCAGCGAATGCTGGAGGTTGTTGAGCGCCATCGCCGAATTGGTCGAGCTGAATACGTGGTTGTCTTCGATTGTGGAATCGGTCGCTGCGTGGACGTTCATGCCGTGGCCGATGACCGGGCCGACAATGTTGCCGGAGACGACGGCGTGCGACGGGCCATTGGCGACCTGGATGCCGGCGTAGGTTCCGGCTTCGTTGTCGATGTCGTGGAGGTAATTGTTGGTGACGGTGAGATAGGACCCCTGGTCCGTCTTGATTCCCGTCGTCCAGTAGTCTTTCGCGCCGCCGGCCAGGCCGCGGACCTCGAAACCGTCGATGGTCAGGTAGCTCTTGCCGAGCGCCAGGATGCCGCTGGACCGCGCCGACAGTTCGACCGTGTGGACGCCCGGCGCAATCCTGGCGACCAGCGTCTTTCCGCCGTCCTCGAAGGCGTATTGGCCGAACGACGCGATGAACGCGCGGCTGTTGAAAAGATGCCAGTAGCCGGTCGGGATCGTCGCCGGGTCGGGTCGACGGTAGGTCGGATCGTCCAGCGTGACCACCCCGGTCGAGGCGTTGAACGAGGCGATCTTGCCTTGATGGTTCCAGTTACCCGACTCGTAGACCCGGATATAGAGGTCCGGCAAGGTCGTCGGATCGAGGCCGCGCAACACTTTCGCGAGCGCGCCGTCGGCGATCGTCGGCGCCGTCGCGCCCATCGCTCTGACCGGGAACGACACGGTCGCGTCGTCGATGTGGTGGGGCTTCGTTCCGTTGGATCCGAGCGCCGGATAGGCGGCCGGATATTGCTTCGTCCCGTCGATGTAGACGAGCGCCCCGGCGGCGATCGCGAACGGCAGGGTCGCGGCGGCGAGGCCTCCGCCCGCGTCGGCGAAGGTCAGGGCGTAGGCGTCGAGGCCCGAGATGATCGCCTGTCCGGACCCCCAGCCAGAGCCTTCGTAGACGATTGGCTTTCCGTCCGAGCCGGACGCCGGAATCGTGATCGACCCGTGATAGGAGACGCCGCCCTTGAACTGGACCGTGTCCCCGGGCGCGAGCTGGACGGCGTGTGGAGCGCCGGTCGCGGCGGCGTCGCCCGGCGCGTGTTTCCACGCCGTCGTCGCCGACGTTCCGGAGGCCGAATCGGACCCGGCGTCGAAATCGACATAGTAGGTTCCGGCGGCCGCTTGCGACGATGCGAGCGCGGCGTTCGCCAGCAGCGCCAGAAGCCATACGTTGGTCATGCGCCTGCCCCCGGCTGCGATCCTGTCTGGAGACGACGCCAACCCAATCCCGACTTCCTGTTGGGTTCAGGCAGGGCGCCTGCCAACCCTCGCCATGATCCTATGCCTTCGCCGCAATCGAATCCATCGCCGGAGCGCGACCCCGGCCCGGCGTCTCGCATTCGCGCCATCGGGCCCCTTGCGCGGCTCCGCTGGACGAGACCATAGTATACTAAATTAATAGACTAACTTGACTCTCAACTGAGGACGTGTTGGTGTGCCCCCGGCTGCGCCATGGCGGCAGCCGAACCTTCGCCACGGCCGGCGGTCCCGAATCCGGGACATGCGGCCTCCAACTGGGGATGACACTCGTGAAGCTGATCCGGTCCATGCTTTCGGCGGCCGTCGGGGCCCTCGCCCTGCTGAGCGCAGCCCACGCCGCCGACTCCAGGGTCGTCGTCGGTTACCAGACCGACGCGCTGCCTTCGTCGGTCGCCATCGCCAACGGCGAGTTCGACAAGGCGACCGGGGTCAAGATCGACTTCCGACGCTTCAACTCCGGCGCCGAGATCTTCGCCGCCATCGCGTCCGGCGACGTGCAGGTCGGCTACGTCGGGTCGAGCCCGTTCGCGGCGGCGACCTCGCGCGGCCTCGACGTCAAGGCGTTCTATCTCGCCTCGATCTCGGGCGTCGACGAAGCGCTGGTCGTGCGCAATGGTTCGGGCATCGCCTCGCTCGCCGATCTCAAAGGCAAGAAGCTCGCCGCGGCGCCCGTCTCGACCGACCACTATCAGTTGCTCGCCCTGATCAAGAGCGTCGGCCTCAACGAGAAGGACGTGCAGGTGTTCGCCATCCCGCAGCCCGACATCGTCGCCGGCTACAATCGCGGCGATCTCGACGGCGGCTTCGTCTGGGATCCGGCGCTGACTGAACTGAAGAAGAACGGCAAGGTGCTCGTGACGTCGAAAGACGTCGCGGAGAAGGGCGCCCCGACCTTCTCCGCCTGGGTCGCGACTGGCGGCTTCGCCAAGTCGCACCCCGACTTCCTCAAGGCCTTTGCCGGCGTGATCGCCAAATACCAGACCTCGTTCGCCTCCAATCCGGCTGAGTGGGGGCCGGACAGCGAGAACGCCGCGACACTGGCGAAACTGCTCGGCGGAACGCCGGCCGATCAGGCGAGCGCGCTCAAGAACCTCAACCTGCTGCCGCTCAAGGTTCAGGCATCCGACGCCTGGCTCGGCGGCGGCGAGAAGTCCGGCATCGCCAGGATCCTGAAGGAGACCGCCGTGTTCCTCAAGGAGCAGAAGAAGATCACCGACGTGCTGCCGTCCTACGCCGCCTTCGTCACTCCGGACGCGGTGCTCGCGGTCGAGAAGGGTTCCGGCTCGTAAACCTCATCCCTCCCACAGGGACCTTGCGTCGCCGGACAGGGGGCCGGCGACGCTTTTTTGGCTTGTCGCCGCGCTCGCTGAGCGCGGCCCACGCGGTCGGCGACCGCGTCTACAGAGGGTGTGTAGC
>CAMFKX010000385.1 GCA_945957375.1 uncultured Roseiarcus sp.
GTCGAACAGCAGCGCGCCGTTCTCCGCCACCACCCGGTCGAACAGGTCGAGCCGGCGGAAGACCTGGCGCAGGTCGGCGAGTTCGCGCCCGGTGACCAGGACGAGCCGGCGGCCGGAGCGCCGCAGCGCCACGAGCGCCTCGATCGTCGCCTCGTCGACCACGCCGTCATGGGCGAGCGTGCCGTCGTAGTCGGTCGCGAGGCAGACGATGAACATGGGGAAGCCCTCCTCGGGGCCGAACGCGGCGCCCGCGGGCGGGGTTCCGCGACGCCTCGCGAAACCGGGGTCGGCGCAGGTCGTTCACCACCAAGGACACGAAGGACCACAAAGCTTTCGTGACCCTTGGTGTCCTTCGGGGTGAAATCCCGGCGCGTCCTTCGGTCACAATGTCTTTCCCGGCGCGGGCGGCTAAATGAGGAGCGGGGGTCGCGGCGCCATGAGCGCGCGCCGGCCCGCCACGAGCGCGTTCCGATGCGGCGTTACCTTGTTCTTGCGGCGGCCGTCGCCCTCGTCGCCGTGGCGGCCTTCGTCCTGTTTCGCCCCAAGGCGCCGGCGCCGACCGCCTGGCAGGGCTATGCCGAGGCCGATTTCGTCAAGATCGGCCCGACCCAGCCAGGGCTGATCACCGCGATGCGGGTGGCGCGCGGCGACCGGGTGGTCAAGGGCCAGCCGCTGTTCGCCCAGGACGACGCCGACGACCGCGCCGCGGTCGACCACGCCCGCCGCCTGCTCGAACAGGCGCGCGGCCAGCTCGCCAACCTCGTCGCTCCGGCAAGGCCCTCCGAGATCGACCAGGCCGAGGCGAACCTCAGCGACGCCGAGGCCGCGCGCGACCGGGCGCAGGAGGACCTGCGCCGCAGCGCGCTGTTGCTCAAGACGGGCGCCGCCACGCAGGCGGTGGTCGACCAGCAGGCCGCGACCTTGCGCTCGGCCGAGGCCAAGGTCGCCGCCGCGACCGCCGCGCTCGCGACCGCTCGGGCGCCGATCGGCCGCCCGTCCGAGATCGAGGCGCAGACATCCATGGTCAACGCGCTCGAGGCGGCGCTGAAGCAGGCCGAGTGGCGGCTCGACCAGCGCACGGTGTCCGCGCCCGAGGCGGGCCTCGTCGCCGACGTGATCGCCTTCCCCGGCGAGACCCTTTCGGCCGGCGCCCCGGCGGTGTCGCTGCTGCCGCCGGGAAACATCTTCGTGCGCTTCTTCATCCCCGAGCCGGAGCTGGCCAAGGTGCACGTCGGCGACAGGGTCGCCTTCTCCTGCGACAATTGCCCGCCCGACCTGACCGGCGCGGTGTCGTTCATCGCGCCCCGCGCCGAATACACGCCGCCGTTCATCTATTCGGAATCGACGCGAGGCAAATTCGTGTTCCTCGCCGAAGCGCGCCCTGCGCCCGATCAGGCGAAGCGCCTCAATCCGGGCCAGCCGGTGACGGTCGCGCCGGCGGGGGCGGCGGCGCCGTGACCCGGGGTGTCCTCAACAGGCGTCTGTTTGGTGCGGACGGCGCCGTGCGTCTCCGCCACCCTTGTGGGGGCGGGACAGGGTGGGGGGTCGCGCCGACCTATCCGCTCGGGACGCGCGCCGAGATATTCACGTCTGGCGCGACCCCCCTCCCGGCCTCCCCCACAAGGGGGGAGGAGCTCGCCTGCGCCGCGCCTTGGTGCGGGCTATCGATGCGCCCAGGGCGCGCCGCCCCATGACCGCCCCGGCCATCGCCGTCCGCGGCCTGCGCAAGAGCTTCGGCGGCCTCAAGGTGGTCGAGGGGCTCGACCTCACCGTGGCCGAGGGCGAGATCTGCGGCTTTCTCGGCGCCAACGGCAGCGGCAAGACCACCACCATCCGCATGCTGTGCGGGCTCTTGAAGCCCGACGGCGGCGAGGGCCACTGCCTCGGCTGCGACATCATCGCCGAGCCGCACGCGATCCGCCGCCAGGTCGGCTACATGACGCAGCGCTTCAGCCTCTACGAGGACCTGACGGTGTTCGAGAATCTCGACTTCGTCGCCCGCGTCTACGAGATGCCGAACCGGCGCGCCGCGGTCAAAGCCATCCTCGAGCGCATGGAGCTCTCCAATCGCCGCGACCAGCTCGCGGGCCAGCTCTCCGGCGGCTGGAAGCAACGGCTGGCGCTCGCCGCCTGCGTGCTGCACCAGCCGAAGCTGCTCCTGCTCGACGAGCCGACCGCCGGCGTCGACGCCAAGGCGCGGCGCGAATTCTGGGACCTGATCCACGACATGGCGGTCGACGGCCTGACCACGCTGGTCTCGACCCACTACATGGACGAGGCCGAGCGCTGCAAACGCATCGTCTACCTCGCGCGGGGCCGGATCGTGGTGCAGGGCGGCGCGGCCGCGGTGGTCGCCAACGCGGGCCTCGCGGCGTTCGAAGGCGTGGGCGACGACGTCGACCGGGTCGCGGTGGCGCTGCGCCACACGCCCGGGGTCGAGGCGGCCGCGGTGTTCGGCCGGGCGCTCCGGGTCGCGAGCCTCGACCGCGAGGCGCTCCGGCGCGCGATCGGGACGCGCGGCGGCGGCCTCGTCTGGGAGGAGGTCGAGCCGCGTCTCGACGACGTGTTCATCCACATGCTGACGGTGCAGGAGAAGGGCGGATGAGCGCCTTCTCGTTCGCGCGTCTGATGGCGCTGCTGCGCAAGGAATCGATCCAGATCCTGCGCGATTCGATGACGCTCCGGATCATCATCCTGGTGCCGATCATCCAGCTCTTTCTGTTCGGCTACGCGATCAACGCCGACCCGAAGCACCTGCCGGCCGGCCTCCTGTCGATCGAGGATTCGAAATACACCCGCACCATCGCCGCCGCGCTGAACGCCTCCGGCTACTACAACCTGCGCGTGCTGCGCAGCGAGGCCGAGGCGGAGGCCGGCCTCGCCCGCGGCGAGCTGACCTTCGTCATCCAGATGCCGCCCGACTTCGACCGCGCCGTCGACCGCGGCGAGTCGCCGGGCGTCCTGGTCGACGCCGACGCGACCGACCCGGCCGCGATCGGCAACGCCGTCGCCGCGCTCGCCCAGGTGGTCGCGGACCTCAACCGCGACCTGCCGCCGATCCGCCGGCTGCAGCCGCAAACGCCGCCGTTCCAGTTCGTGGTGCACGCCCGCTACAACCCGGAGCAGCTGACCGTGCTCAACGTGGTGCCGGGCCTGATCTGCATCGTGCTGATGTTCTCGACGCTGTTCGTCACCACCATGGCGATCACCAAGGAGCGCGAACGCGGCACGATGGAGAATCTGCTGGCGATGCCGGTGAGGCCGATCGAGGTGATGATCGCCAAGATCGCCCCTTACGTGGTGATCGGCTACATTCAGGTGATCCTGATTCTGGTGACCGCCTCGATCGTGTTCGGCCTGCCGATCCGCGGCTCGATTCCGCTGCTGCTCGCGGCGCTCGGCGTGTTCATCGCCTGCAACCTGGCGCTGGGCGTCACCTTTTCGACCGTGTCGGCCAACCAGATGCAGGCGATCCAGTTGGCGCAGTTCACCCTGATGCCGTCCTTCCTGCTGTCGGGCTTCATGTTCCCGTTTCGCGGCATGCCGCTGTGGGCGCAATGGTTCGGCAACGTGTTTCCGACCACGCACGCCATGCGGATCGTGCGCGGGATGCTGCTGAAAGGCGCCGGCTGGAGCGAGATCGCGGCCGACGTCTGGCCGATGGCGCTGTTCGCGGTGGTGGTCATCGCGTTCGCGACGCTGCTTTATCGCGAGACGCTCGACTGAACCTTGCCGCGCAAGTCATGCCCGGGGCTCGGCGGCGGATGGACGGCTTCGTCGCTCGCCCCAAGGCGAGGCGTCGAACCTCGTGGCATCTTGCGCTAGACTTCGTCGCTCGCGCATCCGCTGGAGGCAAGAGTGTCCGACGCCGCCGATTTCCGCCGCATCGCGCTCGCCCTCGAGGGCGCGAGCGAGCATCCCCATTTCGACCGGCGCGCCTTCAAGGCGCGCGTCACCTTCGCCACCCTTGCCCCCGACGAGCGGACCGCCAACCTGAAATTCGCCCCGGACGAGCAGGCGCTGAAATGCGCCGTCGCGCCCGACGCCTTCCAGCCGGTCGACAACGCCTGGGGCCGGCAGGGCTGGACCTGCG
>CAMFKX010000386.1 GCA_945957375.1 uncultured Roseiarcus sp.
GCCGGTGTCGATCGAGTCATTGGCCGACCCGCCGGTGAACTGGACCTTCTCCATGTTGTAGGCGTCGACCGTGAAGCGGCCGGAGTAAGAGCGCACCTGGAAGGTCGGCGAGCCGCCGGAGATGAGTTGCACCGGGTCTGTCTCGGCGCTCGCGTCGACGACCAGGGTGTCGGTTCCCACGCCGCCGTCGACCCAGTCGGTGGCGCCGCCGGGAACGCAAGTCGCGGCGTTGATCGTGTCGTCGCCGGCAAGTCCGGAGATCGAGTCTCCGAACTCCGTGCCCAGAATCGTATCGTTGCCGTCTGTTTTGACGATGGTCGCCATGGCGGACCTCCTCAAGCTTGCGCTTCCCGGCCATAGCCAGGCGCGAAGCCGATCGGTCGGCGATCCGTTTCCGCGCCAACGAACCGGCTACGGACAGGAGCCATGTCGCAACTTGCCGTCGCCGGCGGCCCGCGCCTCCGTCAGGGCTGCTTTTCAGCTCGGGCGGCAAAAGCCGACCGCGGCGCCGGCGCCTCGGCGTGAGGCCCCGGACGCGCGCGTCGGCCAGACCCTCTTCGGGCGTGAGACGGCGGAAGTTGCGAATTCAGATTTCGTGGTTTGCCTCTCTTGAGCCAACCCTCGAACTTGACGCCGTCAACTGGACTTCCAATTCTCGACATAGTCAATGCGGTATAGCGTCGCTGGCGGCTCAAGGATTTGAGCGGGCCCCGTGGGCTGTTATGGTGCCGCCCATGTCCGACGCGTTCCTCCGACACCTTCGCGCAACGCTCGACGAGATCGAGGCCGCCGGGCTGTACAAGACCGAACGTCTCCTCGCCGGGCCGCAGGGCGGACATATCCGCGTCGCCGCGCAGGGCGGCGAGCGCGACATGCTCAACCTCTGCGCCAACAATTACCTCGGCCTCGCCGACCATCCCGCGGTGATCGCCGCGGCCGCGGCGGCGATGGACGAATTCGGCTTCGGCATGGCCTCGGTGCGGTTCATCTGCGGCGCGCAGACGCTGCACCGCGAACTCGAGCGCGCCATCGCCCGCCATCTCGGCAAGGACGACGCGATCGTGTTCGCCGCCTGCTTCGACGCCAACGGCGGCGTGTTCGAGCCGCTGCTCGGCGAAGAGGACGCCATCATCTCCGACAGCCTCAACCACGCCTCCATCATCGACGGCGTGCGGCTCGCCAGGGCGAAGCGCTACCGTTTCGCCAATTCCGACATGAACGCGCTCGAAGACGCGCTTAAGCAGGCGGCGGCCGACGGCGCGCGCTTCACGCTGATCGCGACCGACGGCGTCTTCTCCATGGATGGTTATGTCGCGAAGCTGCCGGAGATCTGCGCCCTCGCCGACCGTTACGGCGCGATGGTGCTGGTCGACGACTGCCACGCGACCGGCCATCTGGGCGAGAAGGGCCGCGGCACGCCGGCCCTGACCGGCGTCGGCGACCGGGTCGACATCGTCACCGGCACCTTCGGCAAGACGCTCGGCGGCGGCATGGGCGGCTTCGTCGCGGCGGCGCAGCCGATCGTCGACCTGCTGCGCCAGCGCGCGCGGCCGTACCTCTTTTCCAACTCGCTCGCCCCGCCGGTCGCCGCCGGCGCGCTGAAGGCGCTCGAGATCGCCGCAGCGGCCGATGACCGGCGCGCCCTGCTGCAGAGCCACAGCCGACGGTTTCGGGCGGGCGTCGAGGCGGCCGGCTTCCGCACGCAGCCAGGCGTCACGCCGATCATTCCGGTGATGCTCGGCGAAGCGAAAATGGCGCAGGACCTCGCCGCGGCGCTCGACCAGCGCGGCGTCTATGTCGCGGGCTTCTTCTTTCCCGTCGTGCCGAAGGGGCAGGCGCGCATCCGCACCCAAATGTCGGCGGCGCTGACGGCGGACGACGTCGACCTGGCGATCGCCGCCTTCGCCGATGCGGGCCGCGCGCTGCGGATTGTTTGACGACAGCCTCGTAGCGGGGACGGCGGAATGAGAGGGACGACCATGGCGGGTGAGCTGACGGGCAAGATTGCGGTGGTGACCGGCGCGGCGTCGGGCATCGGGCTCGCGAGCGCGGAGGCGATGCTGGCGGCAGGCGCGCAGGTCGTGATGGCCGACCGCGACGAGGCCGCGCTGAAGAAGCACGGCGAAAAACACGGCGCCGACCTCATCCCGCTCCCGATCGATCTGCTCGATCCGAAGGCCTGCGCGACGCTGATCCCGCGCGCGCTCGAGAAGGCCGGACGGATCGACATCTTTCACGCCAACGCAGGCAGCTACGTCGGCGGCGACCTCGTCGACAACGACACGGCGGCGATCGACCGGATGCTGAACCTCAACGTCAATGTGGTGATGAAGAACGTCCACGACGTCCTGCCCCACATGATCGAGCGGAAGTCGGGCGACGTGATCGTGACAAGCTCGCTCGCGGCCCATTATCCGACGCCGTGGGAGCCGGTCTACGCGTCGTCCAAATGGGCGATCGACTGCTTCGTCCAGGTGGTGCGGCGGCAGGTGTTCAAGCACGGCGTCCGCGTCGGCGCGATTTCCCCCGGGCCCGTCATCACCGGCCTGCTCGCCGACTGGCCGCAGGAGAAATTGCGGGATCTCAAGGAGCAGGGCAGCCTGCTCGAGGCGAGCGAGGTCGCGAACGTGATCCTGTTCATGCTGACCCGGCCGCGCGGCATGACGATCCGCGACGTGGTGATGATGCCGACCAACTTCGACCTCTAGAGGCTCGGGAGTCCTTCCATGCGCGCGCTCGTCAAGGCGAAGCCCGAACCGGGCCTCTGGCTCCAGGATCAGCCGGTCCCGGAGATCGGACCGGACGATGTTCTGGTCAAGGTGAGGAAGACCGGCATCTGCGGCACCGACATCCATATCTTCAACTGGGACGAATGGGCGCAGAAGACGATTCCGACCCCAATGACCGTCGGCCACGAATATTCCGGCGTGATCGCCGAAGTCGGGGCCAACGTGAAGCGGCTCAGCGTCGGACAGCGCGTCTCCGGCGAAGGCCACGTCATCGGCATGCGCAGCCGGGCCGCGCGCGGCGGCCGCTATCATCTCGACCCGGAGACGCGCGGCATCGGGGTCGATATCCCCGGCGCCTTCGCCGATTTCGTGCGCGTGCCGGCGTTCAACATCGTGCCCTTGCCCGACGCGGTCGACGACGACCTCGGCGCGATCCTCGACCCGCTCGGCAACGCCGTCCACACGGCGCTGACCTACGATCTGGTCGGCGAAGACGTGCTCGTCACGGGCGCCGGGCCGATCGGGATCATGGCCGCGGCGGTGGCGCGCCATGTCGGCGCGCGCCACGTCGTCATCACCGACGTCAATCCGAAACGGCTGGAACTCGCGGGGACGGTCGCGGACGTCCTGCCGGTCGACGTGTCGAAGGAGGATCTGAAAGCGGTGATGGCGCGGCTCGGCATGACCGAGGGCTTCGACGTGGCGCTGGAAATGAGCGGCGCCCCGGCCGCCTTCGACCAATTGTTCGAGTCGATCGTCACCGGCGGCCGCGTCGCGCTGCTCGGCCTGCCGGCGAAGCCGACGCTGGTCGACTGGAACAAAGTGATCTTCAAGCAGCTGACGCTCAAGGGCATCTATGGCCGCGAGATGTTCGAGACCTGGCACAAGATGATCGCGATGCTCGAAAGCGGCCTCGCGGTGCGCGACGTCATCACCCACCGCCTGCCGGTCGAGCGCTTCCTGGAAGGCTTCGACATCATGCGCCGCGGCGACAGCGGCAAGATCGTGCTCGACTGGGGCTGAGGGCCGGGACCCTGGTCCTTCCGCCGAAGGCGGCGAGCCCAGAGGATGGTGTCCGTCCTGGCGGGTCCGAAGCGTGTCCGCAGGCCGGGGTCAGGACGAGGGCGGCGAGGCGCCTTACACGTACGGCCCGACCGGAAGCACCGTGCGGCCGAAGTCGCCGTTGATGATCTCGGCCGCGGAGAGATAGGCCGCCAGCGCCGCCGTCACGAGGCCGAGGTAGCCGCCCGCCATCGTCGCCATCGGAAGGCCGAAGCCGTCGCCGACCGCGAGCAGCAGGTAGGTGACCCACAGGGCGAGGAACGTCAGTTGTAGCGCGGCGTTGTGCCGGTA
>CAMFKX010000387.1 GCA_945957375.1 uncultured Roseiarcus sp.
GCGTCACAGCGCGGCCCCTTCGCCGTCGAACAGATAGACGCGGTCGTCGACCGCGTCGGCCGCGTCGACCGCGTCGGCCGCGCTCGGCGAGCGCGGCTACAGGGGCGCGCGCTGCATCGGCGCGGCGTCACAGCGCGACCCCGTCGCCGTCGAACAGATAGACGCGGCCGGAGCCGAGACCGACGGCAAGGGGGGAGCCGCGCTCGAGCGTCGGCCGGCCGCCGACCAGGAAGGCGATCTGCGGCGCGTTGGGAGCGGTCGCGTAGATCTGCGTGTGCCCGCCGAGGCTCTCCGAAAAGTCGCAGGTGAGGTTCAGGATCGGCTTCGCCGCGCCGAGCGCGAGACTGTCCGGCCGCAGCCCGACTGTCACGTCGGCCCCGGGGAGAACCGGGCGCTTCAGCGCGCGCTCGACGGTCAGCTTTCCCCCGGCGAACGCCGGATGGGCGACGGTGATCGAGCGCTCGCCGCTCTCGACCGCCTTGCCCTCGATGAAGTTCATCTTGGGCGAGCCGATGAAGCCGGCGACGAAGCGGTTGGCCGGCTCGTCGTAGAGTTCGCTCGGGCTGCCGACCTGTTCGATGATTCCGGCGCGCAGCACGACGATGCGGTCGGCGAGCGTCATCGCTTCGATCTGGTCGTGGGTGACGTAGACCATCGTGACGCCGAGATCGCGGTGAAGCTTGGCGATCTCGACGCGCATCTGCGTGCGCAGCTCCGCGTCGAGGTTGGAGAGCGGCTCGTCGAACAGGAACAGCTTCGGCTTGCGCACGATCGCCCGCCCGATCGCGACGCGCTGCCGCTGGCCGCCGGAGAGCTGCTTCGGCTTGCGCTCGAGCAGCGAGCCGATCTGGAGAATGCGCGCCGCTTCGTCCACCCGGGCCTTGATCTGGTCCGCCGGCATCTTGCCCATCCGCAGCCCGAAGGCGATGTTGTCGAACACGCTCATGTGCGGATAGAGCGCGTAGGACTGGAACACCATCGAGACTTCGCGGTCCGCCGGGGCGACGTCGGTGACGAGCCGCCCGTCGATGAACACGTCGCCTTCGGTGACGTCCTCGAGGCCGGCGACCATGCGCAGCAGCGTCGATTTTCCGCAGCCGGACGGGCCGACGAAGACGACGAATTCGCCCTCGCTCGCCTCGAGGCTGACGCCGTGAATCACCGGCGTCGAGCCGTAGCGCTTGACGATCCCGTCGAGCTTGAGAAAGGACATGGCGCTCAGTTCGCTCCCTCGGACATTGGCGTCGGCCCGGCGAGGGCCTTGTGGCGGACCCCTCGCGTCACGGTCGTCATGGTTCGCTCGTCGTCACTTTGTCGCGCCCATCGTCAGTCCGCGCACCATGTGGCGGCTGACCAGCATCGCAAAGATCGTCACCGGCAGCACGATGACCGTGCCGGTCGCCATGATCTTTCCCCACGGCAGCTCGTAGCCGGACATGAAATTGGTCGCCACCACCGGCGCCGTCTTCAGGTCCTGGCTGGTGATCAGCACCAGCGCATAGAGCAGCTCGTTCCAGGAGAAGATGAAGGCGAAGATCGCCGACACGGCGACGCCGGGGACGCCGAGCGGCAGATAGATGCGCCAGAACACGTCGAACTGCGAGGCCCCCTCGAGGCGCGCCGATTCCTCGAGGTCGCGCGGAATCGAGCGGAACTGGTCGGTGCAGATCCACACCACGATCGGCAGGTTGAAGGTGAGATAGATCAGCACCAGCACGAGATGGGTGTTGAGCAGCCCGACCTGGCGCGAGAGCAGGTAGATCGGCAGCGCGAGCACGATCGGGCTGATCATGCGGTTCGAGATGAACCAGAACCAGAGGTCCGCCTTGCCGCGAAATTCGTAGCGCGCGAGCGCATAGGCCGCGGGCGTCCCGAGGACCACCGAAAGAGCGGTGGTCGAGGTCGCCACGATCAACGAATTGACCACGGCGGTCATCACCGTCCTGTCGGCGAAGATCGCCTGATAGTTGCCCCAGGTCGGCGTGAACAGCCACACCGGCGGGGAGGCGAGCAGGTCGGTCTGGTCCTTCAGGCTCGACGTCACCATCCAGTAGAACGGAAACAGCGCGAAGGCGAGGACGACGAGCAGGCCGACCGCGTGCAGGATCGAGCCGATGCGCCAGGAAGACGCCATCATTCGATCTCCCGGTAGAAGATGCGGATGTAGATCCGGCTGAGAATGATCGTCATGATCAGGAGCAGGATCGCCTGCGCCGAGGCGAGCCCGAGGTTGAAGACCTTGAAACCCGCCCGCTGAATGTAGACCGAGATCAGATCGGTCGCCGCGCCCGGGCCGCCCCGCGTCATGACGAACACCATGTCGAACAGCTTCAGGACGTCGGCGGAACGCAGGATCAGGACGGCGGTGAGCCTCGGCAACAGATAGGGGAGCTGGACATAGCGCAGCAGCGCCCAATGGCTCTTGGTCTCGAGCCGGGCGGCCTCCTCGATCTCGACCGGCACCATCGACAGGCCGGCGAGAAAGATCAGCGCGACGAACGGCGTCCACTGCCAGACGTCCATCACCACGATGGCGATGAACGCCCCGGTCGGATTGCCGAGCCAATCGGACGAGGCGATTCCGAGCCAGCTCAGAAACTGGTTGGCGACGCCGAAGTCGCGATTGAAGATCAACCGCCCGACCAGCCCGACCACCGCGTAAGTGGTGGCCAGCGGCACGACCAGTGAAACGCGGGTGACCGCGCGCAAGAGGCCCATGCCCGGACGGTGCAGCATCAGCGCGATCAGCACCCCGAGCACGATCTGCAGCGGCACGACGCACAGGAAGAACTTGCCCGTCAGGCCGAGACTGTCCCAGAAAGTCTGGTCGGAGAACGCCTGGCGGTAGTTGTCGAACCCGACGAAGGGGAAGCCGTCGAGCATGTCGGCGCGGCGGGTGATGTTGTAGCGCCGGAACGACGTAACGACGGCGAAGATCGTCGGGTAGATGCCGATGATGAAGAGGGCGATCACCGCCGGCGCGAGAAAGAAGAACGGCGTCCAGCGGCCATAGCCCGGATGGCGCCGGCGGGCGGGGGCCGCGGTCTTGGCCGGCGGCGATGGAAGGCTTTGCGAAGCGGAGCTCAAGCCGTCATTCCAGGTTGGTGTGGCGGGCGCGCATCGCCTCGGGGGCGACGCCGAGCCGATCGCGCAGTTTCAGGATCATGACCTCGAACAGGACGTATTGCGCGCCTTCGTACAGCGAGCCCATCGGCAGGACGGACGACGCCGCGCCGCGGTCGTCGGCCATCGTCTGCGCCGGCACGACGAGCGCGAGGTCGGCCGCCCGCGCGCATTCGCCGTCCGGCTGCGCGGTGACGACCAGCGTGCGCGCGCCGTCTCGCTTCGCCACCCCCATCAGGGCCGCGACGGTCGAGAAGGCGCCCGGCCCTGCCGATACGATCAGGAGATCCGACTCCCCGAGATGCGGCGTCGTCATGTCGCCGACCATTGCGGCGTCCAGTCCGAGGTGGAACAGGCGCATGCAGAACCCCTTGATCTGCAAGCCCTCGCGCCCGACGCCGTACAGCGCGATGCGCCGCGCGCGCGCGATTTCGTCCACCGCGCGGTCGACCAGCGCGTCGTCGATGCGGTCGAACACGCCCGACAATTCGTCGAGGGCGGAACGATAGAGGGTGGTCATCGACCCATGTCTCGATCCCGAGCGCCGCCTTGAGCGTCGCAATGGATGGCAGGTCGGCCGCGCCGGGAAGGTTTCGGTCCCGACGCGGCCGGACTGGGAATGCGGCGGCCACGGGTGGCCGCCGCAGGAACGACTACTGCAAGAGCGCCTTCTTGCCGTCGTAGTAGCCTTCCTTCTTGAGGATGTCCTCCATGCGCGTCCCGATCTGCTTGGCGCCCTCTTCGGTGGTGACCTCCCCGAGCATCATCTTGGTGCCGAACTCGGCGACGATCTCCGAGATCGCCGGCCAGGCCGGGAAGCGCGGGCGGAACTCCGGCACGCCCTTCTGCCAGGAGGCGACCATCGGATCGACGAACTTGTACTTCGCCTTGATGTCGGGCTGCTCGTAGATCGACATGCGGCCCGAGACGCCGCCCGCCTCGACATAGGCG
>CAMFKX010000388.1 GCA_945957375.1 uncultured Roseiarcus sp.
TGGCGAGGTAGCGGGCGCGCCAGTCCTCGCTCGTCGCGTCGCTCTGGCGACGCAGGCGCGGCGGCGCGATCTGCGCCGGGGCGGCGAGGCCGAGAAAGGCGAGCGCGCGCCGCAGCGTCCCTTCGTAGTCGTCGGCGAGATCCTCGTAGTGCAGCGTCAGCGGCTCGCGCCCGGCGGCGGCGAAGAACTGGTCCCAGCGAGCGTCGCCGGCGACCAACGCGGCCTCCAGATGTTCGATCCGGCGCGCGCTGAAGCGCGGCGGCTTCGGCGGCGCGACGCCGTCGAGCGACCACCACCGCCCGGTGTCGTAGGCGCGGGCGAGCGACACCGCCTGCGCCGCCCGGTCCCGCCGCCGGAGCCAGATCAGGCGGGCGTCGGGGAAGAGTCGCGCCAGCGCCTGCGCCGGGTCTGCGTCCTCGAAGCCTGGGACCGCCGCGAACAGACGCGGCAGATCGGCCAACTGATAGCCATGGATCTTCGCCCCCGCGATCCCGTTGGGCGTTCGCGTCCGCTCTCGCACGGCGCGGACGTAGGCCGCCGCGTCGAGGTCCGCGTCTTGCGCGATGCGCCACAGCGCGCGCTGACGCTGCACCTCGACCATGTTGAACCACTCGCGCGGACGTCCCGCGAGTCCGGTCGCGGCGAGGCCGTCGCTCAGCAGCCAGGAGCCCGAGCGCGGGTTGGTGCAGATGAGGTAGAACGCCTCCTTCGACGCCGTCCGAAGGCGCGGCGCCGGCCCGCCGACCGCAGGCCTGAGACGTCCCTGCGAGAGGAGCCGCGCGGTGGCGTGGGCGTGGGCGAATCGCAAGCTCGGCCTCCGGGGGGCTCTGGGGGGCTCTGGGGCGAGTCGGATTGTTACTGGCGTTACCATAGATCGACAGTGATCGGGATCACCATGCGAAACGGGCGCAGCCGGGGCGGCTAGCGGATGCGCGCGAAGACGTCGCGCAGCGGCGCCCCGCCCCAGGCGGAGGTGAGGAAGTCGTTGTGGGCCACGCTTCCCGCGTCGACGAAGGCGATGTCGCCCGGCGCGATCGACGCGGGCAGGCTGTCGGCGACCGTCAGGCCCGCCTGGCGCAGCTCCGCCTCGACCGCGAGGTTGGCGTCGCGCGAGGAGGTCGAATAGGCGCTGACGAAGAAGGCGCTCCGCCCCGCCCCCTCGGCCCAGCTGACGAACTTGTCGCGTTCGCCGTAGAGCGCGTCGAGCAGCACCACGCCGCGCACCCGGCCCGAGTCGCCGCCGACGGTGAGCGAATAGACGGCCGGCAGATAGCCGCCGCTGTAGGCCACCACGATCACCGGCATGCGGCGGAAGGCGGCGCGCGCCTGCGGGTAGAAGGCGCCGAGCTTGCCCTCGGCCTCGGCGAGGAAGGCGGCGAAACCGCCGGGCGCCCAGAACTTGCCGGCGCTCGAATCCGGCGCGTCGCGGGCGAGCTGCGGGGCGACCAGCACCGCGTTGAGACCGGAATCGGCGAGCTGCTTCACGATCTGCTGGCGGGCGATCACGTCGCGTTCGAGCGTGGCGTTGTTGCCGTGAAAGAACACGATGATGTGTCCCGGCCGCTCGGGGTCGAAGGTCTGCGGCGCGGCGAGCAGCACCGTGCGGTCGTTGTAGGTCTGATCCTCCCAGAGCAGTCCGCCGCGCGGACTGGTGTGGCCGAGGCGGCCGCTGTCGTCGACGTCGAGGAAGGGCCGGGTCTTGCCGGTCTCCTGATAGTTCGGGATCACGCCATGGTAGGGAAAGGCGGAGTTCTGGAAGGCGGCGAGCTGCACGCTGGCGCCGTCGATCGAGGTGACGGTCGGGGCCTTCACGCCGCCCCCCGTCGGGGCCGGCGGCGTGGCGACGGGCGGCGGCGCGGCGCAGCTCGCGAGCAGGAGCGCGGCGCCGAGGGCGAGCCAGAGCGAAAACGGTCCCCGCATCTTAACTCCAGCGCCGCCTGGTTCGACGAAGCCCCGCTCACGCGCCTCATGCCGAGCTTGTCGAGGCATGCTCCAGCGGGCGCGGACTCGGCGCGCTCTGGAACGTCCTTCGACAGGCTCAGGACGAGGTCGGCGAAAAACACCCTGGCGGAACCCCTGCATCGCCAAGTCCTTAACAAGTCCTTTGCCCCATCGGAACAGTTTTCCAGATCGGACTTACGGAAACGTGAACGGGCGGCGCTGCGGCTGCGGGCCATGTCCCGTCGATTGGCGTCGGCGTGACAGTGCGGGTTTGCGAAAGCTCGCGACCGGTCATTCCGGCCAGAAATCCGGCTCCGTCGCCTGCTCGAACGTCCATGGCGACGCCGCCGGGAACGCGTCCTCGTCGAGCGCCGTCTCCCTGGCCGCCTTGAGGGTGGCGATGTCGTAGGCCGCCGCCATCGCGTCTTCGATGATTGATTTGAGGCTGGGATTGTCGGCCAAATGGATGAGGACCTGCTTGCGCTGCTCCTTGATCGTTAGGCGCCAGCTTCGTCCTCGAAGGTTCGGCTGGTAACGCCACTTGAGGAGGTGCAGGAGAAGGAGGGTCAGGCGGTTGATGAGTTCGCGCTTCTCCGCCCGGCCCATGGTCTGGATCTCCTCGGCGATATGCACCATGTCGGCCTCAGCAAACTTTCGCTCACGCAGGAGCGCGGCTTGCTCGTTGGCCCAGGCGTAGAAATCGGTCTCGTAGGTCGCGTTCTTCATGGGAAGGGTCCCCGTTGCTGGATCATAGCCTGAATCCGATGGCTGCCGACAGACGGGCGGAACGGCGGGGGCCCGAAGCGCCGAACGGACGGCGCGCCCTCATTGACATGGCCGACGGCCGCGAGCCCCGCGATCAGGCCAAGCGGGACGACCTGTGAGCGCCCTGAAACCCGCATCGCCAACCCATGGTTAACGCTCTGTTGACGCCATGCGCGGAAAAAGAGGGCCGACCGGAGACAACTCGATGCGCCCCTTGACCCTGCTCCTCGCGCTCGCCCTGATGGCCGCCGTCGGGCCCGCGCTCGCCCAGGACGCGGGCACGCTCAATCCGAAGCCCCTGCCCCCGATCGCCGACCCGTCCAACCCCAAGCTACCGGCCAAGCAATTGTTCGGCCGCGCCATGACCCCGGCCGAGGCCCAGGCGCGCTCGATCGGCTTCTATTCGCGCGGCTGCCTCGCCGGCGCCCGGGCGCTGCCGGTCGACGGCGAATCCTGGCAGGTGATGCGCCTGTCGCGCAACCGCATGTGGGGCAATCCGGCGATGATCGCCTTCCTCGAGCGCTTTTCGCGCAAGGCGAAGGCCGAGGGCGTCTGGAACGGCATCCTGGTCGGCGACATCTCGCAGCCGCGCGGCGGGCCGATGCTCACCGGGCACGCCTCGCACCAGATCGGCCTCGACGCGGACGTGTGGCTGACGCCGATGCCCGACCACACGATGTCGCGCGCCGAGCGCGAGGAGCTTTCCGCCGTCGACATGGTCGCCGAAGGCGGGCTCTCGGTCAGCGGGAGCTGGTCGGAGGCGCAGGCCGGAATCATCCGCGCGGCCGCCGAGGAGCCCGAGGTCGACCGCATCTTCGTCAACGCCGCGATCAAGAAGGCTCTGTGCGAAACCCACCGGGGCGAGCGCTGGATGACCCGTGTGCGCCCCTACTGGGGCCACAACTATCACTTCCACATCCGCATCCAGTGCCCGGCGGGCGAGGCCGGCTGCGAACCGCAGGATCCGGTCCCGGCGGGCGACGGCTGCGACAAGTCGCTGAACTGGTGGTTCACCGCCGAAGCGCTGCATCCCGCGCCCGGCAAGCCGAAGCCTCCGCTCACGCTGGCGCAACTGCCGCCCGAGTGCCGGACGGTGGTGCTGGAGAAATAGGCGGGTCAGTCCGCCGTCCACACGATGTGGCGGACGACCGACGGGGCGAGCGCGGCGGCGGACGGCGTCTCGCTGTCGGGGATCGCGCCCCAACGGCCGGCGAAGAACAGGGCGACGCGGGGAAGGTCCGGCGCCGGACAACGCGTCAGCGCGCTCGCCTCCTCGAGTCCCCGTCCGCAGTCGCGCGGCGCGCCGTTGGGGAAGACCTCGGAGAACCGCGCCCCG
>CAMFKX010000389.1 GCA_945957375.1 uncultured Roseiarcus sp.
CTATCTGCGTTCGCTGGAGACGATGAAGGCGCGCCTGCCCCGGGACGCGCTCGTGCTTCCCGGCCACAACCTGCCGTTCGTCGGCCTGCACACGCGCGCCGACGAGCTGATCGCCCACCACGAGGCGCGCTGCATGGCGATCGTGGAGGAATGTCGCGTGGCGCCGCGCACCGCGGCCGATCTCGTGCCGGTGATCTTCGGCCGGCCGATCGACGATCCCCACCAGCTCGTCTTCGCCTTCGGCGAGGCGCTCGCGCATATCAACGCGATGATCCGCATGGGCCGGCTCAAGGTCGGCGCCAGCGCGCGTGGGCTCGCGCTGGAGGCAGCGTAGCCTTCAGCGGCTCGCGTCGAGCTCCGCCGGAGGCTCGACGACGAGCCGCCCGGCCTCGAAATCGATGTCCGGAACCACCGCGCGGGTAAACGGGAAGAGCAGCGTTTCGCCGCCTCCTTCGGGCGCGACCTCGAGAATGTCGCCGGCGCCGAAATTCGGCACGGCGGCGACGCGCCCGAGCGACACGCCGGCTTTCGTGACCGCTTCGAGACCGAGCAGGTCGTCGACGTAGAATTCGTCCGGGCTCGCCGGCGGCAGCCGGTCGCGCCGGGCGAACAGTTCGACGCCGGTGAGGGCGGCGGCCGCCTCCCGGGTGTCGACGCCGGCGACCTTGACGACGAGCATGTCGTCCTTGAGCGCGCGCTGCCGCTCGAAGGCGAAAGCCCGCGCGCCCCGGGCGTCGGTCAGCGGCGCATAGCCGCCGATCGCCTTCGGATCGCCGGTGAAGGACTGCACGCGCACCTCGCCGCGCACGCCCTGCGGCGCGCCGAAGCGGCCGACCAGGACGAGACGCGCAGGCGAGGGCATCGCGCGGCTTTATTCGGCGGCGGCGGCGGCGGCCTTGGCGGCGGCGGCTTCGGCAGCGGCCAGACGCTCCTGGGCCTTCTTCTTGGGCTTGGCCTTCTCCGGGTTGTTGCGCACCACGCGCGACCGCACGCCGGCGGCGTCGAGCAGGCGCTCGACGCGATCGGTCGGCTGGGCGCCCTTGGCGAGCCAGTCCTTGGCCTTGTCGGCGTCCAGCACCAGGCGGTCGGCGGCGTCCTTCGGCTTCATCGGGTCGAAGGTGCCGATCTTCTCGACGAAGCGGCCGTCGCGCGGAGCGCGGGCGTCGGCGATGACGATCCGGTAGAACGGACGCTTCTTGGCGCCGGCGCGGGAGAGACGCATCTTCAGGGACATTTCGGTTTTCCTTTCAAAGACTTGGTAGTTGTTGAGAGCAGGCGTTGGCGCCCTTCTCCCTCAGGGAGAAGGTGTCGCCGAAGGCGACGGATGAGGGTCTGGCGCGGTCCCTCACCCCTGGCCCCTCTCCTGATGGGAGAGGGGGATCTACTTTTTCTTCCCTCCGAACGGGTTGAAGCCGCCGAGGCCGGGAAGCTTCGGGCCGCCGACGCCGGGAAACTGCGGCGGCAGGTTGAAGGCGCCGGGGGGCGGCGCCTGAGGGATGCCGGGGGGCCCGGGCGGGGCCGACGGCAGACCCTGGCCGCCGCCCATCTGCTTGGCCATCGCCTCGATCTCTTCGCGGCTCGGCATCGCCATATTGCCCATGCCCATCATCTGTCCGAGCTTGCCCATCATGCCGCCGCGCTTGCCCGGGCCGCCCATCACCTTCATCATGTCGGCCATCTGGCGGTGCTGCTTGAGCAGCCGGTTGACCTGTTCGACATTGGTTCCGGCGCCGGCGGCGATGCGCTTCTTGCGCGAGGCCTTGAGCAGGTCGGGGTTGCGGCGCTCCTGCGGCGTCATCGACGAGATGATCGCGCGCTGGCGCTTGACGAACCGGTCGTCGAGGTTGGCCGAGGCGAGCTGGTCCTTCATCTTGGCCATGCCGGGCAGCATGCCCATGATGCCGCCCATGCCGCCGAGCTTTTCGATCTGGGCGAGTTGTTCCGAAAGGTCGTTCAGGTCGAACACACCCTTGCGCAGCTTCTCGGCCATCTTGGCCGCCTGCTGCGCATCGATCGACTGCGCCGCCTTCTCGACCAGGCTGACGATGTCGCCCATGCCGAGAATGCGGTCGGCGAGACGCGAGGGGTGGAAGTCCTCGATCGCATCCATTTTCTCGCCGACGCCGAGCAGCTTGATCGGCTGGCCGGTCACGGCGCGCATCGACAGCGCCGCGCCGCCGCGGCCGTCACCGTCCATGCGGGTGAGCACGATGCCGGTGATGCCGACGCGCTCGTGGAAGCTCTTGGCGAGGTTGACCGCGTCCTGGCCGGTCAGCGCGTCGGCGACGAGCAGCACCTCGTGCGGGTTGGCCGCCTCGCGGATCTGCGCCATCTCCTCCATCAGCGGCTCGTCGATGTGGGTGCGGCCCGCGGTGTCGAGCAGCACGACGTCATAGCCGCGCAGGCGCGCCGTCTCCTCGGCGCGCCGGGCGATCTCGACCGGGTCCTGGCCGGGGACGATCGGCAGCGTGTCGACGCCGATCTGGCGGCCGAGCACGGCGAGCTGCTCCTGCGCCGCCGGACGCTTCACGTCGAGCGAGGCCATCAGGACCTTGCGCCGGTCGCGCTCGACCATGCGCTTGGCGATCTTGGCGGCGGTGGTGGTCTTGCCCGCGCCCTGAAGGCCGACCAGCATGACCGCGACCGGCGCGGGCGCGTTCAGATCGATCGCCTGCGACTCGGTTCCCAGCGTCTCGATCAGCGAATCGTGGACGATCTTGACCACCATCTGGCCGGGCTTGACCGACTTGATGACGGCGGCGCCGACCGCCCGGGTGCGGGTGCGGTCGACGAAGGATCGCACGACCTCGAGCGCCACGTCCGCCTCGAGCAGGGCGCGGCGCACTTCGCGCATCGCGGCGTTGACGTCTTCCTCGGAGAGGGCGCCGCGGCCGGTGAGTTTGTCCAGAATGCCGGAGAGCTTTTCCGAAAGGCTCTCGAACATGACCGTGCTCCTTGCAGCGGGCGGCGGAACGGCTCCGCCAAACACCCGTTCGCCCAACGCAGAACGCGCCCGGGGGCGCGACGCGCTACCGGGCGTGGGCCTCCGATCCCTGGGGATCGGTCGGCGGATCGACGAGGCGAAGCCTGACGAAGGCGGAGCTTCTACGGACGCGGACGCGCGCTGTCAATTGACCATCATGGGTCGATCGCAACCGGCGGCTTGCGGCGCCCGCCGACCAGCCCGGCGCCTGCGACCCCGGCAAGAACCAGCGCCCAGCTTCCCGGCTCCAGCACCGACCCGTTCACCAGGGCCGCGACTCCCGCGCTCACCACTGCAAAGGCCGCGATTCTTCTCATTGGAAGCTCCCGGTCCAATGTCGAGAAGGGGTCGAACTTCGAAGCACCGTTTCGAAGTCGCCGTGTGACGTTTAACACGATTGCTGCAGCGCATCAACTTGGTCCGCGCGCTCTAGACGACGTTTACTTGAATTTATTATTGACGACGTCAACGAAAACACTGCCGCCGACGGATCCGCCGACGTGACGCACGGCCGCCCGAATAAACGTATAGAATGCCGCAATCCCGATTCGAGGCGAGAGCGGTTTGATCAGACAGCAGCGCGGCTTTTCCGGTCCCCATGCGCGGGCCGCCGACCCGCCTCCGCCCGGGCTCACGGCGAGGATCGCCGCGGCGCGGGCGATCGGCGAGGTCATGACCCTGTCGCGGCCGCTCGACGACCGTCTCGCCGCCGATCTGTCCCTGCGCGATCCGCGCGTCGACCAGCGCGATCGGGCGCTGGCGCGCTCGATTGCGACCGCCGCCCTCCGCCGGCTCGGAACGATCCGCAAGGCGCTGGCGCAGAGGCTGGAAAAGGGCATGCCGAAGCGTTGCGGCTCGCTGGAGTGGACGCTCGTCGCCGGGGCCGCCCAGATCCTCTTTCTCGACACCCCCGACCATGCCGCGGTCGACCTTGCGGTGCGCGCCGCGCGCGCCGAGCCCGCGAGCGCCGCCTTCGCAGGCCTCGTCAACGCCGTCCTGCGCGCCGTCGCGCGCGACCGCGACGCGATCCTCGCCGAGTCGGAGCCGCTCGCGGACGA
>CAMFKX010000390.1 GCA_945957375.1 uncultured Roseiarcus sp.
GGTGTAGATGGCCCGTTCGCTCCCCCGAGTTTTTCGCCTTTTTTGAAGGAGTCTCCATGGCTCGCGTCACCGTCGAGGACTGCATCGAGAAGATCGACAACCGCTTCGATCTCGTCCTCATGGCCAGCCACCGCGCCCGCGCCATTTCGTCCGGCGCGCCGATCAACGTCGGCCGGGACAACGACAAGAATCCGGTCGTGGCGTTGCGCGAGATCGGCGACGGCAAGCTGTCCGCCGGCGATCTGCGCGAGGATCTGATCCATGCGCTGCAGAAGCACGTCGAGGTCGACGAGCCGGAGGCCGAGGCCGCGCCGCTGATGGTCAACCCGAACGCGCAGACCCAGATCGAACTCGGCGGCGAGCCGCAGTTCGACCGGATGACCGAGGAGGACCTCCTGCGTGGCCTCGAAGGTCTGGCGCCGCCTCCGGAGCCGGAAGAAGAGACGGAGTAGGCGGCCGCGCCGCTTGCGACGATCCGGCTATCCAGAAATCCGCTCGGGTTTTGCGCTGCGCCGGCGCGTGGCGATTGCATTGGGGCGCCCTTGTCTGAGAAAGTCCGTCCGGTTGCCTGACTGAGTCGGCGGAGACGGCCGGTTCGGCGGCGATCGCAGTCGTTCGAAACGCCGATGCGAATCGGCTTTCGTGTCGCGCAGGGGGGCCGCAGTGGGCGAGGACTTCACAAAGCCGCTGGCCGCGGCGCCGGACGCGCAGGAGTCCGGCGGTCCGGCTGCGCTGGTCGAGGTCGCGGGCCGGGTCAAGTGGTTCGACGCGGCGAAGGGCTATGGCTTCATTGTCCCCGACGGCGGCGGCGCCGACGTGCTGATCCACGTGACGGTGTTGCGTCGCGACGGCTTTTCCGGCGTTCGCGAGGGCGAGCGCGTCGTGGCCGAGGCGCAGCGCCGCGAGCGCGGGCTTCAGGTGCTCAAGGTGCTGTCGGTTTCGGAGCCGGTCGCCGGCTTTACGCCGCCGCCTCCCCGGACACGGGTCCAGGCGAACGACGTCGGCGGGTTCGAGATCGTGATCGTCAAGTGGTTCAACCGCACGCGCGGCTTCGGCTTCCTCACCCGCGGCGAGGGAACCGAGGATATCTTCGTCCACATGGAGACCCTGCGCCGTTACGGCTTCCTCGATCCGAAGCCCGGCGACACGATGCTGGCCCGGTTCGGTCCCGGGCCGAAGGGGCTGATGGCGGCCGAGGTGCGGCCGCTGGACGGCCCCCGCGCGCTCGCGCCAAACTGAGCCGCCCCGCGCGGGCTCCATCGGAGGCGGACCGAATGCCGGCGATCGCAGCGCGAGTCTTGGCCGCCTTTCTCATCCTGGCGGCCGGTTGGCTCACGCCCGCCGCGGCGGGACGGCTCGAACCGCTCCAGGTGACGACCGCCAGCGGCGCCCACGAATTCCTGGTCGAGATCGCCGACGACGAAGCGGGCCGCGAGCGCGGTCTGATGAACCGGAGGTTCATGCCCGCCGATCGGGGCATGCTGTTCGAGTTCCCGCAGCCCGGCCCGGTCTCCTTCTGGATGAAGAACACCTACATCCCCCTCGACATGATCTTCATCTCGGCGACGGGGGTCGTCACCAACGTCGTGGCCGACGCGGAGCCGCTGTCGGAGCGCGCCATCCCGTCCGGTCCGCCGTGCGCGGCCGTGCTCGAGGTGAACGGAGGGGTCGCGGCCGCGATCGGGCTCAAGCCCGGCGACCGCGTCAAGCACCAGTTCTTCGGACGCTGATGGCGGACTCTCGTTCGGCGTAACGCCAAGGAGGGTCGTCGGCTGAACTTGACTTCGTCCGGAGGAGCGCCGCCGCAGGCGGCGCGTCTCGAAGGACGAGGGCGCGGCAAAGGGTCCGGCCCCCGGAGTTAGCGTTCGGTTGCAATGCCCGGCAGGCTTGTTACATTCGCGTTCGAATGCGGCCGGCGGTCGAGCCTCGTCCGTCCCGGCCATCCGAGGTTGCTTTGTCCGATGTATTTCCGTCGAGTCCCTTGCCGGGAGTCGACGCCCCCACCGCCGGACGGCCCGCGAGCCGCGGCGCGGCGACCTATGCCGCCCTCGACCTCGGGACCAACAACTGCCGGCTCCTGATCGCCCGTCCGACCACGGACGGATTTCGCGTCGTCGACGCCTTTTCCCGCATCGTCCGGCTCGGCGAGGGCCTGTCGCTGACCGGACGCCTGAGCGAGGCCGCGATCGAGCGCACCATGGCGGCGCTGCGCATCTGCCGCGACAAATTGGCGTCGCGCAGCGTCACCCGCGCCCGGACCATCGCCACCGAAGCTTGCCGCGCCGCCGCCAATGGCGCCGAGTTCGTCGACCAGGTGCGCGACCGGCTCGGCGTCGAACTGGAGATCGTCGATCGCGAGACCGAGGCGCATCTGGCCGCCGCGGGCGTCGGCGACCTCGCCGACCGCGACGCCAAGGCCATCGTCATGTTCGACATCGGCGGCGGCTCGTCGGAGATCATCTGGCTCGCGAGCGACGAGCGCAGCCGACGCCGCCGGGTGCTGGCGTGGGAATCCATGCGCCTCGGCGTCGTGTCGCTGGCGGAGAAGTTCGGCGGCGTGGACGTGACCGACCAGACCTTTCTCGCCATGACCGAACATGTCGACGAGGCGCTGCAGCCGTTCGTTGACCGGGTAGCGAACGAGGCGCGCTGCGAGCGTTTCCATCTTCTGGGCACGTCCGGCACGGTCACCACCATCGCCGGGGTTCACCTGGAATTGCCGCGCTATGAGCGGCGGGCGGTCGACGGGCTGTGGCTCGACCGTCGCGACGTCGACAGCGCGGTGGCGCGGCTGCGCGCGATGTCCTACGCCGACCGCGCCGCCAACGCCTGCATCGGGCACGAGCGGGCGGATCTGGTGCTCGCCGGCTGCGCCATCCTCGAGGCGATCCGGGCGCGCTTCCCGGCCGAGCGGATGCGGATCGCCGACCGCGGCCTGAGGGAGGGCATCCTCAGCCAGCTGATGCGCGAGGACCGGGTCGGACCGCATCGCCGGGGGCCTTACCGATGACCGGCGGCAGTTCAGGCCACGAGGGCGGTCGCGCGCTCAAGACGCGCGTCAAGACCGCCCGCAAGCGCTCGCTCGCCTCGACCCTGTGGCTCGAGCGGCAGCTCAACGACCCCTATGTCGCCCAGGCGCGGCGCGAGGGTTACCGCTCGCGCGCGGCCTACAAGCTGATCGAGATCGACGAGAAGCACCACATCCTCAAGCCCGGCCAGCGCATCGTCGACCTCGGGGCGACGCCCGGCGGCTGGAGCCAGGTCGCCGCGGCGAAAGTGGGCGCGCGCGACGGCAAGGGCCGGGTGATCGCCATCGACCTTCTCGAAATGGACGCGGTCGAGGGCGTCGAGTTCCGCAAGATGGACTTCCACGATCCCGACGCGCCCGAGCAGTTGCGGACCTGGCTCGGCGGCCTCGCCGACGGCGTCCTGTCGGACATGGCGGCCAACGCCACCGGCCACCGCAAGACCGACCAGTTGCGCATCATCGGGCTCGTCGAGCTCGCCGCCGATTTCGCCTGCGAAGTGTTGGCGCCGGGCGGCTATTTTCTCGCCAAGGTGCTGCAGGGTGGCGCCGAGGGCGAATTGCTCGCCCGGCTGAAGCGGGAATTCGCCGTCGTCCGTCACCTGAAGCCGAAGGCGAGCCGGGCCGACAGTTCGGAAATGTACCTCCTGGCGACCGGCTTCCGCGGCGCGCGGCCAGCGGCGGCGCCCTGAGCCGGACGAGATCCCCCTTCGAACCGGAAAGGAGCAAGCGGTTGAGCGCCTTGTCGACCTGGTATCCGATCGATCGGTGTTTCATCGGCGGCCGCTGGGTCGCGCCGGCGTCGGGCGAGACGTTGCCGCTCGAGGATCCGTCGCGCGGCGTCGCGATCGGGTCGATCGCGCGCGGGACGGCGAAGGACGTCGACGCCGCGGTCGAAGCCGCGGAGCAGGCGCTCGCCGGCGAGTGGGGGAGGCTCGCCGCCGCCGAGCGCGGCCGGCTCCTGATGAAGCTCGGCGACCTGGTGGCGGCCCGGGCCGACGACCTCGCCC
>CAMFKX010000391.1 GCA_945957375.1 uncultured Roseiarcus sp.
GGCCTATACGGCGCGCTCGCGCCGGCGGGGTCGTCGACCCCGCCCTACAACATGCTGCGCATGGGCCCCCACGCTTGCGCGCGGGCGAGGCCGTCCGAAGGACGGCGGAGGGGGCGAGCCCGCCTTGGGGGTCGCCTCGGTGACCATTCCCGGTCCCAGGCCATCGACGGATAAGCGCGCCGCCGCCAACGCGGCGGAAAAGGCCTACACGGAAAAGCTCACCCCGCAGCCGCAGGACGCGGTCGCGTTCGGGTTCTTGATCTGGAACGACTGGCCCATCAGGTCGTCGACGAAATCGACTTCGGAGCCCTTCAGCATTTCCAGCGAGACCGAATCGATCACCACCGTCGCCCCGTCGCGGGTTGCGACGAAGTCGTCGTCGGCGCGGGTGCGGTCGATGTCGTAGGCGTACTGGAAGCCGGAGCATCCGCCGCCCTTCACGGTAATGCGCAGCGCGGCGTCGGCCTCGCCCTTGAGGATCGCGTTCAGACGCCGGGCGGCGCTGGCGCTGATGGTGACGGCCTCGGCGGCCTCGGCTTCGCTCATGTTCGACTTCCTCTCTTCGCGACCCGGTCAAGGCGGGCGCTTCAAGACTTCGCAAGGGTAAGATATGCCACTTGGCGGCCAAAGCAACGACGGGGCGGACCGATGGCGAACGAGCAGAGACCTCCGCCGCGCGCGCCCTGGGCCGCGGATCCGGCCTCCGGCCGCCGCCTCGTCGCCGAGCCGGCGTCGCCGACCCGCACCGAATTCCAGCGCGACCGAGACCGGATCGTCCATTCGACCGCGTTCCGCCGCCTCGCCCACAAGACCCAGGTGTTCGTCCATCACGAGGGCGACCACTTCCGCACCCGGCTGACCCACACCATCGAGGTGGCGCAGATCGCCCGTGCGCTGTCCCGCGCGCTGCGGCTCGACGACGACCTCGCCGAGGCGGTCGCGCTCGGCCACGACCTCGGCCACACGCCGTTCGGGCACGTCGGCGAGGATGCGCTCGACGCCTGCATGGCCGGCTTCGGCGGCTTCGACCACAACAGCCACGCGCTGCGCATCGTCACCGAACTCGAGCGGCGCTACGCCGACTTCGACGGCCTGAACCTGACCGACACGACGCTCGCCGGCCTCGTCAAGCACAACGGCCCGCTCGTCGAAGCGGCCGGCGCGCCGACCGCGCGCTACCGCGCGCGCGGGGTCCCGGCGGCGATCCTCGCCTACGAGCAGCGTCAGCCGCTCGGCCTTTCCCGCTACGCCAGCCTCGAGGCGCAGGCCGCGGCGCTCGCCGACGACATCGCCTATGACGCCCACGACATCGACGACGGCCTGCGCGCGGGCCTATTCGCGCTCCCCGAACTTCGCGCCGCCGTTCCCTTCGTCGACCGTCTCCTGGCCGAGATCGACCACCGCCATCCGGAGCTTGACACGCCCCGGGTGATCCACGAACTGACCCGCCGGGTGATCACGCGCTTCATCGAGGACGCGATCGGCGAAAGCCGGCGCCGGATCGAAGCGGGGAAAATCGCGAGCTTCGCCGACGTGGAGACGGCGGGCCGGGCGCTCGTCGCCCTCTCGCCGGCGTTCGAGGCCGCCGACCGGGACGTCAAGGCGTTCCTGTTCGTCCACATGTACCGCCACCCCCAGGTGCAGGCGATGCGCGAGAAGGCCGACGCCGTCGTGCGTGAGCTGTTTTCCGCGTTCATGGCCGATCCGTCGGCGATGCCGCCCGACTGGGCGGCCAAGGCCGCGGGCGACCGGGCGCGCGCGGTCGCCGATTATATCGCCGGCATGACCGACCGCTTCGCCGTCCACGAGCACGCCCGGCTGTTCGGCGGCGACCGGGATCTTTGACGCATCCCGAGACTTGCTTTAGAGGCGCGCGGATCTTGTAGGGATCCTCCAGCGCGGGGTCGGCGGCCCGCTCCAGGCGCGGCTGGCGGTTGCGACCGGCAGGCGAGCCTCGAACGGCGTGTCCCGCATCGACGGAACAACATGAACATCTTTACGGATTTCCAGGCTCGCGTAGGCGCCCTGATCGAGAAGCGGATCGCGGCGGGCGAGCTTCCTCGCGACCTCGACCTCGGCCGCTTCGTCGTCGAGCCGCCGCGCGACGCCGCCCATGGCGACCTCTCGACCAATGCGGCGATGGTCTACGCCAGGGAGGCCAAGGCCGCCGGCTCCAATCCGCGCGCCCTCGCCGAGGCGCTTGCGGCCGACCTCGCCGCCGAGCCCGACGTGGCCGGCGCCCAGGTCGCCGGGCCCGGCTTCATCAACATCGTGCTGAAGCCGGCGGTCTACCAGAGCGTTCTGAAGTCCGTGCTCGCCAAGGCGCAGGCCTACGGCGCCGGCGCCCAACGCGCGGACGACAAGGTCAACGTCGAATATGTCAGCGCCAATCCCACCGGCCCGATGCATGTCGGGCACGCCCGCGGAGCGGTGTTCGGCGACGCGCTGGCGAGCCTGCTGATCTTCGCCGGCCGCGAGACGACGCGCGAATATTACATCAACGACGCCGGCGCGCAGGTGAACGTGCTCGCCCGTTCCGCCTTCCTGCGCTACCGCGAGGCGCTCGGCGAGGACATCGGCGCGATCCCGGAGGGCCTCTATCCGGGCGATTACCTGAAGGGCGCCGGCGAAGCGCTGAAAGCCGAATTCGGCGCGACGCTGCGCGACCAGCCGGAGGCCAGGTGGCTGCCGATCGTGCGCAAGCGGGCGATCGACGCGATGATGGCGATGATCCGCGACGATCTCGCCGCGCTCAACATTACCCACGAGGTGTTCGCCTCGGAGCGGGCGCTGACCGGCGTCGAGGGCGGCCCGAACCGGGTCGAGGAAGCGATCGACGCGCTGCGCGCCAAGGGCCTGATCTACGAAGGCCGCCTGCCGCCGCCCAAGGGGGCGCCGGCCGACGACTGGGAGGACCGCGAGCAGATCCTGTTCCGCTCGACCGCGTTCGGCGACGACGTCGACCGGCCGCTGGTCAAGTCGGACGGCAGCTACACCTATTTCGCCAGCGACATCGCCTATCACAAGACCAAGATCGACCGGGGCTTCCGCACCCTGGTCGACGTCTGGGGCGCCGACCACGGCGGCTACGTCAAGCGGATGCAGGCGGCGGTCGCGGCGCTGTCCGACAACCAGGCGAAGCTCGAGGTGCGCCTGTGTCAGCTGGTGCGGCTGATGCGCGCCGGCGAGCAGGTCAAGATGTCGAAGCGCTCCGGCGACTTCGTCACCCTGCGCGAGGTCGTCGACGAGGTCGGGCCGGACGCCGTGCGCTTCATCATGCTGATGCGCAAGAACGACGCGCCGCTCGATTTCGACCTCGCCAAGGTGATCGAGCAGAGCCAGGACAATCCGGTGTTCTACGTCCAGTACGCCCACGCCCGCGTCCGCAGCGCGCTGAGGCAGGGGCTGGCGGCGTTCCCGGATTTCGACCTCGAGCCGGCGGCGCTCGCGACCGCCGACGTCGCGCTGCTGACCGACGAGGGCGAGCGCGACCTGATGCGGACCATGGCGCAGTTCCCGCGCGCGGTGCTGCAGGCGGCGGACGCGCATGAGCCGCATCGGATCGCCTTTTACGCGCATGATCTCGCGACCCGGCTCCACGCGCACTGGAATCGCGGCAAGGATTTGAGAGATTTGCGATTCGTTAATGAAAAGCAGCGAAAATTATCGTATGCGCGGATGGCCCTGGTGGCCGCGGTCGGCCTTGTTTTGGCCTCTGCGCTGTCGATCTTGGGGGTTAGCGCCCCTGAGGAAATGCGTTAGCGGCCCGCCTACGCAGTCGATGCGCCGGCTGGTCCGTTCTTGACGAGGGCGAGATGAGCGTTCCCGCACAGCGATCGGCGATCGATATCGACCTCGAGGAATTCGAGAAGCGGCTCCGCGCCGCAGGCGCCCCGAACGTCCAGGACGATCCTCTGGCGGAGCTCGCGCGGCTGGTCGAGGCGTCGCGCCCGAAACCGACGCCCGCGCCGCGCCCGCCCGAACCGGCCGCGCCGGCGCCGCCTCCGCCCGCGCCGGAGC
>CAMFKX010000392.1 GCA_945957375.1 uncultured Roseiarcus sp.
TCTGGCAGGACCGCGACGGGTCGTTCGTGCCGACCCACAAGCGCCCGCTCGGCTACGTGTTCCAGGAGGCGAGCCTGTTTCCGCATCTTTCGGTGCGCAAGAACCTGCTGTTCGGCGCGCCTGTAGCCGCGACCGCTGGTCGCGGCGGCGCGGTCGGCGACCGCGCCTCCAAAGGCGGCGGCGGCGCGGTCGGCGACCGCGCCTACAGGCGCTTCGCCGGGAAGCGCCGATGAGCGCCGAACCGTCGATCCGGGCGGCGTTCCGCGGGACGCTCGGCAAGTTCGCTCTCGACGCCGCCTTCACCGCGCCGGCCAGGGGGGTGACCGCCCTGTTCGGTCCCTCCGGCTGCGGCAAGACCACGGTGCTGCGCTGCATCGCCGGGCTGATCCGGATGCCGGACGGCGTGTGCGACATCGCCGGCGACGTCTGGCAGGACCGCGACGGGTCGTTCGTGCCGACCCACAAGCGCCCGCTCGGCTATGTGTTCCAGGAGGCGAGCCTGTTTCCGCACCTTTCGGTGCGCAGGAACCTGCTGTTCGGCGCGCCTGTAGCCGCGACCGCTAGTCGCGGCGGCGCGGTCAGCGACCGCGCCTACAGGGCCGGCGGCGGCGCGGTCGGCGACCGCGCCTACAGCGGCGGCGGCGCCCCCGGCGGCGGCATCGACTTCGACGAGGTGACCGACATGCTCGGCGTGACCCCGCTGCTCGACCGCTCCCCGCGCAATCTCTCCGGGGGCGAGCGCCAGCGGGTCGCGATCGGGCGCGCGCTGCTGTCGCAGCCGAAGCTCCTGCTGATGGACGAGCCGCTCTCGGCGCTCGACCGCGTCACCAAGAGCGAGATCCTGCCGTTCCTCGAACGCCTGCGCGACCGCCTGTCGCTGCCGATCGTCTACGTGACTCACGATATGGCCGAGGTCGAACGGCTCGCCGATCAGGTGGTGTTGATGGCGAAGGGCGGCGTGCTGGCGGCGGGGCCGCTCCCGGATTTGCAGAGCGATCCGTCCCTGCCGCTCGCCAAGGCCCGCGACGCCGCGGTCACGCTGGATGCGACGGTCGAATCCTACGATGCGTCCTATGGGCTGGTGACGGTCGTCGTACCCGGCTGCCGTTTCGCCGTCTCGGCCGCGCCGGCGCCGGTGGGCCAGCATCGGCGCATCCGCGTCATCGCCGGCGACGTGAGCCTCGCGCGGGAGCATCCGGGCCGAAGCTCCATCCTCAACGTCGGACAGGGTCGGATCGTCACCGCCACGCCGGTGGACGAATCGGAACTCGTCGCCGTGGTCGCGCTTGGCGAAGACGGGAAGGGCGCCCGCCTGCTGTCGCGGCTGACGCGCAAATCCTGGGATCAGCTCGGCCTCGCGCCCGGCGGGCCGGTGTTTGCCCAGGTCAAGACCGTCGCGCTCGGCCCGGGACGCGACGAGTAGCGGGGCTTGCCGCGCCTGGGAAAGCGGCGCATTCACATCGCAAACAAAGGCAGCGGGGTATTTCATGGCCACTACGACGACGGAGCTCGAAGCGCTCCTCATGCAACGGTCGCTGACCGATCCCGAGCTTCAGGCGGCCGCCGACAAGGCGCCGGATTTCCGGATCCTGCCGGACGCGACGGTGATCAAGATCGGCGGGCAGAGCGTGATCGATCGCGGCCGCTCGGCGGTCTATCCGCTGATCGACGAGATCGTCGCCGCGCGCAAGGCGCACCAGCTTCTGATCGGCACCGGGGCCGGCACCCGGGCGCGCCACCTCTACTCGATCGCAGCCGAACTCAACCTGCCGGCGGGCGTGCTGTCGCAGCTCGGCGCCTCGGTCGCCGACCAGAACGCGGCGATGCTCGGGCAACTTCTCGCCAAACACGGCATCTCTCAGGTCAGCGGCGCCGGACTGTCGGCGGTCCCGCTTTACCTCGCCGAGGTCAACGCGGTGATTTTCTCCGGCATGCCGCCCTACGGCCTCTGGACCCCGACCGCGCCCGAAGGCGTCATTCCGCCCTATCGCACCGACGCCGGATGTTTCCTCGTCGCCGAACAGTTCGGCTGCAAGGCGATGATCTACGTCAAGGACGAGAACGGCCTCTACGACGCCAACCCGAAGACGGCGAAGGACGCGACGTTCATCCCGAAGATCTCGGTCGACGAGATGAAGGCGCGGGGGCTGCACGATTCGATCCTCGAATTCCCGATGCTCGACCTCCTGAAGGCGGCCCGCCACATCGACCAGGTGCAGGTGGTCAACGGCCTCGTCCCCGGCAATCTGACCCGCGCGCTCAACGGCGAGCATGTCGGCACTATCATCACCGCGCGCTGAGGAGCGTCTCATGTCCGCGAACACCATCAAGCACATCGCTTCGCCCCTGGCGCGCCAGACCCTGCTCGACGGCGACCTCACCAGGCCGGTCGCCGGCAAGCGGCCGATCCGGCTCCTGCCCTGGGTTCAGGTGGTCAAGATCGGCGGCCGGTCGATCATGGACCGCGGCGCGGAGGCGATTCTCCCGATCGTCGAGGAGATCCGAAAGCTCCTGCCCGAGCACCGCCTGCTGATCCTGACCGGCGCCGGCGTCCGCGCCCGCCATCTCTACGGGGTCGGCCTCGACCTCGGCCTGCCGGTCGGCTCGCTCGCGCCGCTCGCGGCGAGCGAGGCTGGCCAGAACGGCCATATCCTCGCCTCGCTCCTCGCCGAGGACGGCGTGTCGTATGTCGAGCACGACACCATCGCCTCGCGGCTCGCGATTCATCTTTCCGCGGCGCGCGCGGTGGTCGGCAGCGGCTTCCCGCCGTTCCACCATCACGAGTTCCCGGGATCGCGAATCCCCATGCACCGCGCCGACACCGGCGCCTTCCTCGTCGCCGACGCCCTCGGCGCCGCCGGCCTGACGATCGTCGAGGATGTGGACGGGGTCTACGACGCGGACCCGAGCGGTCCCGGCGGCGACAAGGCGACGCTCATTGGCGAGACCAGCGCCGCCGAGCTCGCCAAGGTTGAGGGCCCGCTGCCGTTCGACCGCGCGCTGCTCGACGCTATGGCGACCGCCCGTCACATCGAGCGTGTGCAAATCGTCAATGGCCGGGTTCCCGGTCGGCTGACCGCCGCGCTGCGCGGCGAGCACGTCGGCACGATCATCCACACCGGCGCGCGGGCGTAAGCCTCGGAGCGCCTCGTGGACGCCGGCGTGATCACGGAGGGTGCGCGTCCCGCGCACCCCGGCGGCGGGACGCCGCCGCTCCCGCGCTTCGTCGACGCCTGCGCCAGGAGGGTGCGCGTCCCGCGCACCCGGCGGCGGGACGCCGCCGCTCCCACGCTGCGCGCAAGGCGCCTATATTATCTTTTCAGAGATGTGATATAACGCCTCCGAGAGCGCGCTTCCCGTGCGCCCGGCGGCGGGACGCCGCCGCTCCCGGAGAGCGCCGATGCGAAAGGACGCCGCGACGGAGCCCAGGGGCTGGTATGCGCCGCGCTCGCTTCCCCATTTCGACTCGCCCGAGGTCCTGCAGGCGATAACCTTCCGGCTCGCGGACGCGCTGCCTGACGAGGTCATCGCGGCGCGACGCGACCAATCGGATTCGCGGCAAAGCAGGCGCATCGCCGCAGCGCTCGATGCCGGCCATGGCGCCTGCCTGCTCGGCGACCCGGCGCTCGCCGGAATCGTCGAAGCGGCGCTCCTCCACGGCGCCCGCGTCGCTTACGAACTCCATGCCTGGGTCGTCATGCCGAACCACGTGCACGTGTTGATCGCGCCCGCCGCCGGCCATCGCATGCCGGACATCGTTCAGGCGTGGAAGTCGTGGTCGGCGAAGGCGATCAATCGCCGCCGCGGCGCGTCGGGGCCTGTCTGGCGGCGCGAGTATTTCGATCGCCACATTCGCAACGAACGCCACTTGGCGGCGGCGGTTGCCTATATCGAGGGCAACCCGGTCAAGGCTGGCCTCGCAGCGAAAGCGGAAGACTGGCGCTTCAGCAGCGCCTATCGCCGGACGCGATAAGGCGCGCATCGCGCATCCCCGTTCAA
>CAMFKX010000393.1 GCA_945957375.1 uncultured Roseiarcus sp.
CTTCGACACCGCTCCCGCCGAACACGGGCCGGCGACCGGCCGCTGCTTCGTCTATGTGACGCCGGACGGCGAGCGCACGATGAACACCTATCTCGGCGCGAGCACCTACCTCGCCCCGCCCGACGTCGACGAGGCGCTCGTCCGCGCCGCCAAGGTCGTCTATCTCGAAGGCTACATGTGGGACCGCCCGGCGGCGAAGTCCGCGTTCCAGAAGGCGGGCCAGCTCGCCCACGCGGCCGGGCGCCGAGTGGCGCTGACGCTGTCGGATTCCTTCTGCGTCGACCGCTTCCGCGGCGAGTTCATCGACCTCATGCGCTCGAAGACGGTCGACACGATCTTCGCCAACACCGACGAGTTGCTCTCGCTCTACGAGACGACCCATTTCGACGAGGCGCTCGACGCGCTGCGCGCCGAGGGCGTGCTCGGGATCGTCACCCGCTCGGAGAAGGGCTGCGTCGTGATCGAGGGCGAATCGACCTGGGAGGCGCCCGCTTTCCCGATCGCGCGCCTGGTCGACACGACCGGCGCCGGCGACATGTTCGCCGCCGGCTTTCTCGCCGGGCTCGCGCGAGGCCGCGACATGACCACCTGCGGGCGCCTCGGCGCGCTCGCGGCGGCCGAAATCATCCAGCACCTCGGCGCCAGGCCGCAGGTGGAGCTGAAGGCGCTGGCGGCGGAGAGCGGCCTCGCGCTTTAGAGAGCTTATGCCCTACGAAGGCCTTCGTGTCCTTCGTGGTGAACCTTTTCAGGCCTTCCCCGCGCCGCGATCCAGCAGGAACTGCTTGAAGTCGCCCATCGAGGCGAACTTGAACGCGCCCTCGTCGGTGTCGGCCTCGATCGACCCGTCGGAGAAGATCATGTAATTCGCGCCGCCGGAGGAATAGCGGCCGACCAGCGTCGGCGGCGCCTCGGGCGTCTGGATCGCCTGCTCGATCTCGGCGAGCGTCGGCAGATGGCCGGCGCGGTTCGCGTTGATCGGCTCCTCGAGCTCTTCGGCGTCCTGAACGTCGGCTTGCGGCTCCGGCGCCGCCGGCTCGGCTTGCCGTTCGGGCTCGGACGGCGGCGTCTGGTGCGCCGAATCGACGGCCGCCTCCTCCGCCCACTCGACCGGCTCGGCTTCGCGCGCCTCCGCCGGCGCGGGTTCGGCTTCGACCGGCGCGAGCGCGCTCACGGCCGCAGCCGCGGCCGCGGCGGCGATCTGTTCGCGCACGGCGCGGGTGAGCCGGCCGACCCGCACCGCGACCCCGCCGAGCGCGAACACGATCGCCGCCCCGACCGCGCAGGCGACGCCCGCGAAGGCGTAGAGCAGGCCCGGGCTCGTCGGCAGCAGGTCGAGGCTCAGGTAGCCGCAGAACGCGCCGGCGGCGAGCAGGACCAGACTCAGGGCAAAGACGAGCGCCGACATGAGTTCCTTCGACCTCCGAAATCGATAAACGCGGCTATCGGCCGGAACGGGCGCCGAAAATGGCGCTGCCGACGCGAATCGCGGTCGCGCCCAGCGCCACCGCAAGCGGCCAGTCAGCGCTCATCCCCATGGACAATTCCTTAAGCCCATTGCGCCTGGCGATTACGCCGAGCAGGGCGAAGTGCGGCGACGCCTGTTCGCCGGCCGGGGGAATCGCCATCAGCCCGTCGATCGTCAGACCATGGACGGTCCGGCAGCGTTCCAGAAAGGCGTCCGCCTCGTCCGGAAGAATCCCGGCCTTCTGCGGCTCGGCGCCGGTGTTGACCTCGACATAGAGGCGCGGACGCTTGCCCAGCCGCTCGATCTCGCGCGCGAGCGCGGCGGCGATCTTGTCCCGATCGACCGTCTCGATCACGTCGAAATGCTCGACCGCCTCGCGCGCCTTGTTGCTTTGCAGCGGCCCGATCAGGTGCAATTCGATGGTCTTGCCGAGCGCCGCCGCCCGGGCGCGCAGGTCGCGCCACTTCGGGACCGCCTCCTGCACCCGATTCTCGCCGAACGTCGTCTGGCCCGCGACCGCGATCGTCGGCCAGACCTCGTCGGCGGAATAGGTCTTCGACACCGCAACCAGTCTGATCGCGTCGGGCGCCCGGCCGCAGTCGCGCGCGCGCTGCGCCAACGCCGCGCGCAGCGCGGCCAGCCGGGCGACGGCGTCGCCGGGATCGGCGGGAGGAACCGGGTCGGTCACGAACGTCTCCTTGCGGAAAGATTGCGCGCCTTGCCAGAAGTTCGGCCGATGTACAACTTGACGCCGCAGCCCCTCTCCCTTATGAACCCGCCACCCAATGAGCCAGGGCCGGATGGACCGGCGGGACGCTTCCTGACCGAAGCGGCCCGTTTTTTGTTTGTCCGGTCCGAGCGTCCAAGTATTCGAAGGAAAAGCGCGATGTCACGCCGCTGCGAGCTGACGGGCAAGGCCGTTCAGTACGGCAACAAGGTCAGCCACTCGAACCGCAAGACGCGCACCCGCTTCTTGCCCAACCTCGTCCAGGTCACGCTGATCTCGGATTCGCTCGAGCGCGCCGTTCGCCTGCGCGTCAGCGCCGCGGCGCTGCGTTCGGTCGAGCACCGCGGCGGCCTCGACAACTTCCTCGCCAAGGCGCGCGACGCGGAGCTGTCCGAGGGGGCGCTCGGCCTGAAGCGCGAAGTCGAGAAGAAGCGCGGCGAAGCGGCGCCGGAAGCTGCGGCCGCCTGACCCCCTTCGGGTCCGCTGTCCGGATTGAAAGCCTTGCGCGGCGGCAGGTTAGCCGCGCAAGTCCGCCTCGAACGAAAGAGCCGGAATGAGACAGCGCTGGGTCGGCGAAGACCTCTGCTTCATCGATGATCTCAGGATCCGATACGTCTCCAGCAATTACGAGGAGGCGGTGACCGGCGCGGACGAAATGGTCGTCCTGAAGCCGAAATCCTACTTCGACAAATACCGCTCCTTCGTCCGCGAAGACGTCCGCCGCATCGTCGAGGTCGGCATTTTCGAAGGCGGCAGCGTCGTCCTGCTCGCCGACGCCTTTCCCAACGCCGAGATCGTCGGCATCGACTATCGCCAGCCCAATCCGTTCGTCCTCGAGCATATCGACCGACTCGGATTCGCGGACCGGGTGAAGGTCCACTACGGCGTCTCCCAATCCGATCGGGCGAAGATCGACGCGCTGCTCGGCGCCGCCTGGGGCGGCGAGCGAATCGATCTCGTGATCGACGACGCTTCGCACGAATACGACCTGACGACCGCGACCTTCGACATCATCTACCCCCGCGTCCGGCACAACGGCCACTATGTGATCGAAGACTGGGGCTGGCTGCACTGGCTGGGCTACGACGGCTCCCTGCTCGGCGGCAAGGGGCGGGCGCTGTCGAGCATGGTGCTCGAGCTGGCGATGGCGACGGCGGGCCAGCAGCCTTCCGTCGCATCCCTGACCGTCGACGGCGGCATGGCGGTGGTGACGCGGGGCTACGCCGCGCCGCCGCCGTTCAAGGACATGGTGCGGCTCAATGGCGGCCGGAAGTGGCTCGGCCTGTAAGGCGGCCGATCGCCATACCGGCTTAGGCCGACCTAGCGCTTGAGCCCGGCGGCCTCGCGCGCGAGCGTCTCGACGGCGGCGTAGTCGCCCTTGGCGAGCGCGCTTTTCGGCAGCATCCACGAACCGCCGACGCAGACGACGTTGGGCAACTTGAGATAGTCCGGCGCCTTCGCGAGGTCGATGCCGCCGGTCGGACAGAAGCGCAGGTCGGGCAGCGGCGCGGATAGCGAAGCGAGCAGCTTCGCGCCTCCGACCGCCTCCGCCGGGAACAGCTTCAGCGCCCGGAAGCCGAACTCCCTCAGCGCCATCGCCTCCGACGCCGTGGCGCAACCCGGCAGGAACGGAACCGGCGCCGCCGCGGCGGCCTCGGCGAGCGCCCGGGTCGCGCCGGGACTGACCAGAAAACGCGCCCCCGCGGCGACCGCCTCGTGGATCTGCCGCGGCGTGGTGATCGTGCCGGCGCCGACCACGGCGCGCGGGACCTCGCGCGCGATCGCGGCG
>CAMFKX010000394.1 GCA_945957375.1 uncultured Roseiarcus sp.
CCGAACCGGCCAAGGCCCCGGTCGCGGCGGTCGCCGCCGCCGGCAAGGCCCGGGCGAAGAAGGGCGCGTAGCGCGGCGAGCCGAGCGGAAGCGCGAGCCGGGTCTAACCGATCGCGCTGGTCGCGTCGCCGCAGCACTTCTTGAATTTCTTGCCGCTGCCGCAGGCGCACGGGTCGTTGCGTCCGACCTTCGGGCGCGCAAGCGTCGCCGGCGTCCGGGTCGCCGGCGGCGATCCCTCGACGAAGGTCCACGATCCGCGCTCGGTCCTGCGAAACCGGGAGAGCTCGTGATGGGCGATCGTGTCGCCGCCCCGGCGGTAGGTCGCGATGAACTCCACCGAGCCGGCGGCGTCGTCGCGTCCGCCCGCGTCGGTTTTGAGGACCTGAAGCCCGAGCCAGGTCGCCTCCGCCGACCAGGCTCTCGCCGAGCCCGGGTCGAAGCCCTCCCGGGCCTCCGGCGCGGTCGTCCGGGCGATGTAGTCGATATCGCCGCGCGTATAGGCGACATAGCGCGAGCGCATCAGCGCCTCGGCGGTCGGCGGATCGGCAGCCCCGGCGAGGTAGGGGCCGCAGCAAAGATCGAAACGCGTCTGAGAACCGCACGGGCATCGCATGGTCGGCACGATACCACGCCGCCGCGAACGCGGCGAAACGCGGCCGCAGACGCGCACGCTACTCCTGCGCGGTCGCCTCGCCCTCCGACTCGGCGGCCTGCCTGCCGGCGCCGCGCGCGGCGAGCGGCGTCACCCGGAGCGCGGCGATCCGGTTCTTCTGCCGGCGCAGCACCTCGAAGCGGAAGCCGTGAAACGCGAACACCTGGCGCGGATCGGGGATCGCCCGCGCCTCGTGAATGACCAGGCCGGCGACCGTCGCCGCCTCCTCGTCGGGCAGATTCCAGTCCATCGCCCGGTTGAGGTCGCGGATCGTCACGCCGCCGTCGACCACCACCGATCCGTCGCGTTGCCGGCGCACGCCCTGCAAGGCTTCGTCGTGCTCGTCGCGGATGTCGCCGACGATCTCCTCGATGATGTCCTCGAGCGTGACCAGTCCCTGCACCACCCCGTATTCGTCGACCACCAGCGCCGAATGGGTCTTGCGGCGCAGGAACGCCTGCAACTGGTCGCGCAGGCTGGTCGCCTCCGGGACGAACCACGGGTCGAGCGCGATCTCGGCGATCTTCAGTTTCGTCGCGTCGCCGCCGCAGACGACCAGCGCGCGCAAGAGATCCTTGGCGTGCAGGATGCCGATAATGTTGTCGGGGTCGCCGCGCCACAGCGGCAGGCGGGTGTAGGGCGACTCGATCGCCTCGCGCACCACCTCGTCGGGCGGCATGTCGGCGTCGATCAGGCGCATCTTGGTGCGGTGGACCATCACGTCGGCGACGGGCACCTCGGAGAGTTCGAGAAGCCCGCCGAACATGTCGCGTTCGCTGCGCTCGACCTCGCCTTCGCGGTGGAGGATGTCGACCGCGCCCATCAATTCCTCGTGGCCGGTAACGCCCGGATCGGTTTCGATCAGCGACACGCCGACGATGCGCAGGAACAGGCGCACCAGCGCCTCGACCGCGAGCACCACGGGGGTGAAGATCGTGACGAAGAACAGCACCGGCGGCGCGAGCATGAGCGCGACGCGGTCGGGATAGGCGATCGCGATCGTCTTCGGCATCACCTCGCCGAACACCACGATCAGCGTGGTCATGACCACGGTCGCCACGATCACCCCGTTCTCGCCGTAGAGATCGAGCATGACGCTGGTGGCGATCGCCGAGGAGCCGATGGTGACGAACTGCCCGCCGAGCAGCATGGTGCTGATCAGGCGCCCGCGCATGCCGATGAGCCGCGTCACCAGCGCCGCGCGCGTCTCGCCCGACATTTCCAGCGCGTGCATGCGCGCCCGGGACGCCGCGGTCAGGGCGGTTTCCGCTGCGGCGAAGAAGGCCGCGAGAGCAATGCTGACGACGATGATGAGGATGTCGAGCGAGATCGGCATGGGAGAAGGATAGCACGAACGCCGTCCCCGCGAGGGGACAGCCGCCAGAGGTCAGGAGTGCGGAAGCTCGAGGTCCCGCTTGAGGAAGGCCAGCACGCTCGCCTCGTCGAGGTCGCGGGCGATGAAGCTCTCGCCGATGCCCTTGGCCAGGATGAAGGTCAGCTTGCCGCGCTCGACCTTCTTGTCCTGGCGCATGGCGGTGAGGATCGTGCCGGCGTCGGCGTCGAGCCCGCGGATGTCGCGGATATGCGTGGGGAGCCCGACCGCCTTGAGATGCGCCTCGACCCGCGTCGCGTCCTGCCCGGAGCAGAACCCGAGGTCGCGCGAGAAGCGGAAGGCGCAGGCCATGCCGACCGCCACCCCCTCGCCGTGGACGAGCCGGGCCGAATCGTAGTGGCACAGGCTCTCGAACGCGTGGCCGAAGGTGTGGCCGAGATTGAGCAGCGCCCGCTCGCCCTGCTCGTGCTCGTCGGCGACCACCACCCGCGCCTTGGCGGCGCAGCTCACAGCGATCGCCTCCGCCCGCGCCGGCCCGCCGGCGAAAACCTCGCGCCAGCGCGCCTCGAGGAATTCGAAGAAGCCGGGGTCGTCGATCAGGCCGTACTTGACCACTTCGGCGTAGCCGGCGCGAAACTCGCGCGCGCTGAGCGTATCGAGCGCGCCGGAATCGGCGAGCACCAGCGAAGGCTGGTGGAACGCGCCGACCAGGTTCTTGCCGTGCGGCGAGTTGATGCCGGTCTTGCCGCCGACGCTCGAATCGACCTGCGACAGCAGCGTGGTCGGGATCTGGACGAAGCGCACGCCGCGCCGCAGCGAGGCGGCGCAGAAGCCGGCGAGATCGCCGATCACGCCGCCGCCGAGGGCGACGACGAGGTCGCGCCGCTCAATGCGCGCGGCGATCAGCGCGTCCATGACGCGGGCGAACTCGGCGTAGGATTTGGTCGACTCGCCGGCGGGGCAGACGATCGCGGTCGAGGCCAGGCCGGCGCGCTCGAGGCTCGCCGAGACCCGCTCGAGGTAGAGCGGCGCGACATGCGCGTCGGTCACGATCGCGCATTTGGCGCGCGGCGCAATCCTGGCGATCTCGTCGCCCGCGTCGTCGAGGACTCCGGGACCGATGTGGATCGCATAGGCGCGCTCCCCCAGCGGGACGTCGACCCGCCGTCGCGCGGTCGGCTCGGCGTCGCCGCAGAGCATTTCGCGCAGCAGCCGCAGCGTCTGGTCGACCACGACGTCGTGCGGGCCGTCGTGGGAATCGATGGTGAGGTCGGCCAGCGCGTAGGTCGGCGAGCGCTCGGCGAGGATGCGGCGCAGGGTGTCCTCCGGGTCGGCGGTCTGCAGGAGCGGCCGGTTCGATTTCTTGCGCACGCGCGCGAGCAGCACCTCGACGTCGGGCTTGAGCCAGACCGAGACGCCGCGGGCGGCGATCGCCTCGCGGGTGACGGCGTTCATGAAGGCGCCGCCGCCGGTCGCCAGGACCTGGGGCCCGCCGTTGAGGATGCGCGCGATCACCCGGCGCTCGCCTTCGCGGAAATAGGCCTCGCCGAATCGCTCGAAGATCTCGGGGATGGTGAGATGGGCGCCGGCCTCGATCTCGGAATCGGCGTCGACGAACGGCAGGCCGAGGCGGGCGGCGAGGCGCTTGCCCACCGACGTCTTGCCGGCGCCCATCATCCCGACCAGCACCACCGACCGGTCCCCGAGCGCGGCGGCGATGCCCCGCGCGTCGACCGGCTGACCCTGAACCATGACCCTTGACCCTCGCCAATTTGCAATCGAGGCCGGTCCCTTTACAGGAAACGCGGGCAAAGGTAACTGCCAAAGCCGAGCCAATCTCCGCGCCCTCATCCAGAGGAGCCCGCGAAGCGGGCGTCTCGAAGGACGTTCCCGTCGGCGCCGAAGGTTCAGGCGCGTCCTGGAGCGTCCTTCGAGACGCCCGCTGCGCGGGCTCACAAGCGACTGTGTTGGCG
>CAMFKX010000395.1 GCA_945957375.1 uncultured Roseiarcus sp.
GGACGCCTCGGCGCCGGCGACGATCGGCTTCGCCGCGACGCCCGCCGGACAGGCGCGCTCGGCGAGGTCGATCACGATCCGCGACTTTCCCGGCGCCAGCCGGCCGAAGCGGAAGGCCTTGACCGGCCCTCCGGGGGCGGCTGGATCGGGACGTCCGGCGTCGGCGGCGACATGAAACACGATTTCCGGAAGGTCGACGACGATACGGTCCGGAGCGGCGAGCGTATAGGCGTGCGCCTCGACCGCGCGCGACAGGTCGAAGGTGAGCGCCGCCCTGCCCGGCTCCTGCACCAGCTTGACCGCGACCGCGACCGGCTTCGCGTCCTCGGCGCAGTCGGCCGACGAGGCGGCGAGCCACGCGGCGGCCGCCGCGACGGCGGCGATCGCCCAGCCCGTCCGCATCCGTCTCTCCGCCAAGACCGCCATGCCCGTCCTTAACGCCTCGCGCTTGCGCGGCAAACCCTCGCCGTCCTCCGGGGGACCCGGGCGAACGCCCCGACCCGGCATTGAACGCTGCGGAGGTTTCCTTTGCGTAAAGCGGGGGGAGGCCGTTCACCCGGGAGGGGGCGCCGGGCCGCCGACAGGCCGCCGGAAATCGCTTGCCAAGGGGCCGGAAGGCGCCTATCTAGAAGGCGTTACGAATCCGGACTGAGTCCGCGAGGCCGCCCCCTCGAGCGATATGGGGGCGCATGTGAGACTGTCGTATGACGGCTCGCGGTCCTTGCGCAGACAAAGCCGTGGCGAACGCTTGGTTTGCTGTCATTTTTGGACGCGACTCCGCGAGACTTCTCGCGATTTTGGAGAGCGCGTCGAGGAAAACCAAGTCGCCCTGCGCCGGTTGTCTGCCGGCGGCTCTGGCCGTTTCGTGGCGTCGGCGCCTTGCGCGCCGCTCGATGGGCGAAGAGCCGGATAGGCGTTGTTTTGACCTTGACGACGTCCCGACGACAGATCCACGACGGCCTTTTGGCTGCGATGGGGTCCGGCGGACACTCCGTTTCGTGCAGATGGGAACGCGCGGCTCTCGCCGCGACGGGCCCGGTCTCTCGCTTTCCACCAATCCTCAACATCATAGCGCCCGACGGCGCCAGGCGGCCGCGATCCTCCGCGGCGCTCGGCGTTGCGCGCAAGAGAGCAATCCATGGCAAACAAGATGATCATCGACGCCTCCCACCCGGAAGAGACCCGGGTGGTGGTTCTGCGAGGTAACCGCGTCGAGGAATTCGACTTCGAATCGGCGAGCAAGCGGCCGCTGCGCGGCAACATTTACCTCGCCAAAGTGACCCGCGTGGAGCCTTCGCTCCAGGCGGCGTTCGTCGACTACGGCGGGAACCGTCACGGGTTTCTCGCTTTCTCGGAAATCCACCCGGACTATTACCAGATCCCGGTCGCCGACCGGCAGGCGCTCCTCGAAGAGGAGGCGCTCAGCCACGGCGACGACGACGACGAGCCGCGCAGCGAGCGGCGCAGTCGCCGGCAGCGCCGTCCGCGCGGCGGCGAGACCGAGGCGCGGGCGAGGAACGGCGACGACGAGACCGTGTCCGAATTCGCCCCCGCGGTCGACGATCGCGCGGGCGAGGCGCACGACGAAGAACCCGCCGGCGGAGACGAACAGGGTTTCGCCGTCGAGGAGACGGCGGCGGAGGATCGGGCCGAGAGCGAGGTCGAGGTCGAGGTCGAGGTCGAGGTCGCCGACGACGAGGACTCTGGGGCGAAGAGCTTCGACGCCGCCGCGGCCGAAGAGGCGGCGGAAGAGCCGGCCGACGCGGCGCCGGTCGCCGAAGACGACGCGCCGGCGCCGGCCGCGGCCGAGTTCGCCGACGACGAGCCCATGAGCGCGGCGAGCGAAGCGGCCGAGGAAGCCGACCACGAGGCGGAGGCGGGCCACGAGCCGGCAGACGCGGACGCCGCCGAGCCGAAGGGCCACGAGGACGATCTCGAGGTGACCACGCTCGAGGGCGGCTCGGAAGAGCGCGTCCGGCCGCACCGCCGCGAGCGCGAGCGGTCGGAGGAGGAAAGCGAGCCGGTCGAGCACATCGGCGGCGACGCGTGGGAGGAAGTGCCGCGCCGGCCGCAGCGCCTGCGCCGCCAGTACAAGATTCAGGAAGTGATCAAGCGCCGCCAGGTGATGCTGGTGCAGGTGGTCAAGGAGGAGCGCGGCAACAAGGGCGCGGCGCTGACCACCTATCTCTCGCTCGCCGGCCGCTATTGCGTGCTGATGCCCAACACCGCGCGCGGCGGCGGCATTTCGCGCAAGATCACCAACGCCCAGGACCGCAGCCGGCTCAAGGGGATCGCCGAGGAGCTCGACGTGCCCGAGGGCATGGGCGTGATCCTGCGCACCGCGGGCGCCTCGCGCACCAAGGCGGAGGTCAAGCGCGACTTCGAATATCTGCTGCGCATGTGGGAGACGGTGCGCGAGACGACGCTCGCCTCCAGCGCCCCCATGCTGGTCTACGAGGAAGGCTCGCTGATCAAGCGCGCCATCCGCGACCTCTACAGCAAGGAGGTCGACGAGATCGTGGTCGCCGGCGAGACCGGCTATCGCGAGGCGCGCCAGTTCATGCGGCTGCTGATGCCGACCCACGTCAACGCGGTCCAGCTCTACCGCGACACCCAGCCGGTGTTCGCCAAGGCCGGCGTCGAGCAGCAACTCGACGCGATGTTCTCCAATCAGGTGACGCTGAAGTCGGGCGGCTACATCGTCATCAACCAGACCGAGGCGCTGGTCGCCATCGACGTCAACTCGGGACGCTCGACCCGCGAGCACAACATCGAGGACACGGCGCTGCGCACCAACCTCGAAGCCGCCGACGAGATCGCGCGCCAGCTCCGGCTGCGCGACCTCGCGGGCCTGATCGTGGTCGACTTCATCGACATGGAGGAGTCGCGCAACAACCGCGCGGTCGAGCGGCGGATCAAGGACGCGCTGAAGAACGACCGCGCCCGCATCCAGGTCGGGCGCATCTCCCACTTCGGCCTGCTGGAAATGTCGCGCCAGCGCATCCGCACCGGCGTGCTCGAGGGCTCGACGGTGGTCTGCGCCCATTGCCAGGGCGCCGGCGTCACCCGCTCGACCTCGTCGATCGCGCTGCACGTGCTGCGCGTGCTCGAGGATGCGCTGATCAAGAGCGCCACCCACGACATCGTCGTGCGCACCCGCACCCCTGTCGCGCTCTACATCCTGAACCAGAAGCGCGCCAACCTGCGCGACCTCGAGCGCCGCTTCGGCGTGGCGATCTCGATCGAGGTCGACGACACGCTGACCGGGGCCAACTACCACGCCTTCGACCGCGGCGAACTCGCCACCGGACCGCGCCGCGACATCGAGCCGGTCCCGCTGGCGCAGGACGATTTCGCCGCCATCGTCGACGAGCCGGCGCCGATCGAGGACGCGCTCGACGACGAGATCGAGGCCCCGATCGAGGACGAAGCCGAGGAGGCGGACGAGCGCTCCGCCGGGCGGGAAGCCCGCGGCGAGAACGGCGGCGACGACAGCGAAAACCGGCGGCGCAGGCGACGGCGCAGGCGGCGCGGCGGCGATCGCGGCGAGAGCATCGCGGCCGACGCGCCGCAACCCACCGACGACGGCCTCGCGGTCGTCGCCGAGATCGGCGGCGATCTCGAGGCGCAGGTGGTGGAGAGCGAAAGCCCGGAGGGGCGCAGCGGCGACGGCGATCGCGGCGGCCGGCGCTCGCGCCGCTCGCGCAGCGGCCGCAACCGCTACCCGCCGCGCGTGACGGATCATGCCGAGCCGGGCGACGCCGAGGCGCCGGAATCCTCGGCTGCGAGCGAAACGGAGCCGACGTTCGCGTTCGAGCCGGCGGAGCCGACCTTGGCGGCCCCGGAGGAGGCGGCGCCCGCAGCGGAGCCGATCTACGCCGGCGACGAGAGCGCCGCGTCCGCCGAGCCGACCTTCTGGGGCGT
>CAMFKX010000396.1 GCA_945957375.1 uncultured Roseiarcus sp.
GCCTTGGACGAGGCGGCGAGCTCCGACATGGCGCGGGCGATCGAGTCGATCGAGGATTCGCGCGCTTCGGTCGCCTCTTTCAGCTTCAGCTGCAGGGCGGCCATCTCGACGTGATGGTCGGCGTCGAGCTTCTCGACGTCGAGGCCGGCGAGCACCTGCAGGCTGCGCCAGTTGCGCCGGCGCTCGCGCACCAGATGGACGATGTCCTGCGACACCTCGACCTTGATCAAGCGCTTGTGATCGTCGGTCGACCACACGAACGGCGTCTTGCCCTCGCGCGCCGACCGGCTGAGGTCGATGTATTCGTGCACCGGAACGGCGTCGGCGTCGGCGGCGAGCTTGCGGAACTGCTTGCGGAACCGCCCCTCGGTCAGCGCGAAATCGGCCGGGGTCATCGGGACGGCGAGAAGCTTGGTTGCGCCGTTCTCGTCGACATACTCGATCGTGCTGGTCGCCCAGTCCTTGGCGACGTCGGGGTTACCCTCGAGCGAGAAGCGATCGTGCAGGTTCGCCCCTTTTCGCGGATCATGGACGAACACCGGGTTCATGCGGCTGACCACCGACGCCCGCGCATGGCGGCTCGCCTGCGGGTCGGCGATGCCCTGCTCGCCCTGGCACGGCGTATAGACGTCGAGCACGGAGGGCGAGTCGTTGTGGTTGATGAACTCGATCACGTGCTTCAGGAAATGCGCCTGGAGCGCGGCCGAGCTCTGCACCACGTAGACGTTGGGGTGGAAGGCGGCCAGCAGCGCCAGCTCCTTGCGCTCCTCCTGCTTGCCGTGATGGGCCGCGCCGAAGCGGCTCAGGTCCGAATCCTGCGCCGTCAGGCTGGCGGTCGAGGCCTGACCGCCGGTGTTGGAATAGGCGCCGCTGTTGAGCACCACGACCTTGATCGGGGTCGTGGTCGACAGCACCCGCGACAACGCGCCGAAGCCGATGTCGTAGGTCGCGCCGTCGCCGCCCATGCTGATGACGGTGGGCATCAGCGCCATCTCGTCGGCGGTGAAATCGGCCCAGGCGAAGGTGCGGAAGAAGCGGTCGTGCGCCTCCGGATCATATTCGTCGTCGAGTTCGAGCTTGGCGATGCGCAGCGCCTTGAGGTCGCCGGCCGCCTCGGCGGCGAGGCCTTCGAACACGCCCTTGGCGACGGCCGGGGTGTCCTGGAACAGGCTGTTCACCCACGGGTCGTTGTAGGGGTTGAACGGGAAGGTCGAGGCGTAGACGCTCGAGCATCCGGTCGCGTTGGCGATCACCGCGCTCGCCGGCCCCTGCCCGCGCGGGCCGCTCTCCAGGAAATAGAGGCGCTTCTCGAGCGTCGCGATCACATCCTTGATGCGCTCGCGGCGATGCGGGTCGCGCTCGCTGTCCTTCGCCGTGTCGAGCTTGACGTTGAGCTTCTCGATCAGGCTCTCGACCTCGCGCATGTGGCCCTTGCGCCGCGAGTCATGGATGGCGTGGTTGGTGCTGGTGACGAGCCGGATCGCAGTCACCTCGCCGCAGCCGCGGCAGGCGCCGTGGCCGCCGGTGGTGGCGTAGTAATTGTTGCGGTCGAGCATCAGGCGCTTGGTGTCGCCCTCGTCGTCGGTCGCGCCCACGGTATAGCGCGAGGGGGTGTTGGGCAGGCGGCTAACGAAGTCGAAGCGCGCTTCGAGCGTCTCCAGCAGCGCCGGATCCTGCTCGCGCGGCACGAGCGCATGCGGGCCGCAGACGTCGACGCATTCGAGGCAGCCGGTGCATTTCCACGGATCGATCGTGGCGGAGAACAGGCCGCCGGTTCCCGGATGCGCCTTGTCCATCGCGTCGAAGAACGGCCGGGTCTTGGCGACCGGGAAGATCGCGAGCGCGTCGGCGAGGCGCGTCAGGTGGCTGCGCGTGACCGGGCTCTCGACGTCGAGCTCTTCGACCGCCTTGGCGACGATCGCGTTCAGCGCCGGCGGGCGCTTCTCGGTGCGATAGACTTCGTAGACGGTCGAGGAGAGCGTCGGAACCTCGCGGCGCAGCGCCTCGCGCTGGCTCTCGGCGATGTCGAGCTGCTTGATCGCGGTCGTCAGGATCTCGCCGACGCCGTTGACCGTATTCGGGATCGCCGCGTCGGGGCAGACGAGCGCGCATTCCATGCAGCCGGTGCACAGGTTCGGCACGAACTCCGGCACGGTGCGGCGGAACAGGCCCTTGTCCTTCATGGCGGCGGAGCCGGCCGGCAGGAACATGCCGACGCCCGGCATCACCGGCGCTTCGGCGATCGTGCCGTCGCGGAACGACGAGGCCATCGTGGTCTCGAAATATTCGGCGTCGAGGAAGCCGGACGGCGCCGGCGACGGCGCCCGCCCGACCCGGCACATCGCCGCCGACAGCGCGACGCTATGCTCGCTCTTGCGCGCCGGGACCTTCTCGGCCTCGGAATATTCGGGCTCCTCGTAGGGGACGGCGCGCGTGGCCTTCAGGCCGTCGCGGATCACCGCCATGTTGCCGTCGACGACCGGGCCGCCCTTGGCCCCGAACTTCTTGGCGATCTGCTGGCGGATCTTGTTCAGCACCGCCTCTTCCGTCGCGCCCGCGGTGACGCGGTCGAAGCTGCCGCACACCGCGCCGATGAAGGCGATGCCCATCATGCGCGTCTCGAGCTCGGGGGTCGGCGCGTGTTTCTTGGCGACCGCGAAGGCGTCGATGACGAACACCTTGATCTTCTTGTCGCGGATGGTCTTGCGCACCGTCTCCGGCAATTCCTTCCACGCCGCGAGCGGATCGAGGTTCGATTGCAGGATGAAGGTGCCGCCCTCGACCAGCCCGCGCAGCGGGTTCGAATGCGAAAACACCTTGTGGTCGGGCGACACGACGAGTTCGACGTCCTCGAGCTCGGCGTTGGTGATCAGCACCGGCTCGGGGCTCAGCGTGATGTAGTAGTTGGTCGGGGCGCCGCTCTTCTCGGAGCCGTATTTCGGCGCGGCGCGCGAATGCAGGTCGAGCGCGCCGGCGAGAATGTCGGTGAGCAGCTTGCCGGTGGCGATGGTGCCGTAGCCGCCGACCGAGTGGAAGCGGGTGCGGAAGGCGGTCTTCGGCAACAGCACCGGGTTCGGCTCGGTGTCGAGCGCCATCAGTTCGGTTTCGGGATAGGCGGCCTTGAGCTTGGCCTGAAGCTCGGCGAGCTTGGGCGGCGGGTTCTTGGAGTAGAACTGCGAGCCGAGATAGATGAACGGCGCGTTGCGCGTCTCCATGTTCTTGAAGGCGGCGACGAGGTGGCGCGGCTGCAGGTCATGCGCGCCGAGGCCGAAGATGGCGGTGGTGATCTTGGGCGGATCGGCGAGCGCCGGGATGCCGGGATGGCGTACCGAGCCGACGTTCTCGCGCGCCTTGAACAAAGCCTCGCGCACGAAGCCGGTGAGCGCCGTGACGTCCGAGCGCTCGAGCACGGTCACCGCCTTCTTGCCGGCCAGCGCCGCGACCAGTTCGCCTTCCGGGAACGGCTGCAGCAGCTTGACCGAGATGACGCCGACCTTCTTGCCCTGGCCGCGCAGGTGGGTCACGACCGCGCGCACGTCGTCGGTGACCGAGCCGAGGCCGACCATCACATAGTCGGCGTCGTCGCAATCGTAGCTCAGGATCGGCGCGTAGCGGCGGCCGGTGAGCGCGGTGTATTCGGCCATCGCCTCGCGGGCGATGTGCGGGATCTCGCTGACGAAATGGGTGCGGTGGTCGACGCTGCCGGCCTGGAAGTCGGGCTGGTTCTGCACGCCGCCGGTGAGGCCGGGATTATGGACGTCGACGAGCGCCGGCACGAGCTGGCGCGTGCCCTTCTCGTGCGCGTTGAGCCACTGACGACGCCATTGCGCGCGCAGCTCCTCGGGCACCCACTGAGAGGTTTCCTCGATCAGCTTGCC
>CAMFKX010000397.1 GCA_945957375.1 uncultured Roseiarcus sp.
TCGACATAAGACCCGGGCGGCTCGACGTGAAGAGCGCGGAAGAGCCGCTTGGTCTCGGCGTTGGCGCCGGGCGCGCAGCGTTCGATCGCCGCGATCAGCGCCGTGAGCCGCGCGTCGCGCTCGGCGTCGTCCGCGCAGAAGAAATCCGCGAGGCCGGCGGCGGCGGCCTCGCGGCCGTCGAGGCGTGCGCCGGTCAACGCGAGGCGTTTCGCCGTGCGCTCGCCGAGGCGGGCTGCGAGATAGGGCGCGATCTGCGCCGGCGGCAGGCCGAGGCTGGTCTCGGTCAGGGCGAAGCGCGCCCGCGCGGTGGCGATCACGATGTCAGCCGCTGCGGCGAGCCCCATGCCGCCGCCGACCGCCGCGCCGTCGACGACCGCAATGGTGGCATAGGGCAGGGCGGCGAAGCGGGCGAAGAAGCGCCCGCCGGCGGCGTTCAGCGCTTCGAGCGGGTCGATCTCGCCGGGTTCGGGCGGCGTCGCGAGCGCCGCCGCCAGCGCCTTGAGGTCGGCCCCGGCGCTGAAGACGCCGCCCGCGCCCTCGACCACGAGGGCTGCGAGGTTTTCCGGCGCGGCGTCGAGGGCGGTCGAGAGTTCATCGACCATCGCCGCCGAGAGCGCGTTCTGGCGCTGCGGGTCGGCAAGCGTCAGGACCATGCTGCGGCCGACGAAACGGGTCTCGACGAGCGCCATTAGAACCTCGCCACGCCGAACACGTTCGGCCGCAGAACCCGCGCGTCGCTCTCGGCGCAGGTGTCGAGACAGAAGGCGAGCGTCGCGCGGCTCGCGCGCGGGTCGATCAGGCCGTCGTCCCACAGGCGCGCGGTGGCGAACAGCGCCGTCGACTGCCGGTCGTAGCCCGCGACGATCTTCGCCCCCTGCGCCTTCATCTTGTCGGCGTCGAACGGCAGGCCGCGGGCGGCGGCCGCCTCCTCGGCGACGATCGCCATCACCTTGGCCGCCTGCTCGCCGCCCATCACCGCGACGCGCGCGTTCGGCCACGAGAACAGGAAGCGCGGGCCGAACGAGCGTCCGCACATGCCGTAATGGCCGGCGCCGAACGAGCCGCCGATCTGCAGCGTGATCTTCGGCACGGTCGCGTTGGTGACCGCCTGGATCATCTTCGAGCCGTGCTTGACGATGCCCGAGGTTTCGGCGGCGACGCCGACCAGATAGCCGGTGGTGTTCTGCAGGAAGACGATCGGCAGCCCGGCCTGGCAGCAGAGCTGGATGAACTGCGCGGCCTTGCTGGAGCCTGCCGAATCGATCGGGCCGTTGTTGCCGATCAGCCCGATCGGCCGGCCCTCGATCGCCGCGTGGCCGCACACGGTCTCGGGGCCGTAGCCGGGCTTGAAGTCCAAAAAGTCCGAGCCGTCGACCACGCGCGCGATCACCTCGCGCACGTCGTAGGGCTTTCGGTAGTCGACCGGGACGACGCCGAGCAACTCCTCCGGGTCGTAGAGCGGCGGCCTCGCGGGCGGCCGCGGCGGCGCGCCGCCCCAGCCGAGATGGGAAAGAATCTCGCGGCCGATGCGCAGCGCGTCGGAATCGTCCTCGGCGAGATATTCGCCGAGGCCGGTGGTCGAGCAGTGCAGCTCGGCGCCGCCGAGCGCTTCGTCGACCGCGATCTCGCCGGTCGCGGCCCGGAGCAGCGGCGGCCCGGCGAGGAACACTTTCGACCGCCCGCGCACCATCACCACGTAATCCGCGAGGCCGGTCTGATAGGCGCCGCCCGCGGTCGAGGAGCCGTGCACGATCGAGATGACCGGGATGCCCGCCGCCGAGAGCCGCGCCATGTTGGCGAAGGTGGCGCCGCCGCGCACGAACATCTCGGCCTGAAGCAGCAGATTGGCGCCGGCGCTCTCGACCAGCTGGACATAGGGCAGCTTTTCCCGCAGCGCGATCTCCTGGGCGCGGATCGCCTTCTCCACCCCCATCGGGTGCGCCGCGCCGCCCTTGATGCCGGAATCGTTGGCCGCGATCAGGCAACGCGCGCCGGCGACGAAGCCGATCCCGGCGATCAGCCCGCCGCCGTAGACGGCTTCGGCGCCGTCGTCCTCGTGCATGCCGAGGCCGCACAGGGTCGAGAGTTCGAGAAACGGCGAATCGCGGTCGAGGAGGCCGTTGATCCGTTCGCGCGGCGGCAATTGCCCGCGGGCGCGGAACTTGCCGTCGGCGCGCGCGGACGACGCCTGGACCTTGCGCTCGAGGTCGCGAAAACCGGCGATCAGTTCGAGATGGGCGAGGCGATTGGCGCGAAACGCGTCGCTTTCGACGATGACGTTCGACGCGATCGCCGGCATGGTCCCCGATTCCTCCCCGTCGCCGCGCGGGTCGGCGATCGTTCATATATGATCTGTGAGGAGACCACGAGAACGGGCGGGAAGTCAAACGGGGCGCGGCGGAATTCGCGTCAGAGTCACCGCCAGGCTGAGGGGCAATCCCCTGCGCCTCGTCCTGAGGAGCCCGCGTGAGCGGGCGTCTCGAAGGACGCTCCCGTCCGCGCTGGCGGTTCCGCCGCCTTCTGGAGACGTCCTTCGAGACGCGTCGCCTGCGGCGACGCTCCTCAGGACGAGGTCGGCGGTGGCGGGCGCCACGCGTCCAACCCTGGCAGGCCGCGTCAGAGCAGCGCCTTCGACGGCTCGCCGACCATGAACGTGCGGGTCTCCGGCGGCGACGCGTTGAGCAGGTCGCGAATGAACTTCTCCTCGACCTGCGCGGCCTGCTTCTCCGGCACGCCGATCGTCGACACGCGGAACAGGACGCCGTCGGGAATCCAGCCGCGCAGGCCGTATTCGAGCTTGAGCCGGTTGCGCGCCCAGTTGCTGTTGGTCACGTCGTAGCCGATGCGCATCCAGTAGGCGATCGGCTCGGTGCGGCCCTCGCGGGTGGCGACGAGACGGGTCAGCGGAATCGGCTTCTCCCCGGCCGACCAGGCGAAGCTGTCGGTGACCGGCTTCGTCACGCGAAACCCTTGGGCGGTATAGCAGATTTCCGGATGATGAAGCTGCAGCCGGTCGCTCTGGCTCTCGCCGTAGGCGACCATCAGCATCACGCCGTGACCTTCCTTGTCGACATAGGCGCGCGCCACCTCCTGATTGTAGATCGCCGCCTCGAGCCCGTCCGGCGGCGGTTTGATCGCCTGAACGCCCGGCAATTCCTTCCATTCGCCGAAGGCGCGGGGAATATGCGCGTCGACGTTGAAGGCGTCGTGGGTGCGCGCCATCAGCTGATGCGGCTTGAGCGCGTAGCCCAGCAGCGCCGCCGCGAGCATCGCGACCGCGGCCAGAAGGAGATTGATCGAACGCGCCATCTTGCCATCCGTCTACAGCCGGTCGGGCTCATTATGCCCTTCACAAGGCTCATATGGAAAGGGCCGGGCCAAATTGCGGCGCCGGGCTTGCGCCGGGCCGGATTCCGCCGGAGCGGTTCGCGCTTGCCCCGCGACCGGTTTTGCGGTCGAAGTCGCCGCGAAACGCCGCGCGCGAGCGCGCCTTGAGCAAGGATCGAGCGGATGACCAGCCAACAGGTTCTCGAACGGGCGGGATTCACCCGCGACGAGCTGGCGGGCGGCGGGCTGCCGGTCGTCTCGCCGATCGACGGCGCCGTGATCGCGCGGATCGCCGAGACGCCGGCGTCGGACATGCCGGCGACGATCGCCCGGGCGAAAGCCGCCTTCGCCGTCTGGCGCGAGGTTCCGGCGCCCCGGCGCGGCGAGCTGGTCCGTCTGCTCGGCGAGGAGCTGCGCGCGGCCAAGGACGCGCTCGGGGCGGTCGTGACGCTGGAAGCGGGCAAGATCGTCTCCGAAGGCCTCGGCGAAGTGCAGGAGATGATCGACATCTGCGACTTCGCCGTCGGCCTGTCGCGCCAGCTCTACG
>CAMFKX010000398.1 GCA_945957375.1 uncultured Roseiarcus sp.
GGCCGGAGAATTTGCGGTCGATGCCGTCCATGCCGATATTGCTGATGAAGCCGTCCTAGGCGGCGGTGACGATTTAAGGAATGGGGGATTCACGGAAGGGCTGAACCGCTCCGGGTTTGTCGGAGGCTCCGAACCTTGAGAAGGTGGAGCGATGGCAAGCAAGACGACGAACCGGTTTTCACCCGAAGTGCGGACGCGCGCCGTTCGGCTGGTTTTCGAGCAAGAGTAAGGATCATCCCTCGCGGTGGGCGACGGTGACTTCGATCGTCGCGAAGATTGGCTGCACGGCGCAGTGGCTCAACGAGTGGGTCAAGAAGGCGGAGATCGACAGCGGCGTGCGTAGCGGCGTTCCGACGGAAGTCGCCGAACGTCTGAAGGCTCTGGAGCGTGAGAACCGGGAACTCCGCCAGGCGAATGAGATTCTTCGCAAGGCGTCGGCGTATTTTGCCCAGGCGGAGCTCGACCGCCGGTTCAAGCCATGATCGCGTTCATCGACGATCACCGCGAGGCGTATGGGGTCGAGCCGATCTGCAAGGTGCTGCCGATCGCCCCGTCGACCTACCGCGCACGCGGCGCGTCGGCGCGATTGTCAATGGCGCCGCGATTTTCCTCAGAAGTGTCATCGCAAAATTCCTCAGTCTGGCGGGCTGGGGATCAGCCGTGGGCGTGATCGGCGCCTCCGTTCTTTGGCGGGCGGCCGCGACGCTTCAGGGTCGGCGGGATGGGGTTTGCGGCGGCAGTGGGCTTGAAACGGACCGTTTCGGGCAGGAGGTCGGCGTGCTCGCGCAGACGGTAGCTTGAGCCCTCGATCTGGATGACGACCGCGTGGTGAAGGGGCCTGTCGAGGAGCGCCGTGGCGACGACGGAGTCGCCGAAGATGTCGCCCCACTCGGCGAAGCCGCGGTTCGAGGTGAGGATCATCGCGCCCTTTTCGTAGCGGGCGTTGACGAGCTGGAAGAAGAGATTGCCGCCGCCGGGGATGACGGGGAGGTAGCCGATCTCGTCGACGATGAGCAGGGCGAAGCGGCAGCAGTAGCGGATCCTCTCGCGAAGGGCTCCGTCGCGTTCGGCCTTGGCGAGGGTTGCGACGATGTCGGCGAGCGAGCTGAAGTAGACGCTGCGGCCGGCTTTGACCGCCTCGACGCCGAGGGCGAGGCTGAGATGCGTCTTCCCGGTTCCGGGCGGACCGATGAGATGAAGCGCTTCGGCGCGGTCGACGAACTGCAGTCCGGCGAGCGCCAGGATGCGGTTCTTGTCGAGCGAGGGCTGGAAGGCAAAGTCGAACCCCGCGAGAGTCTTGATCGCCGACAGCCTCGCCATCCGGACCGCCATCCTGACGCGACGGTTCTCGCGGGTTGTGAGCTCCTCGGTGAGCAGGGCGTCGATGGCCTCGACGGCGCCGATCTCGCCGCGCTCGATGCCGCGCAGGGTGACGTCGAGGACTTCGAGCGCCCGCGGCATCTTCAGGGCGACAAGGCTGGTTTTGACGCGCTCGATGACGGAAGGCGCGCTCATCGGCCGCCTCCCATGCCTGCGAGACGGCGTCCGACGGCGGCGTAGAAGTCGAGCGAGCGGCGAACGACGCGGTCGCCGGCGCGGGTCAGGACTGGGGGTTCGTCGCGCCGGCTGCGTCGGCCCGAACTGACGGGTCTCCGGTGCGCAAGATCGAGCCGCTTCGCGCCGCGTCCTTCGAGAAGGGCGTGGGTGGCGACGAGCGTCCCGTCTTCGAAGATGCGGATCTCGTCGGCGAGAACGTGAACGTCGAAGATGCGCCGCCTGGTCGTGTCGGGCACGCTGTAGAGGTTGCCGCCGACGCTGACCATGCCCTCGTGCGAAGCGCGCCGCTCAAGCCGCAGCGCCGCGTTGTAGGGGACGGTCGGGAGGGCTAGCAATGACACCTTCTCCTCGGCGAAGGCCTCGTTGACGACCCGGTTGGTCGTTGCGTGAACGCGCGGATTGGCGACGACATCAAGCCAATGACGGAGCTGATCGTTCAGATCGTCGAGATTGCGGAAGGCGCCGCCGAGGAAGAAGTCCTCGCAGATGTAGCGGAACGGCCGCTCGACCTTGCCCTTCGTCTTGGGCCGAGGACGAAGCGCGCCCAGATCAGCCGCGAGTAGCGAGCACCATCGAGAACAGCCAGACGATGTGCTTGACCCCCGGCTCGTCGGCGAACCGACCTCGAACCGCGCGAAGTCGACCTGGGCCTGTTCCCCAGGCGGCGTCTCGAAGCGCGTCTCGTAACCGGCGCTCCGAGCGGGACGAATGGCGCGGACGCGGTCGCGCACGACGCTGTAGCTGCCAGAATAGCCCCGCTCCTCGATCTCCCGGAGGAGACGCCGGGCGGTCAGCGCGGGATAGGCCGCCAGGCGCTCGCGCAGATACGGTTCGAAGCGATCGGCGAGGCTCGGCGCCGCCGGGCGCTTCTTGTAGGTCGGCGGCTCCAGCCCTTTGGCGATGGTGGTCCTCACGGTCTTTCGATCGACGCCGACCTGCCGGGCGATGGCGCTTACGGACAGGCCCTGGCGATGCAGATCCAGGATCATGACGAGCTCCCCAAGTTTGATCACCGCGCCCCCCCTCCCGCCAGCAGGAGCAGCCTCGGCGATTCGGCGCGCCCGCCGACCGTCCCGGGCATGCCCGGGACGGTCGGCAGTCACGAAAACTGGGGAAATTCAGATGACACAAATGGGGAGAATGCAGGCGCCACTCACAGCGATCCCGGGACGGCGCCGGCGCGCGTGCGCCGCGACGCCGTTCTGCGCGGGAAGATCCGGGGCGTGTTCGACACGAACTTCCAGGTCTACGGGGTGCGCAAGGTGTGGCGGCAGTTGCGGCGGGAGGGCAGGATGTGGCGCGGTGCACGGTCGCCCGCCTGATGCGCGATATGGGCTTGCAAGGGGCCGTGCGGGGCAGGCGGGTACTCTGGATGAAGCGCGCCGGTCGTGGCGGTCCAATGGCGAAAGGTCGCCGACCACCTCAGGCCGACGTTGCCCAAGCTCGCCGCCTTCATGGACGAGGCCAAGGAAGACGTGCTCGCCTATATGAGCTTTCCCTCCGAGCACTGGGTCAAGATCCACTCGACCAACGGCGTCGAACGCCTCAACGGCGAGGTCAAACGCCGCACCGACGTCATCGGAAACTTCCCCGACGAAGACTCCATCGTCAGGCTGGTCGGCGCGATCCTGCTCGAACAGAACGACGAATGGGCCGTCCAGCGCGCCCGATACATGACGCTGGAAACGATCGCACCCGTCAGCTGCGCCATCGCTATGCGAGATGGCGTCGCTCCGCCGGGGTCGATGGCCGGATCACGCATGAACAGCATTCGTCGGAACATGAGAGGCCCGACCGGGTCCGCCGGAATGGTCTCTGGCGGGGGATTGCGGCGAGGCGACGCCGGAGCCGCCATCCGAGCCGAGGTCGGGAGTCGGACTGGTCCATAGTACTGATGACGCTGTCGAAGGAAACGAGACGCGCCGAGGGAAGGGACCAGCCCGGAAGGACCTCGCGCGGAACGGGGCAGGGCCGGACCCAGAGCCGGATCAGCTTGCCGCCCAATCTTGCGCGGGTGAACGCGGCGGCCCGCTCGGCCGCCCAGACCCGGTTCACCGCCCTGCTGCATCACGTCGACGTCGAGGCGCTCGAACGAGCGTTTTGGCGGCAGAAGCGACGGGCCAGCGCGGGAGTCGACGGGATCACGGTGGCGGACTACGAGCAGAACCTGGAGTCCAATCTTCAGGATCTCTGCAACCGGGTCCACACCGGACGCTACCGGCCTCAGCCGGTTCGACGCGTCTACATCCCGAAGTCCGATGGCGGACGACGGCCGCTCGGCGTGCCGTCCCTGGAAGACAAGAT
>CAMFKX010000399.1 GCA_945957375.1 uncultured Roseiarcus sp.
GACCAGCGGACCGCGCGCCAATCCGATCCTCACCGCGCATATCGCGGCCGCCAGGCGCGCGGCGCAGACCGCCGGCGCCGAGGTCGAACCGCCCCCGTCGCTGCCCCGCCCGGAAACGCCCATGCAGCGCGCCGGTCGGCTCTATTTCCGGCACAGGCGCTCGCTGCTGCTGGCGGCGGCGTTGGCGCTGGCGCTCACCGCCGCCGTGCGCCTGGCGTCGACCTACGCGCCGCTTCCGCAAGGGTCGGCTCTCGACAGCCTGAAAGTCTGGACGTCGGAGCCGCGGGTCGGCGCGGTCGACGCGGCGCCGATCGGCTCGATCGCGCACACGCCGGTCGCCCCGGACGTCGGGCCCGCAACCGCCGCTGTCGCCCCGGCGCCGATCCCGCCCGGCGCTTCGTCGTCGCTTCGCGAGGCCGCGCTCGCCGGCGGCCGGCGTGCGGAATACGAGCTCGGCCTGCGCCTGTTCGACGGGCGCGGCGTCGCGAAGGATCCGGCGGAGGCGGCGTCCTGGTTCGAGAAGGCGGCGTCGGCCGGCTACGCGCCGGCGGCGTTCCGGCTCGGCGCGCTCTACCAGAAGGGCGTCGGCGTCGACCGCGATCCCGATGCCGCGAAGCGCTGGTACAAGGCTGCGGCGGAGGCCGGCAACGCGCGCGCGGCGCACAATCTCGGCGCGATGGAGGCGAACCCGGCCGGCGCGAAATCCGACTACGGCGCCGCAGCTTCATGGTTCCGCCGCGCCGGCGAGCTTGGGGTGCGCGACAGCCAGTACAACCTGGGCGTGCTCTACGCGCGCGGCCTCGGCGTCGAACGGGACTTGAGCCGGGCCTGGATGTGGTTCTCGCTCGCCGCTGCGCAGGGCGACCCCGAAGCCGCGGCGAAGCGCGACGACGTCGCGAAAAGGATGGATTCCGCAGCGCGCGCCCTGGCCGCGGATCTCCTGGCGGGCTTCAGGTCCAAAACCCCCGATCCGGCCGCCAACGCGAATGCGCCGACAGCAGCGACCGCGGAAGTCGCGCCGCCGCCTTCGCCCTTTTGACCATAGGTCCGGCGTCGCCGTCCGGCGCCGCCGCCTCAGTCGGCGGGCGCGACGATCAACCCGATCTGCGCGTCCGCGACGTTGCTGAGCTGGACCTCGAGCGGGCGGCCGGACAGTTCGAACTCGACGCTCTTGCGCGCGCCTTCGCAGCCGAGGACGCCGGAGAACTGCTTCGGGTGAAGGAAGGCGCCGCCGTCGATCACGTCGACCCAGCCGTTGGACGCGATCGTCACCCGATAGCGGCCGGGCTTCGCCGGGGCCGCGAGGGTGAAGTGACCGGCGAACGAGGGCGAGACCTTGGGCGACCGCTCCGGCGGCTGCGGCAGGCCGGCGTCGGCGAAAGCGGCGAGCTTCAGCGTCTGCGCGGCGCCGTATTGGAGCGCGCCGCCGTTGGCGACCGTCGGCTTCGCGGGCGCGACGAGCGCCGAGCGGGCGGCTTCGATCGGCCAGCGGAACGCGGCGCAGCCGGTCGGCTCTTCCGCCGCGGCGAGCGCCGGCGCCCCGATCAACGCCGCGGCGACGACGAGGCGGCGCAGGCTCACTGCACCGTCACTTTCGGCGCCGGCGCGGTCTTGAGCGATTCGACCGTCGCGCCGTGCAGCAGGCTGACGGCGGCCTGCAACTGCGTATCCTTGGCGCGGTCCGGCGGGACATAGGCGTCGGAACCCTTCTCCTCCTCTACGCCGTTCTTGAGGTGGCCGAGCAGCGAGGCTTCGCCGAGGCTGGAGACCTTGCCCTTGAGATCGTCGGGGATGTTCTCCAGCACCACGATGTCCGGTTCGATGCCCTTGGCCTGAATCGAACGGCCGGACGGGGTGTAGTAGCGCGCCGTCGTCAGCTTTAGCGCGCCTTCTTCGGCGAGCGGCAGGATGGTCTGCACCGATCCCTTGCCGAACGAGCGGGTGCCGATCAGCGTCGCGCGCTTGAGGTCCTGCAGCGCGCCCGAAACGATCTCGGAGGCCGAGGCCGAGCCGCCGTTGATCAGCACGACCAGCGGCTTGCCCTGCGCCAGATTCACCCCGGGCCGGGCGCTGTAGCTCTGCTGCTGCTCGGCGTTGCGGCCGCGCGTGGTGACGATCGCCCCGCCGTCGACGAAGGCGTTGGTGATCTCGACCGCCTGATTGAGCAGGCCGCCGGGATTGTTGCGCAGGTCGAGGATGTAGCCCTTGAGCTTGGCCTCGCCGGGATCGCTGCGGAAGTGGTCGAACGCGCGGCGCAGGCCGTCGTAGGCCTCCTGATTGAACTGGGTGATCCGGACGTAGCCGATGTCGCCGCTCTCGATGTGCGACCGCACCGACTGGACGTGGATGATCTCGCGGGTGATCGTGTATTCCTTGGGATCCTTGTCGGCGCTGCGCTGGATCAGCAACCGAACGTTCGATTTCGCCGGGCCGCGCATCTTGTCGACGGCCTCCTTCAGGGTCAGGCCCTTGACCGGCGTGTCGTCGATCTTGGTGATCTTGTCGCCGGTCATCAGCCCGGCCCGCGCAGCCGGGGTCTCGTCGATCGGGCTCACGACCTTGACCAGACCGTCCTCCATCATGACCTCGAGCCCGAGGCCGCCGAATTCCTCGCCCTTCATGCTGGTCTGGAAATCCTGCAGGGCCTTCTGGTCGAAGTAGGTGGAGTGCGGGTCGAGCGACGCCAGCATGCCGTCGATCGCTCCGCGCACCAGCTTCTGGTCGTCCGGCTTCTCCGCGTAATTGGCGCGGACCTTGTCGAACACCTCGGCGAACAGCGGCACGCCGTTGGTTCCCGAGAAGGCCATCGCCTTGAGCGCGCCGTGCGACGCCCCGGTCAGCGAAGCGCCGACGACCACTCCGACCACGATATAGGTGAGGCCTCTCGGCATGATTTTCGTTCGCTCCTCGGCGCGGACCGGCGCGGTCAGTTCGGCTTGGCGGGATTGGCGGGGGCCGCAGGGCTCTCGGTCTTGCCGGCCTCGACCTTGGGCTTGCCGGCGTCGGGCTCGGTCGAGGCGGCCTGCGTGGGCTTCTCGCCGTGCAAAAGGCCGATCGCCGCCTTGAGCTGTTTGTCGTCCTTCTCGTCCGGCGGCACGTAGGCCTGCGACGCCGAGGTGTCCTCTTCGCCGTTGACCAGATGGCCCTTGAGCGAGGCCTCGCCCTTCATGTCGTCCTTGCCCTTGAGGTCGGCGGGCACGTCCTCGAGCACCTTGTAGTCGGGCTCGATGCCCTTGGCCTGGATGGAGCGGCCCGACGGCGTGTAGTAGCGCGCGGTGGTCAGGCGCAGCGCGCCGTCCTGGCCCAGCGGCATGATGGTCTGCACCGACCCCTTGCCGAACGAGCGCGTGCCGATCAGGCTCGCCCGCTTGTGATCCTGGAGCGCGCCCGAGACGATCTCCGAGGCCGACGCCGATCCGCCGTTGATCAGCACGACCAGCGGCTTGCCGCCGGACAGGTCGCCGCCCGGACGGGCGTCGAACCGCTGCGTCTCGTCGGGCGTGCGGCCGCGGGTCGAGACGATCTCGCCCTTGTCCATGAACGAGTTGACGACGGCGATCGACTGGTCGAGCAGGCCGCCCGGATTGTTGCGCAGGTCGAGGACGTAGCCCTTGAACTTGTCCGGCGGGATCTGGCCCTTCAGCTTCTCCATCGCCTCCTTCAGCCCGTCGCCGGTCTGTTCGGTGAACTGGGTGATGCGGATATAGCCGACGTCGCCGTCCTCGACGTGCGAGCGAACCGACTGCACGCGAATCAGGTCGCGCACCACGGTGTAGTCCTTGACCTCCTTCTTGGGGCCGCGGACTGTCTCTTATACACATCTCCGAGCCCACGAGACGTAGAGGAATCTCGTT
>CAMFKX010000400.1 GCA_945957375.1 uncultured Roseiarcus sp.
GGTCAGCTCCATCGCCTTGAGGAAGGCGATCAGCGCCTTGCCGTCGACCGCCGGCGCGGCGAGGTCGTCAAGCGGCGTCTCGAGCGGCACGTCGCGGACGAGCTTGACCAGCTCGCGCGAGATGCGGATGCGGTTGACGTTCTCGGGCGCGGTCAGCGCCTCGCGGCGCTTCGGCTGCTTGATCTCGCCGGCGCGAGCGAGCAGCGTGTCGAGGTCGCCGAATTCGTCGATCAGTTGCGCGGCGGTCTTGATCCCGACGCCGGGGGCGCCGGGCACGTTGTCGGTCGAATCGCCGGCGAGCGCCTGCACGTCGACCACCTTGTCCGGCCCGACGCCGAAATAGTCGAACACCTCCGCCGGCCCGATGCGCCGCTCCTCGCGCTCGCCCGAGGCCGGGTCGTACATCGCGACGCCGGGCTCGATCAGCTGCATCAGGTCCTTGTCGGCCGAGACGATCAGCACGTCGGCGCCGCGGGCGCGGGCCTCTTTCGCGTAGGTCGCGATCAGGTCGTCCGCCTCGTAGCGGTCCTGCTCGACCGGGATCATGCCGAAGGCGCGCACGGTGGCGCGCAACAGCGGGAACTGCGGCACGAGGTCCTCGGGCGGCTCCTTGCGGTTGCCCTTGTAGGGCGGATAGAGCTCCTTGCGGAACGAATTCTCCGACTTGTCGAAGATGATCGCGAGATGGGTCGGCTTGATCCCGGCCGCGCCGTCCTTGACGAACTGCAGCACCTTGGTCGCGAACAGGCGAACCGCGCCGATCGGCAGCCGGTCGGAGCGATAGTTGTATTTCTGATCCTGCCGGATCGACTGGTAATAGGCGCGGAAGACGAAGGACGATCCGTCGACGAGAAAGACGTGGTCGCCGGATCCGACCGGACGGTGAGGCTGAGTCATGGCGCGCGAGAATAGGCGATGCCGCGCGCGGGCGCCATTGGCGCAAGGGCTGTGGCGGCGGCTGCACGGCGAAGATGGCGGCTGCGGCGCTGGATCCCCGCTTGCGCGGGGATGACAGGCAAAGTGTCACCCCCGCGAACGCGGGGGTCCAGTCAGCCACGGTCGCTTGACGGCGCGGCGAGGACACGACATTTTCGCGCGAAAATAGACTGTGAATTAGTCGATGAGCGAGCGACGTTACAGCGTATACATCATGGCCAGTCAGCGTAACGGAACGCTCTATATCGGCGTGACCAACCACCTCGGCGCGCGCGCCTTTCAGCATCGCAACGGGGTCGGCTCCCAGTTCACCGCGAAATACCGGGTCAAGATGCTCGTCTGGTACGAGCACTACGGCGACGTCCGGGACGCCATCGCGCGGGAGAAGCAGTTGAAGAAATGGGAGCGACGCTGGAAGCTCGAACTGATCGAGCAGTTCAACCCGGACTGGCGCGACCTTTACGAGACGCTGAACACTTGACGTCGCGCCGCTGACGCGAGGGTCGATGACAGGCGCTGGTCAGCCCCGGCGAAGGCGCTGGGACAACGCCCGCATGTCACCTCCGGCGAACGCCACCTCTGTCGACGGTGGCGGCTGTGGCTCTGGATCCCCGCGTGCGCGGGGAAGACAGGCGCGGGTCACCCCCGCGAACGCGGGGGTCCAGCTGGCCGCTTCCGTCGACGGTGGCGGCTGTGGCTCTGGATCCCCGCTTGCGCGGGGATGACAGGCGCGGGTCACCCCCGCGGACGCGGGTCCAGCTGGCCGCTTCCGTCGACGCTGGCGGCAGCGGCTCTGGATCCCCGCGTGCGCGGGGAAGACAGGCGTGCGTCAACCCGCGCGTATGACAACAGCGCCCGCATTGGCCGAAAGAGGTATGGATCGGCGGGTTCCGTTGGGGCAGGCAGGCCCAGGCCGTTCATCGGATAGTCATTTCCGTAACGGCAAGAGTGGCGGGGTCGATTCGGGCGCCCCCAGGCGTCGACGGGGGCGACATGAGGCAAAGACGCGCATGGGTCGGGGCGTCGATCCTGGCTCTGGCCGGGGCGGTCCTCGGCTCGGACTCGGCGCTCGAGACGGCGCAGTCCTTCACCATCCCGACCGCCTGCGCGGACCCGGCGCTGTGCGCGTCGCTGTGCGGCGGCTTCGTCGAGCAGGGGCGGAGCGAGGGGGACTTTCTCCAGCTCGCCGCGTATCAGCTCGGCGCGCCGCAGCCGATCGACCTGCCGGCCGCCAACCTGTCGATGCCGGCGCCGGTCGATCCGAACAACGTCTACGCCGGGACGGCCGAGGGCCGGTTCAGCCCGGCGGTCGCCGGCCAGCTCGCGCGCGTCTATTCGCCGAACCTCATTTCCGGCAAGATCGACGTCATCGATCCCGACACCTTCACGGTGATCGAGAGCCTGACTTCGGTGCCGAGCCCCGAGCACATCGTCCCGTCCTGGGACCTGCAGACGCTGTGGGTGTCGGGCGACCTCTCCTACGGGCGGGCGGCCGTGGCGCCGATCGACCCCAAGACCGGCAAGGTCGGCAAGCCGATCGACGTGCCCGATTCCTACAACCTCTATTTCACTCCCGACGGCCGCTCCGCGATCATGGTCGCGGAAGCCATGCGCCGCCTCGAATTCCGGGATCCGCACTCGATGGCGCTGCAAGGCTATATCCCGACGCCGGGCTGCGCGGGCGTCAACCACGCCGACTTCGCCCCCGACGGCTCCTACGCCATCTTCACCTGCGAGTTCAGCGACGCGCTCGCCAAGATCGACCTCGTCCGCCACAGGCTCGCCGGGATGCTGCAATTGTCCGGCGCGGGCATGCCGCAGGACATCCGGGTCTCGCCCGACGGCTCGATGTTCTTCGTCGCCGACCTCTTGAAGGACGGCCTGCGCCTCGTCTCGGGCGACGCCTTCCAGGAGGTCGGCTTCCTCGCCACCGGCGTCGGGGCGCACGGGCTATACCCGTCGCGCGACGGGACCAAGCTCTATGTCGCCAACCGCGGCACCCACAACATCGCCGGCGTCAAGAACGGGCAGGGCAGCGTCAGCGTGGTCGACATGACGAGCCCGAAAGTGCTCGCGACCTGGACCATCCCCGGCGGCGGCAGCCCGGACATGGGCAACCTCTCCGCCGACGGCAAGCGGCTGTGGCTCTCCGGCCGCTACGACGGCGTGATCTACGCCTTCAACACCGACGACGGCTCGGTGAAGACGATCCCGGTCGGCGGCATGCCGCACGGCCTCACCGTCTGGCCGCAGCCGGGGCGGTATTCGCTGGGCCACACGGGCAATTTGCGCTGACGCCGATCCGCGACGCTGCCGGCTTTCCGCGCCTGATTTTTCCTTGACCGAAGCGAGAGTCGAACCTAACTCGCAAAGAACAATGCCTTCGGGGACATCATGATACCAAACACTTTGCCTTCTTCTTGGACAAATTCAGAAATCAAAAACATTACACCAACAGAAATTCCGCAGCTTACCAAGACGCAGCTCGCCGCTCTGTCGCCGGCTCAGTTGGCGATGTTCTCGAAGAGCCAATGGCAGGCGTTCACTCCGTCCCAGATCGGCTATCTGAACGTCGATCAACTCGGCGGGCTGTCGTCGCAGGTTTCCTGGCTTTCGAGCGGCCAGATCGGAGGAATCGCCGCGGAATTCTGGACGAGCCCGCAGTGGCTGTCCGTCGCCCCTTCGTGGTTCTCGCAACTCACGCCCAGGGCCGCTTCTGCGCTTGCGCCTGCGGCCTTCCATGGCCTCACGCGCTCCGTGGTCGCTGGGCTTCCGGGCGCGATTTGGCATGTCGTTTCGGCAATGCAGCTCAACGCGCTGACCGCCGACGCCTGGGGCGACGTCACCGCCGCAGAAATCGCGCAGCTTCCGAAAGCGACCGTCGTCGCGCTCG
>CAMFKX010000401.1 GCA_945957375.1 uncultured Roseiarcus sp.
CGATGAAGGCCCGGATTGAAGCGGCGACCGGCGTCGCGCCACATCGCGTGTCGGTAGAACCGGGGATGCCGGCGCATGGCGTCAGCGGCGTTACCCACCGGCTGGACGCCCTTTTGGAAGGCGGCGCCGCTATCGACCAAAAGGGTCAGTCAATCGCGAACCCCATCGAGGTTCGCAAGATGGTGCAGAGCTGGCGATCCGGGCTACGTTCGCAGGGTTCTCGCGAAACCATGCACCTCGTCATGTCGGCGAAGGCCGGCGTCGACATCGAGGCGTTCACCGACACGGCGCGAGCATTTCTGCACGCGCAGTTTCCCGACAACAAATTCATGTTCGCGGTTCACACCGACAAGGCGAGCGAGGGTCATATCCACGCCCATGCGATCGTCGCCCTTCGATCTGACGGCGGTCAGAGACTTCACCCTGGGCGGCAGGACTTCGCGACTTGGCGGCATACCTACGCCACGGAAGCACAGGCGCATGGGATCAAGATTGTCGCCACCCATGCCGCCGAGCGCGCGTCGTCGCAAAGTTACGGACCGCGCGACAAGGCGATCATCGACACCGCCGACCGACCACGTCCGCATCGCGAGGCGCGCGACCGCGCCTACGCCGAAAAGAACCCACATGTAATCGCGAACGCGCGCCAGCGCATCGAGACCGCCCGCGCCAATCCCATTCGCCTGCCGAACACCGAGTGGGACAAGCGAATTGCGAAGGAGAGCCTCGCCGCCTGGACTGACCTCGCCAACGACAAGGATGCAATTGGCGTCGAGCGCCAGATGCAAAACCGCGTCGGGGTCGCTGCGACCTCAGTCGCGATCCTCGACGCCATCGGCAAACGAATCGAATCCTATGGAACCGGAGGAACCGACATGGCGGAAGTCAGCTCGGAGCAGATGTATCGGGATCTTCGAACGATAGACGAAACCATCCAGTCGGTCGCCGAGCAATTGAGTGGACGGACGCGACAGGCGTTCCTTGAGCGCTCGCAGCCCTACCTCATGCGGCTCGCGGCTCGCGTCGATATTCAGAGGGCGATCGAAGGTGGCGCGCAATCCTTCACGCGCGAGGAGATCGTTCAGCGAACCGGGGTGGTCAGCGAACGGATCATCGCGGAGGCGGATCGGAATGCGGCGCGTGCGGAGCGCGATTCGGCCCAGGCGGAGCGGATTGCCGCGACGGTGTCGAATGGGGAAACTCGGGACGAGGGCGCGCCCTCGCTGACGCCGTCCGCCCAACAAGACCTCGTCGAGGAACGTCGTGCGGCGGCATTGGCGCGGCGAGATGCGGCGGCGGAGCGACGAGAGGCTAATGCGACGTCGGATGCTGCCCGATTGGTGCAGAAGAACCCAGCAGACCCTATACCGGTCGCGCTTTCAGAGGCAGAGCGGCTTCATCTGTTGCGTCGCGAACAGGAGACGTTCGCGAAGAGGATTGAAGAAGAGGCGGAACGTCAGCGTCCGCAGGGTCAGAGAATTCGATGATATCTCGGGTTCGAAAGTGGAGATTCCGTCCGGCGATACGTCTGCCGCGACGCGTTTCGGTTGGTCCGCTCTGCGCCAAGGGACTAAACCGCTCCCGCGGTAGGAGCGTCGAGAAGCCGCGGCGGTGAATGCAGCCGCGAGGGCAAAACCTGTCTCAAGATCGTGGGGTTCACCCCCCAGCGAGATAGGAGTTTCGCCATGCTCGACAAGCCCATCAGCCCGCTACGTCAGCGTATGATCGACGACATGACGGCGCGTCGCTTCAAGGAGAAAGTGCAGACCGACTACAAGCGCCATTTCGATAGATTCGTCGACTTCCTCGGACGATCGCCCGATACCGCGACGATTGAGGATGTTCGTCGCTTTCAATTGCATCTGGCCAAGCAACCGTTCGGCGTTCCGACGGTCAATGCCGCCATCGCGGCGCCGCGGTTCTTTTTCAACATAACGCTCGAACGCCCCGAACTCGCTCGCGCTCTCACGACCCTCCATCAACCTCGCAAAGCGCCGATCGTGCTGAGCCAGGAGGAGGTGATCCGGCTCCTCGAAGCCGCGCCTGGCCTGAAGTACAAGGCCGCATTCGGCGTCGCCTATGGCGCGGGACTGCGGGTCTCCGAAGTCGTCAACCCGAAGGTCTCCGACATCGACAGCCAGCGCATGACCTTGCGCGTCGAGCAGGGCAAGGGGCAGCGCGACCGCTACGTGATGCTGTCCCCGCAACTGCTCGAATGGCTGCGCGACTGGTGGCGCGCGGCGCGACCGCGGGGTTGGCTGTTTCCGGGCAAGGACCCGATCAATCCAATGACCGAGCGCCATTTATGCCGCGTCGTGAGCGCCGCAGCGCGCGAGGCCCGGCTCGCCAAACGCGTGTCGCCCCATACCCTGCGTCACAGCTTCGCCACCCACCTGCTCGAACAGGGCGTCGACATCCGGGTCATTCAAGTTTTATTAGGCCACGCCAAGCTGGAGACGACGGCGCTCTACACCCGCGTCGCCGTCAACACGATCCGCGTCGTCGCCAGCCCGCTCGACAAGCTCGGCCTCAAGCCGATGGAGCCGCCGCCGCCCTCCGGCTGAGGCCGCGTGGCGCGGCCTCTTCTTGAGGTCGCCGACGTCTTTCGCGCCCACGGGGCTGCTTGGCGCAAGGCCAACGCCGGTCATGCGAGCCTCGCACAACTGAAGGTCATGTCGGCGATTCAAACCTGTCGCACTGCCGCGCTCGGCGGGCACGTCGAGCGCTGCCAGGACTGCGCGCATGAACGCGTCGCCTACAACTCCTGTCGCAACCGGCATTGTCCGAAGTGTCAGGGCGCGGCGGCGCGAAAGTGGCTCGCCGAGCGCGAGGCCGATCTGCTGCCGGTCGCCTATTACCACGTCGTCTTCACCTTGCCGGCGGCGGTCGCCGAGATCGCATTCCAGAACAAGGCCGCGGTCTACGATCTCCTGTTCCGCGCCGCCGCCGAAACGCTGACCACCATCGCCGCCGACCCCAAGCATCTGGGCGCGCGCATCGGGCTCACCGCCGTCCTGCACAGCTGGGGCTCGGCGCTGACGCATCATCCGCATGTCCATGTCATCGTCCCCGGCGGCGGCCTGTCGCCCGACGGCTCGCGCTGGATCGCCTGCCGGCCCGGCTTCTTCCTGCCCGTGCGCGTGCTCTCGCGTCTGTTCCGCCGGCTGTTCCTGGAAGGGCTCGCCGCCTTGCACGCCGCCGGCCGCCTCGCCTTCTTCGGCGAGTTGGCGCCGCTCGCCGACAAGTCGGCCTTCGACGCCGTGCTCGCGCCGCTGCGGCAATTGGAATGGGTCGTCTACGCCAAGCGCCCGTTCGCCGGTCCCGAAGCCGTGCTCGCCTATCTCGCCCGCTACACCCACCGCGTCGCGATCTCCAACTCGCGGCTCCTCGCGCTCGACGACGCTGGCGTCACGTTCAAATGGAAGGACTACCGCGTCAAGGGCCGGGACCGGCAGAAAACCATGACGCTCGCGGCAAGCGAGTTCATCCGCCGCTTCCTCATGCATGTGCTGCCCGGCGGCTTCCATCGCATTCGCCATTACGGCCTATTCGCCAGCGCCGCCCGCGCGAAGAACATCGCGCGCATCCGCGGCTTGCTGACGCCGCCGGCGACGGCAAATTGCGCCGCGCCCAACGACGCGCGCGAGAAGCCGAAGCCAGCCTTCGAGCCTCACTGCCCGTGCTGCGGCGGTCTGATGATCGTCGTCAAAACCTTCGAGGGCGCGCGGCCCCGCAAACCTCCGGCAGCGAGCCGCTTCAGGATCGACACGTCATGACCGGCGCTGCGCTTTCC
>CAMFKX010000402.1 GCA_945957375.1 uncultured Roseiarcus sp.
GGTCGGCGCGGCGCGGCGCAGGGGCTCGCCGCCGCCGAAGGCCGCCGCCGCCCCGCCGCCGGCGGCGTCGGCCCTGACGCCGGACGCTTCCGAACCTGACGCCGAAGCGGCGCCCGATTCTGGAGCGATGGCCGACGACGTCGCCGGCCTCCTCGCTTCGCTTCGCCGCCTGAGAGCCAACGACGGCCTCGTCGCGCTGATCGCCGGAGATCGGACCGGGCGCGCGCTGCCGGTCGCGCTCGAAACGGCGCGCGGCTTCTCCGGCGATCGCGCGGCGGTCCTGGTCGATCTCGGCGCGACGCAGGACTGGCTGGTCGACATTCTCTATCGCGAGGAGCCGGACGACGAGGTCGAAGCCGGCCTCGCGGACCTCGCCGCCGGCCGCGCCGGCTTCGGCGAGGTGATCCGGCGCGATCTGTCGACCGACCTGGACGTGGTTCTCGCCGGTCGCGGGGACGAAGCCAGCCCGCTCGACGAACCGCTGACCGCCTTCGCCGCAGCCTATGGCGTGGTCGTCCTGCACGCGTCCGACTGGCGCGGCGACCGCGCGCGCGCCGCCGCCAAATTCGCCGACGTCGTCGTCGTCGTCGCGCCTGCCGGCCGGGCGGCCGGCGCCTGCGAAGAGGCGCGCGCCGCGCTCGGCGACGCCTGCCCGACCATCCTCGCGTTTCCGATCCGGGCCGCGGCTGAAGGGCGCGCTCTGGCCGCGTGAGCGTTTCAGCGCGTCGGGGTCGCGATCTCCAGGCAGTCCCTGCGGCCTTCGTCGAGGCAGCGGGCGATCTCCCGCTGTCTTTGGATCGCGGTGAACGCCCAATATCCCAGCGCCACGATCGCCACGACGGCGATCAGCGCGGCGAGGTTGCCCCGGTTCGGCCCGCCCGGCGCGTCGGTCACGCGATCAGGCCCGTCGCCTTGCCCTCGAGGCGGCCGAGCGCGGACAGCGCCTTGGCGACGATGCCCTTGGCGTCGAGGCCGGCCGCCGCGTACATGCGCTCGGGCTTGTCGTGCTCCTGGTAGCGGTCGGGCAGGGTCATCGTCCGGATTTTGAGGCCGGAATCGAGCGCGCCCTCGTCGGCGAGCAACGCCATGACATGGGCGCCGAAGCCGCCGACCGAGCCTTCCTCGACCGTGATCAGGAGTTCGTGCTTCGCCGCGAGGCTCAGGATCAGTTCGCGGTCGAGCGGCTTGGCGAAACGCGCGTCGGCGACCGTGGTCGAGAGACCGCGCGCGGCGAGCTCCTCGGCCGCCTTCAGCGCCTCCGCGAGCCGCGTGCCGAGTGAGAGGATGGCGATGCGCGAGCCCTCGCGCAGAACGCGCCCCTTGCCGATCGGCAGCGCGACGCCGCGCTCGGGCAATTCCACGCCGACGCCGTCGCCGCGCGGATAGCGCAGCGCGATGGGGCCGGCGTCGTAGGCCGCGGCGGTCGCGACCATGTGGGTGAGGTCGGCCTCGTCGGCCGCCGCCATCACCACCATGTTGGGCAGGCAGGCGAGCGTCGTGACGTCGAAGGCGCCGGCGTGGGTCGCGCCGTCGGCGCCGACGAGGCCGGCGCGATCGATGGCGAACCGCACCGGCAGCTTCTGGATCGCGACGTCGTGCACCACCTGGTCGTAGGCGCGCTGCAGAAAGGTCGAATAGATCGCGCAGAACGGCCTGAACCCTTCGGCGGCGAGGCCGGCGGCGAAGGTGACGGCGTGCTGCTCGGCGATCCCGACGTCGAACACCCGATCGGGGAAGACCTCCTGGACGATGTCGACGCCGGTTCCCTGCGGCATGGCGGCGGTGACGGCGACGATCTTCTCGTCGCGCCGCGCCTCGGCGAGCAGGGCTTGGCCGAACACCTTGGTGTAGGCCGGGGCGTTGCTCTTGGGCTTGGCCTGCGCCCCGGTGATGACGTCGAAAGCCGAAACCCCGTGGTATTTGTCGTCGGCCGCCTCGGCGGGCGGATAACCCTTGCCCTTCTTGGTGACGACGTGGACCAGCACCGGGCCGCCGTGCATGTCGCGCACGTTCTTCAGGATCGGCAGCAGGTGGTCGAGGTTGTGGCCGTCGATCGGGCCGACGTAGTAGAATCCGAGCTCCTCGAACAGCGTGCCGCCGGTGAAGAAACCGCGACCGAATTCCTCCGTGCGCTCGACCTTGTCGTAGAGGAATTTCGGCAGGTGCTTCGCGAGCTGCTTGGCCACGTCGCGCAGCGACCGGTAGGTGTGGCTGGTGACGAGGCGCGCGAGATACGAGGACATCGCCCCGGTCGGCGGCGCGATCGACATGTCGTTGTCGTTCAGGATGACGATCAGCCGCGAGCCCATCGCCCCGGCGTTGTTCATCGCCTCGTAGGCCATGCCGGCGGACATGGCGCCGTCGCCGATGACGGCGATCACGTTGTTGTCCTTGTGCGCGAGATCGCGCGCCACCGCCATGCCCAGGCCGGCGGAGATCGAGGTCGACGAATGCCCGGCCCCGAAGGCGTCGTAGGCGCTCTCGGCGCGCTTGGTGAAGCCCGACAGGCCGCCGCCCTGGCGCAGCGTGCGGATGCGGTCGCGCCGGCCGGTGAGGATCTTGTGCGGATAGGCCTGGTGGCCGACGTCCCAGATCAGGCGGTCGCGCGGCGTGTCGAACACGTAGTGCAGCGCCACGGTCAGCTCGATCACGCCGAGCCCGGCGCCGAGATGGCCGCCGGTCACCGAGACGGCGCTGACCGTCTCGGCGCGCAATTCCTCGGCCAGTTTGGCGAGGACCGTCTCGGGCAGGGCGCGCAAATCGTCGGGCGACGCGATCGCGTCAAGGAGCGGTGTGGCAGGTTTCGGCAACACAAATCCCCGTTCGGCGGCGCTCTCGTCCGCCGCTCAGCAAAACAAACCCGTACACCGAAGCCGCGCGCGGCGCCACTTGCCCATCAGGAGGGTCGGTAGACCCCGTAGCGTCTCAGGAGTCTCGGCAGGCCGGGATGCCGAGCGATCAGGACGGCCGCCGCGAGGAGCGCGAGCATGACGACCCGGGACGGCGAAAGGGCGTCGGCGGGGCTCGCCACCGCCCCGAGCTCGGCGCCGGTGAACACGAACAGCGCCGAAGTCGGCAGGACGCCGACGGCGGACACCAGCGCGAAGGTGCGCGCCGGCATGCGGCTCATGCCGACCGCGGCGTTGACCAGCACGAAGGGCAGGGCCGGAATCAGCCGGGCGGCGAGCAAAGCTGTGGCGTCGCTCCCCGGACGGAGGCCGTCGAACCGCCGCCCCAGCTCGGGAAATCGTCGCGCCAGAGTTTCGCGCAAGGCGTGGCGCACCACCAGCATCGACGCCGTGCCGCCGGACACCTTGCACGCCACCACCAGCGGAAGGGCGATCCAGGGGCCGAACATGGCGCCGGCCGCGATGCACATGATCGGGACGATCGGGACGGCGAGCGTCACCGTCACAACGAAACACAGCGCAAAAATGGCGGCGGCGGCGAACGGGCGAAGCGTAGCGTAGGCGCGCGCGTCCGCCAGGACGGCGACGGGGTCCCAGGCGCCGGCGAGCCAGGCGACGAGCGCGGCGCCGAGGGCGACCGCCATGGCGGCGAGCCCGGCGACGGGCCACCAGGGAGTCGGCGCCGCACGGCGCACGGCGTCGGTCACGACAGCGTCTTGATGAAGCCGGCGAGGCGCATCAGCCCTTCCGGCCACGGCCCGTGCCCGCTCTCGGCGTCGAGGCCTCCCGCTGCGCCGGCGTCGATGAACGCCGACCCCCAGCGCGCCGCGAGCGCCTCGGCCTCCC
>CAMFKX010000403.1 GCA_945957375.1 uncultured Roseiarcus sp.
GTCCCGCCGCCCCCCGCGCCGTCGTCGGGCGGCTTCCCCATCTGGGCGGTGATCCTGCTTATTGTCATCGTGCTGGCGGCGGTCTGGTGGTTTATGACCCAGACCCAGAAGGCCGCGCCGGCCAAGACGGGCATGGCGCCCGCGGCGATCGAACTGACGTTCCGGGCCTTGCCCGGACCGAGGGCTTGATGAGGGGCAGAATGCGTTCGAGCGGTTGGTTATTCGGGGGGGCCCGCAAGGGCGCAGAGGAAAACGGCGCCGCGCGGCGCGCGCCCGCGGCGGTGGTCCTGACGCTGACGGCGGCGTTGATCGCCGGCGGCTGCGCCGGGCGTCCCTACGGCAATCTGGTGCTCGGCACGACCACGCCGGGCGCGAGCACGGTCGATCTGCTGGTGGCGACCACCCGCGCGCCGGTCGTCGAACCGCCGGGCGTCATGTTCGGCGGGTCGCGCGGCAGGGACCTTTCCTTCGCCGACATCGTCGTCTCGATCCCGCCGAATCACAAGCCCGGCAACGTGGAATGGCCGAGCAGCCCGCCCGGCGACCCCCAGCGCGACTTCGTCACGCTGCGGGCGGACAAGATGGACCTGGCCCAGGCCAAGGCCATGTTCAACGCCCGAGTGGCCCGCACCCCCGGCCACAGGGTGCTGATCTTCGTCCACGGCTACAACACCCGCTTCGAAGAGGCGGTCTACCGCCAGGTCCAGATCGTCCATGACGCCGGGGTCAACGAGGCGCCGGTGCTGTTCACCTGGCCCTCGGGCGGCAATGTCGCCGATTACGTCTACGACCGCGACAGCGCGATGTATTCGCGCGACGCGTTCGAGTTGCTGCTGCATGCGCTGGTCAGCAACAAGAGCGTCGGTTCGATCTCGATCCTGGCGCATTCGATGGGCAATTACCTGACCGTCGAGACCTTGCGGCAAATGGCGATCCGCGACCACGGCCTGCCGGCGAAGCTCAAGGACGTGATGCTCGCCTCGCCCGATATCGACGTCGACGTGTTCCGCCGCCAGATCGCCCAGATCGACGCCACGCCCCGCTCGACCCAGTTCACCCTGTTCGTCTCGCGCGACGACAAGGCGCTCGGCCTGTCGAGCTTCCTCGCCCGCGATTCGACCCGCCTCGGCGCGCTCGATCCGACGAAGCAGCCCTATTCCGAGATGCTCCAGGAGGCCGATGTCAACGTCATCGACCTGACCAACGTCGAATCGAACGACTCGGCCAACCACAGCAAGTTCGCCACCGGCGAGGTGGTCTCGGCGATCGGCGGACGCCTCGCGGCCGGCCAGCCGCTGTCGGACAGCAAGACCGGGCTCGTCGAGACGTTCGGGACCTTCGCCAAGGGGGCGGTCAATGTCGCGACCGACGTCGCCGTGGGCGCGGTGACGGCGCCGGCGAAGCTGACCGACCCGACCCGGCAGGAGCAGTCGGTTGACACGACGGCGGACGTCAAGCCGCTGCCTCAGCCGAAGTGACGGGCGGCGTCTCGCTGCCCGTGCCCCAGTGAGACGGGCGTAAGGGCTTCGGCCCCGTGAGATCGCGGCAACGCAAGGCGTGGTGCGCCCACCTTGGGCGACGATGCCCAGATGGGACGGATTTGTCCTATCCCGAACCGCCCCCCCGGACCCCGGCCAGAACGGCCGGGTGTACCGCTCGTTGTATATATGATAATATCATTTTTTCTATGTAAATCTTTGTCTGAGTCAGCCTGTTCATGGTACAGTGTCCGCATGCTCAGACCGCGGTCGCGCCCATCCACCCCCGACTCCAACCCAGGCTTCGTTCTCGGGCGGGAGCGGTTCGCTCGTATCAGTGCGGTCGAGGGTATCGCGTTGACGGACGAGATGCGCGCGACGCTAGAGCGGTTTCCGATCCGACGGAATCGTTGAGGATTCCCAAATCAGCGGAAATCTGATTCAGCCTTGGAGCCGGCGGGGAGGCCGGGGTCATGGCTGAACCTTTGTCGACGGATCTGCGCGAACGGGTCGTCGCGGCGGTCAAGGGCGGGATGTCTCGGCGTCAGGCGGCGGCGCATTTTCGCGTCGGCGTGTCGAGCGCGATCCGTTGGGTCGCTCAGGCCGAAGCGACCGGCGATCTGCGTCCGAAGCCGATGGGCGGCGATCATCGGTCGGCGGCGATCGAGGCGCAGGCTGGGGCGATCCTGACGATCCTGGCCGAGCAGCCGGACACGACGCTGGTCGAGTTTCAGGAGGCGCTGGCGAAGACCGGCCACTGCTTCAGCGTGTCGACGATCTGGCGGTTTTTCGATCGCCGCCGGTTCACGCTCAAAAAAAGTCGGCGCACGCGGCCGAGCAGGAGCGCCCCGACATCCTGAAGCGTCGCGAGGCCTGGTTCGACAGCCAGCTCGACCTCGATCCGGAGAAGCTCGTCTTCATCGACGAGACCTGGGCCTCCACCAACATGGCGCGCCGTTACGGACGCGCGCGCCGGGGCGAGAGGCTGAGAGCGGCGATTCCCCACGGCCACTGGAAGACGACGACCTTCGTCGCCGGCCTCCGTCTCCAAGGCCTCGTCGCGCCCCTCGTGTTCGACGGCCCCATCAACGCCGGGACCTTCGAAGCCTATGTCGAGCAGTTCCTCGTTCCCGAACTGAAGCCGGGCGACATCGTCGTCATGGACAACCTCTCCAGCCACAAGCGACCGAAGGTCGCCGCCTTGATCGAGGCCGCAGGCGCGAGCCTGCTCTACCTCCCGCCCTACAGCCCGGACTTCAATCCAATCGAGAAGCTGTTCGCCAAGTTCAAGGCCCTCCTGCGAAAGGCGGCCGAACGAACCGTCGAAGGCCTCTGGAACGCCATTGGCCAGACCCTCGACCGCTTCACCCCGCGCGAATCCGCAAACTATTTCGAGGCCGCGGGATATGAACCAACCTGAACGGAAACCGCTCTAGCGCGGTTCGACCGCGAGGGACTGAGCGCCGCCGAACGTCGCCACGCCATTCTTGCGCGCTTCGTGTCGAAGCGCTGACGAGGCGTATGTACGACAGCACACCCGATCCCTATTGCTATCCGGGCACGTCAGTTCTCAAAAATCTTCTGGGGCTTCGGGAGCAAGCGCAGCTCGACGCCTTCGAGGCGCTGATCACGGCGCAGCGCGCCGAGGAGCCGTTGCCGCGCGGGCGACTCGGCTATGCGCATTACCGAGCGATTCACCGCCACCTGTTCCAGGATGTTTTTGCCTGGGCGGGCCGGTTGCGCAATGTGCGCATCGCCAAGGGCGGCAGCATGTTCTGCTACCCCGAGCACATCGACAGCGAGATGAGGAAGCTGTTCGACGGGCTGGCGCGTGATCGCGTCTCCTAGCGCCCCGCGTGTCGCGCTTTAGGAACTCATCTCAAGTGCGTCGCAGCCGTCCACCATGTGGCGTGTTCGCCCGCCAGGCGTGCTTGCGCCGATCTCGCCCCGGCGAGGTCGTCGAACAAAGCGAAGCAGGTCGCGCCCGAGCCGGACATGCGCGCGCTCCACGCGCCCGGCTGGCGTCGCAGCGCGTCGAGCACCTCGGTAACGACAGGAAGCACGGCCTGCGCCGCGGCTTCGAGGTCGTTGCGGCCGGCCGCGAGCGCCTCCGCCGTGACCGGGGCGACGCCCTCGTCGGCGGCCTGCGCCTGCCGCCGGTAGCCGCGCTCGAGGCCCAGCGCCTGGAACACGTCGCGCGTCGACAGCGCCGCGCGCGGATTGACCAGCAGCGCATGAAGCCGCGGCAGGCGGACCGGCGGGCCGAGGC
>CAMFKX010000404.1 GCA_945957375.1 uncultured Roseiarcus sp.
GCCTGGGTGTTCAACTGCGTCGCCCGCCTCGGCTGGCTGAACCGCATGACCCAGTTCAAGGAAAAGGCCGGCAAGGACCGCGAGAACGCCTCGGTCGGCCTGTTCAACTATCCGGTGCTGATGGCGGCGGACATCCTGATCTATCGCGCGACCCACGTTCCGGTCGGCGACGACCAGAAGCAGCACCTCGAGCTCGCGCGCGACATCGCCCAGAAGTTCAACAACGATTTCGCCGAATCGATCGCCGCCAACGGCCACGGCGACCAGTTCTTCCCCCTGCCCGAGCCGCTGATCCAGGGTCCGGCGACGCGCGTGATGAGTCTGCGCGACGGCGCGAAGAAGATGTCCAAGTCGGACACGTCGGAGAATTCCTATATCGCGCTCACCGACGATCCCGACACGATCGCCCAGAAGATCCGCCGGGCCAAGACCGACCCGGAGCCCTTGCCCAGCCATCTCGACGGGCTCGCCGGGCGGCCGGAGGCGGAAAACCTCGTCGGCATCTTCGCCGCGCTCACCGACCGCACCAAGGCCGACGTGGTGCACGAGTTCGGCGGCAGCCAGTTCTCGGCGTTCAAGTCGGCGCTCGCCGAGGTCACGATCGAGAAACTCTCGCCGATCCGGGCCGAGATCCTGCGGCTCGCCGACGATCCGGCCTATGTCGATTCGGTCCTCGCCGACGGCGCCGGGAAGGCCCGCGCCATCGCGAGGGCGAACATGGATGCGGTCAAGGACATTCTCGGCCTCGTGCGTTGATTAAGCAGGCCGGCGGCGAGCTGGATCGAGGCTCTTCCGCGGCCCCTGGCGCAAGCGTGGTTAACGACTTTGCGCCAAACTTCTCGTAGCCTGCCCGTCAGCTGATTCGGAACTTCGCGGCTGGAGGAGCCGAACGGCGCGACGACCGCGGGTGGACTGGCCGCGGTCTCTCGAGGAGGCTTTTTCTTGCAGGGGTTTAGCTGGCGTTGGAGTAACCGGGACGGGGGCCGGAGCGCCGGCGCCTGTCGGGCGCGCTCGCCGGGCGCGCTGGCGGAGTCGGCGAGCGCGCCCGGCAAGAGCGCCCGGCAATCCGCCCCGGTTCCCCGTTGGAGGGCGCAGACCGCCGTGGGTATGCGCGCCGTCGCGACCGCAAAGCTGATGTTGGTCGTGACGTCGGCGCGAGCCGAGGACACGCTGCGCGACGTCGGCCCTTCCGGTCCGGATGGCGGGATTCCGCCGGAGGCGGTGCTCGGCGCGATATTGGTCCTGATCGCCGCCCTCGTCGCGGGCGTGGTCTTCCATGTGCTGGCCAAGCGAAACTGGCAGCGCCGACTGGCGAACATCGAGACCAGGCTCGCGAGCGCGGTGGTGCGCGCCGATCGCTTCGAGAGGATCCTGCGCAGCGATCAGCAGGTGTTCATCGCCTGGGACAAGCCGGACGCCGAGCCGATGATCGAGGGCGACCTCGGCGTCGTCCCCGACGCTGCGACGGCGAAGCGGGTCCTGGACTATCCGACGTGGCTGGAGGCGGAGGGGGCGGCCCAGGTCGAAACCGCCGCCGCCAGACTTCTCGACCGCGGCGAGCGGTTCAGCCTGACCGCGGTCAGCCTGCGCGGCCGCCACCTCGAAATTTCCGGGAGCCCCGTCGCCGGCACCGCGGTCCTGCGCATCCGCGACGTCTCCGGCGATCGCCTGGAGGCGCTCCGGATGGGCGAGAAGATCGCCGACGCGGAATCCGCGATCGCCGCGCTTCGCGGCGCACTCGAGGAAGCTTCGGTCCTGGCCTGGACGCGGGACGGGTCAGGACGGCTCGTCTGGTGCAACGGGCCCTATGCGAGAGCCGTCGAATCGCCGGGCGAGAACGACGCCGTCGACCGTGACGCGGACCTGTTTGGTCCGACGTTGCGGCGAGAGGCGACGGCGGCGCTGCGCGAGACTGGACTGTGGAAACGCCGGGCCGGCGTCGTCGGCGGCGGCGTGCGCCGCACCGTCGACATCGTCGAGGTTCTCGCCGCCCAGGGGTCGGCAGGCATCGCGCTTGACGTCTCCGAGGCGGCGTCGCTGAAAGCGGAAATGGAGCGCAGCGAGGACGATTATTCCCGCATGATCGACCGTCTGTCCACGGCGGTCGCGATCTTCGACAAGTCGAAGCGGCTCACCTTCTACAATTCGGCCTATAGTCAGATGTGGTCGCTGGAGCCGGCGTTTCTCGACGCGCGCCCGACCGACGCCGAAGTCCTCGATCGTCTGCGAACCAAGCGCCAGTTGCCCGAACAGGCCGATTTCCGCGCCTGGAAAGCGCAAATGCTGCAGTGCTATCAGGCGATCGAGCCGAGCGAGACGGTCTGGTATCTGCCCGACGGGCGGGCGCTCCGGGTGGTCATGAGCCCCAATCCGAAGGGCGGCGTCACTTATCTCTACGACGACGCGACTCAGAGCTACGCGCTCGCTTCGCAGGTCACCTCGCTCACCCACGTTCAGGGCGAGACGCTGGATGCGCTGAAGGAAGGCGTCGCGGTGTTCGGCGCCGACGGCCGGATGAAGCTGTTCAACCCGGTCTTCGCCACCATGTGGAGCATCGATCCCACTCGATTGCGCGACCATCCTCACATCGATCTCGTCGGCGCGGGCTGCCGGGCGCTTTGCCGCGACCCGGCGCTCTGGGACGATCTGCGAGGCATGGTGGTCGGGTTGCACGAACACCGTGCGAGCCTGGCGGTGCGGATCGAGAGGATGGACGATTCCACCCTCGACTCGGCGGCCCTGCCGCTGCCGGACGGAGCCACGCTGCTGACCTTCCTCGACATCACCGCCAGCGCCAAGGTGCAGCGGGCGCTGACCGATCGCAACGAGGCGCTGGTCGCCGCCGAAAAATTGCGCAACGACTTCGTCAACCACGTGTCTTACGAACTGCGCACGCCGCTCACCAACATTATCGGCTTCACCCAGCTCCTGGCGGCGGAAGGGGTCGGCCCCCTCAATCCGAAGCAGCTCGAATACGCCGGCTTCATCACCAATTCCTCGCACGCGCTGCTGGCGATCATCGACGACATCCTCGACCTCGCCTCGATCGACGCCGGCGCGCTCGAGTTGCGCGTCGAGTCGGTCGACGTCGCCGAGGCGATGCGCGCCGCTGCGGCCGGCGTGCAGGACCGCCTCGACGAAGCGTCGATCGAGCTGAGAATGGTGATCACCGACGGAGTGGGCGCCTTCAACGCCGACGGGCGGCGGGTCCGTCAGGTGTTGTTCAACCTGTTGTCCAACGCGATCAACTATTCCGAGGCCGGGCAGACCGTGACCCTTGCGGCGATGCGGCGGATGGACGAAATCGTGTTCAAGGTCAGCGACCGCGGCCCCGGCATTCCGCTCGAGACCGTTGACCGGATTTTCGAGCGGTTCAAATCGTTTCCGAACGGCTCGCGCCACCGGGGCCCCGGGCTGGGCCTCTCGATCGTCAAGGCGATGGTCGAGTTGCACGGGGGACGCGTGCTGATCGACACCGCTCCGGGCGAGGGAACGACCATCACCTGCATTCTTCCGGTCGATCCCGTGGCGACGGCCGCCCGAATTGAAGACAGAGACAGCGATGCTCGAGAAAAGCCGAGACTTGCGCGCTGAGCGTCGACGGTCCGTCGCCCGCGCTGACGCGAAACCGCCCTCCGCGAACCGCGGAGCAGTCGATGACGCCGCAACCGCTGAGCAGCTTGCCGAAGCCGATGCCTGATCCCTTGCGCGAGGACAACGAAGCGAAGGTCTGGAG
>CAMFKX010000405.1 GCA_945957375.1 uncultured Roseiarcus sp.
CGCGGTGGCCCTGGCCGCCTCGGTGATGTCGCTCGGCCGGCGTCTGAGCGTCAGCGACAAGAGACTCGTCGCGCGCAAGCTGGCCGCGATGTCGCCGTCGGCCCTGAAGACGGCCGAGATCGAAGTGGCGCCGGCGGTGATACTCCTTGTCGGATTGCTCGCGCGCGAAGCCGTCGAGCGCGCCGAGCGCTACGCTGAGGACCGTGACGCCTTTATCGAGGTCGTCGACGGCGTCCAGGGCGGCCGGCCAGTCATCCGCGACACCCGACTCACCGTGAGCGCGATCCACGGCCGCGTCGCCTCCGGCGACACGATTGAAACCGTGATGGAGGACTATCCGGACGTCCCGCGCCGGGCGTTCGAGGCTGCGCTTCTCTATGCGCAAACCCATCCGCAGCTCGGCCGCCCGGCGCAGCGACGCCGGGACTCCGCGGCGTGAGGTTCTTCATCGACGAATGCATCTCTCCGACGCTGAGCCGGCATCTCAATCAGGGGCTGCATGACGCGATCCATCCCCGGGATCGCGGCCGATTGCGCAATCCGGACCACGTCGTCTTCGCGCGCGCCATCGCAGAAGATCGGGTGATTGTGACCGAGAATGCCGAGGATTTCCGAAAGCTCGCCGGCGGCGTCGACCTCCATCCCGGCGTAATCATCCTGCCCTCGGTCGCGCGCGCCGAAGCCCAGCGGCTCATGGATCTCGTCGTCGCGCACCTCACGAAAGCGAGCGGCGATCGTCCGCAGGACCTGCTGGTGAATTCCGTGCTGACGATCACGGCGGAGGCGCAGATTCGCATCGACCCGCTGCCCTGACGAGAGACGTTCCGCCCGGGCTTCCGGGTTTCGGGGCGTTGCCGGTCGTCGCCCGCGCGGCCGGCGAACCTCGACGGCTCGCTCACGATCAAATGACGCGAACCGGGGAGCCCTTCTGCTCCACGATTGGAGAGCTGCCTTCGCCATCACCCGTCCTGCCGTCGACCAGCCCCGCGTCCTTGAGCGCCTCGAGGTCGGGCAGGTCGCGCAGCGACTCGAACCCGAACTCGAGCAGGAATTTCTCCGTCGTCACATACGCATACGGCGCCCCGAGTTTTGGGCTGCGCGGCCCCGCCGCAATCAGCCCCTGGTCGCGGAGCGAAGCGATCAGGTCGCGCGAGATTTCCTTGCCGAACGTCTCCGTGAGCTCGCCCCGCGTCACCGGCTGGGCCATGGCGATCGCCATCAGCACGCCCGCCTCGAGTTTCGTCAGCTGTTTCGCGTCCCCCGCGATGTCGAGGCCGACGCGGATCGCCGGCCCGAACGCGGGGCGAGTATGGAGGGTGTAGGACTCCCCTGCCCGCACGAGTTCGATCGGCCGCCCGCGCAGGTCCTCTTTCAGGTCGTCGAGCAGCAGGTCGAGGGCGCAACCGCGCCCCACGACGCGGGCGAGGACGTCTCGCGTGACGGGCTTCGCGGCGGCGAACAGCACCGCCTCGACCCGCGCCTTCCACTCGCGCCAGCGCAGCTCGGGCGGCAGGTCGGAAAGCTCGCGGTCGAAGTCGGGCTCGGGATTTTGCCGACGCGCCATGTGTTCAGAGCCCGTAGAGCCGGAACGTCGGGCGGCCCGTGAGCTCGCGGGCCGCGCCGAGAACGACCAGGCGCTCGAACAGCCGCCGGCGGGCGCGATCGCTCAACCCCACGATCGGCGCCGCGGCGGAGACCGCGTCGTCGGCGAGCAGCGCGTCGAGCGCTTTCCCCTTCCCTTTGGCGCGCAGCTTCGGCGCGGCGTCGGCGAGCCGGGCCGCGCGACGGGAAAAATCCTGGGCGAGATCGAGGGCGCCGAGCGATGCGCGCGCAAGACCGAGCGCGACCAGCTTGCCCCAGCCGGCTTCGCCTGGCCTCGGCCGCCGCCCGTCGCCCGAAGACTTGCCCGAGAAGAGCTCGCCGGCGAGCAATGGAACCGGGACCGGCCAGCCGAGAATTCTGGCGAGCGCCGCGTCCGCGACCCAGAGGGCGAGCGGTTCGGCGTCGACGCGGATTGTGATCACCGCCTCGGCGGCCGCGGCCGCCGCGAGCGGGGCCGGGCGTCCTCGCACGACGGCCTCCTTCAGCGCGGCGGCGAGCGCCCCTGCCCTGTCGAGGTCGAGCGGGGCCTGCAGATCGGCGGCGACGGCGGCGAGCCGCGCCGGGTGGAACGGCTCGCCCGGGCCGGAGAGGGTGCGGAAGGCCGAGTAGGCCTTTCCCGCCGGCCCAAGATCCTGGCCGGGTTTCGCGAGGGCGATGGCGTCGCGCAGCGCCGCCTCGTCCTCCCGGCGATTGAGCAGGGTCTGGGCGACCGCGGCGGCGGATTTCAGGGCGAGGCGGGCGCGCCAGGCCCCGGCCCACGGCGGCTCGGTTTTCGCCACGGAATCGAGCGCTGACAGGGCGGCGCCGGCGAAAAACAGGGCTTCGGCCTCAGAAATCTCGCGCAAATTCCCGCCCGGCCGGGCCCAGACCGGCGCGCGGGGAAGGTCGAGTGCGTGCGGCTCGGCGCGAATCACGGGGGACAGGCTAGCCAACGGCGGCGGTTATGACTATCGCCATGGGCCAAAACCGCCGTGGCTGTCGACAGGAAAGGATGTCCGATAAGTTTGCATTATCGAACATCGCTGTCATTATGTAAGGAACCGCAGATTCCGAGCCCCCGGAGCCCCGATTTGAGCCCTCCCTCGCGCCTGGGACCGCCCAGCAGCCGGCCGCCGCAGGCGGCGGCGACCGGCGGGCGGCCTCCGCGGTGGTAGAAAGACGGCAATTGCGGTAGAATGGCGGACGCACTGCCGTGGTGCGAGAAGGATCGGCCATGAGCCTCAACATCAAGGATCCGGAGGCCCACCGCCTTGCCCAGGCGATCGCCCGGGCGACCGGCGAGACGATGACCCGGGTCGTCACCGAGGCCTTGCGCGAGCGCCTCGCCACGATCGAACGGAGACGGGCGCGCGCCAGCGTCGAGGAATTGCTGGCGATCGCCGACCGGGCCGCGGCGCACGTCAAGCGCCCCTACCTGGACCACGCCGAGCTCCTCTACGACGAGCATGGGCTGCCGAAATGATCGTCGACACCTCGGCGCTGGTGGCGATCCTCTACCGCGAGCCGGAGGCCAAGCGCTTCGTCGAACGGATTGAGGCGGCCGACGTCTCGCGGCTCAGCGTCGCCAACTACGTCGAGCTCGCGATGGTCGTCGAAAGCCAGCTCGGTCCGAACGGCATGCGCCAGGCGGAAGCGTTCCTGCGCCGCGCCGGCGTGGTGATCGAGCCCGTGACCCTCGAGCAGGGAGAACTCGCCCGCCAGGCCTTTCTCGACTTCGGCAAGGGCCGGCACAAGGCGGGCCTCAACTTCGGCGACTGCTTTTCCTACGCGCTGGCCAAAGCCACTGGCGAGGCCCTGCTGTTCAAGGGCGATGACTTCGCCCTGACGGACATCGCGCGCGCATGAGCGGCTCGACCATCTTAACTGTTGTTCCGCGTCCGCCGCCGCACGGCGCGTCCGGAAACAGGCCGCGGCTCGGTCGATTGAGACGGCGTCGATGAGTTCGGATCGTCCCCCTGCACTGCCCGACGACGACTCGGGCCAACCCCGGCTCCCCTCGGCGCTCGAGCCGCTGGTCGAGACGGCGCGCGCCTACGCTCGCGCCGCGACCTCCCAAAACACGAACCGCGCGTACGCCGCCGACTGGCGCGACTATCTGCGCTGGCGCGCCCGCCAGGGCCTCGACT
>CAMFKX010000406.1 GCA_945957375.1 uncultured Roseiarcus sp.
CTACACTTATGCGATCGTCGGCAGCGTCAGATGTGTATAAGAGACAGATTCCAAGGACGGCTCGCCGATGAAGGCCGGCGCCCATCCGGCGCTCGCGCACGGCAAGGTGCGCTATGTCGGCGACCATGTCGCCGTCGTCATCGCCGAAACCCTGGCGCAGGCTCGCGACGCCTCCGAGAAGATCGTCGTCGACTACACCGAGCTTCCCGCGGTCGTCGATCCGGCCAAGGCCGCCCAGGCCGGCCAGTCGCAGGTCCACGACGCCGCGCCGAACAACACCTGCTACAACTGGCATCTCGGCGACAAGGCGGCCGCCGACGCGGCCTTCGCCTCCGCCGCACACGTGACCAAGCTCGATCTGGTCAACAACCGCCTGATCCCGAACGCGATGGAGCCTCGAGCCGCCGTCGGCGACTATGATTCGGGCACCGACACGATCACGCTCTATACAACCAGTCAGAACCCGCACGTCGCCCGTCTCGTGCTCTCGGCCTTCATCGGCCTTGCGCCCGAGCACAAATTGCGCGTCATCGCCCCCGACGTCGGCGGCGGCTTCGGCTCCAAGATCTTCATCTATGCCGAGGAAACGGTGTGCGCTTGGGCGGCCAAGAAGGTCAATCGCCCGGTGAAGTGGACCGCGGACCGCACGGAAGCGTTCCTCTCCGACGCCCACGGCCGCGACCACGTCACCCACGCCGAGATGGCGCTCGACGCGAACGGCAAGATCACCGGCGTGCGCGTCCACACGATCGCGAACATGGGCTCTTACCTGTCCACCTTCGCCTCGTCCGTCCCGACCTACCTCTATGCGCCGCTGCTGTCGGGCCAGTACAACATCCCGGCGGTCTACGCCGAGGTCGACGCGGTCTACACCACGACCGCGCCGGTCGACGCCTATCGCGGCGCGGGCCGTCCCGAAGCGACCTTCGTGATCGAGCGCCTTGCGGAGATCGCCGCGCGCGAAACCGGCCGCGACCCGGCCGAATTCCGCCGCCAGAACTTCGTCACCCAGTTCCCGCACCAGACGCCGGTCATCATGGCCTACGACATCGGCGACTATGCGCAGGCGCTCGACAAGGCGCTGGCGCTCGCCGACTACAAGGGCGTGGGCGCCCGTAAGGCGGCCTCGGCCGCCAAGGGCAAGCTGCGTGGCGTCGGCTTCTCGGCCTTCATCGAAGCCTGCGGCATCGCGCCGTCGGCGGCGGTGGGCTCGCTTGGCGCGGGCGTGGGCCTGTGGGAATCGGCGGAAGTGCGCGTCAACCCGATCGGCACGGTCGAGATCCTGACCGGCTCGCACAGCCACGGCCAGAGCCATGAGACGACCTTCGCCCAGCTCGTATCGGACCGCCTCGGCATTCCGATCGAGAACGTGTCGATCGTGCACGGCGACACCGACAAGGTGCAGATGGGCATGGGCACCTACGGTTCGCGGTCGGGCGCGGTCGGCATGTCGGCGATCGTCAAGGCGCTCGACAAGGTCGAAGCGAAGGCGAAGAAGGTGGCGGGCCACGTGCTCGAGGCGTCCCCGGACGACATCGAGTTCAAGGACGGCAAGTTCACCGTCAAGGGCACCGACAAGTCGATCGACTTCGGCGGCGTGGCGCTCAACGCCTATATCGCGCACAAATTCAACGGGCAGGAACTCGAGCCCGGCCTGAAGGAAAGCGCGTTCTGGGATCCGACCAACTTCACCTTCCCGGCCGGCGTCCACATCTGCGAAGTCGAGATCGATCCGCAGACCGGCGTGACCAGGGTCGACCGCTACACGGCGGTCGACGACTTCGGCAAACTGATCAACCCGATGGTCGTGCACGGCCAGGTCCACGGCGGTATCGCCCAGGGCATCGGCCAGGCGTTGCTCGAAGGCGCGGTCTACAACGACGACGGCCAGCTGCTCACGGCAAGCTACATGGACTACTGCATGCCGCGGGCCGACGATCTGCCGTCCTACAACGTCGACACGATCGAGACGCCCTGCCCGTCCAACCCGCTCGGCATCAAGGGCTGCGGCGAGGCGGGCGCGATCGCTTCGCCCCCGGCGGTGATCAACGCGATCACCGACGCGCTCGGCCACGAGGACGTCACCATGCCGGCGACGCCGCAAGTCGTGTGGCGCGCCGCGCAGAAGTCGCCGCTCAAGCGCGCCGCGGAATGATTCGAGCCGGAGGCGGCGGCTTGCGCCGCCTCCCCTGACCCCCATTCGGAGATGTCCCCATGTACTCGTTCGAATACCACCGTCCGAACACGCTCTCGGGCGCGCTCGCAGAACTCGGCAAGTCCGAGGCCAAGCCGCTCGCCGGCGGCCAGACGCTCCTGCCGACGATGAAGCAGCGCCTCGCCAGCCCGTCTGCGCTCGTCGAACTGCGCGGCGTGCCGGAACTCGCCGGCATCGCGCGCGAGGGCGACGCCCTCGTCATCGGCGCCACGACCCGCCACATCGACGTGCACCAGAGCCCGGTCGTCAAGGAAGCGATCCCGGCGCTCGCCGCCCTCGCCGGCGGCATCGGCGATCCCCACGTCCGCAACCGCGGCACGATCGGCGGTTCGCTCGCCAACAACGACCCGGCCGCCGATTATCCCGCCGCCGCGCTGGCGCTGGGCGCGACCATCGTCACCAGCAAGCGCGAGCTCAAGGCGGACGACTTCTTCACCGGCCTGTTCGAGACGGCGCTCGAGCCGGGCGAGATCATCGTCAAGGTGCGCTTCCCGATCCCGCAGAAGGCGGCCTACGTGAAGTTCCCCAATCCGGCCTCGCGCTACGCCCTCGTCGGCGTGTTCGTCGCCAAGACCGCCGGCGGGGTCCGCGTCGCGGTCACCGGCGCCGGGCAGAACGGCGTGTTCCGGGCGGATGCGTTCGAAAAGGCGCTGAGCGCGAATTTCGCCGCCTCGGCGCTCGACGGACATTCCGTGTCGGCGGACGAGCTGAACTCGGACATCCACGCCGACGCCGACTATCGCGCCCACCTGATCAGCGTGATGGCCAAGCGCGCAGTCGCGGCCGCCGGCTGACCCTTGCGGCGCGCCGGCCTTCCGGCGCGCCGTCCCGGCTTTTGGACAATCGCGGGAGGGCCTTGTAAGCCCTCCGCGATCCGGGTCGCTGTGACCCGTGGTCCCCGCCCCTGCTCCGCCGGCGTTCCTGTCCGCATGGCGCGGCGGGAGCCCGTTTCGATGGAGCCCTCGTTGTCGTCCAAGCCGACCGCAATCCCGACCTCGATCGACGAGACGCAGGCGCTGCTCAAGGGCGCTCATTACGTCGCCGACCGCTCGCTGGCGACGGTGCTGTTCCTTGCGCTGCGACTCGGCCGGCCGCTGTTCCTCGAAGGCGAAGCCGGCGTCGGCAAGACCGAGATCGCCAAGGTTCTCGCCGCGACCCTCGACCGCAAGCTGATCCGCCTGCAATGCTACGAGGGACTCGACGTCGCCACCGCCGTCTACGAATGGAACTACCCCTCGCAGATGATGGCGATACGGCTGTCGGAAGCCGCCGGCGAACACGACAAGACCCGCATCGAGCACGACGTCTTCTCCGAGCGCTACCTTATCAAGCGCCCGCTCCTGCAGGCGATGGAGCCCGGCGTCTCCGGCGCTCCCGTCCTGCTGATCGACGAGATCGACCGCGCCGACGAAGCCTTCGAAGCGTTTCTGCTCGAAGTGCTGTCGGACTTTCAGGTGACGATTCCGGAGCTC
>CAMFKX010000407.1 GCA_945957375.1 uncultured Roseiarcus sp.
GGCTCGGGCTCGCCGGCGTCAACGACCGCGGCGACGCCAGCCGCGTCGCCGCGGCGTTCCCGGGCTACGGTCAGGTCGCCGTCGCTAACGACGCGGTGACGGCGTGCATCGGCGCCCACGCGGGCGAAGACGGCGGGCTGGTGATCGCCGGGACCGGTTCGGCCGCGATCGCGCGCGTCGACGGCCGCGAGACGATCGTCGGCGGACGCGGATTCCTCCTCGGCGACGACGGGGCCGGCGCCCGCGTCGGCCTCGACGCCCTCCGGGCCGCGGTGCGCGCCTGCGACGGCCTGGGGTCCCGAAGCCGGCTGACCGACGAGATTGTCGAGCGGTTCGGCGGGGATGTCGTCGCCATCGTGCGCTGGGCGAGGACGGCGAGGCCCGGCGATTTCGGCGAATTCGCTCCGCTGGCGTTCGTCCGCGCCGGCGAAGGCGACCCGGTCGCGTTGTCCGCAGTCACCGCCGCAGCGCGGGCGATCGAAACCTTGGCGCGGCGCGTCGCCGCGCTGGGCGCGAGGCGGATCGCGCTGGTCGGCGGCGCCGGCGAGGCGTTGCGGCCCTTTCTCGATCCCGAAGTCGCCGCGATGCTGACGCGGCCGCTCCACGACGCCGCCGACGGCGCGATCCTGATGGTCGGCGGGACGGTCGCAGGCGGGGAGGAATCGCAATGACATGCTTTTTCGGGGCGCGACTGTTCGACGGCGAGCGGTTGCTCGACGACCACGCCCTGGTCGTCGAAGACGGCGCCATCCGGGCGCTCGTCGACGTCGAGGCGCGGCCGAGGGGCGGCGAGCAGATCGACCTCGGCGGCGGCGTTCTGGCGCCGGGCCTGATCGACTGGCAGGTCAACGGCGGCGGCGGCGTGTTGTTCAACGCCGAGCCGACCCCCGAGGGCGTCGCGAAGATCGCCCGCGCCCACCGGCGCTACGGGGTCACCGGCGTCCTGCCGACAGTCGTAACTGACGCGCCCGACGTCCTCGCGGCGGCGCTCGACGGCGCGCGCGAGGCCGAGCGGCGCGTTCCCGGCGCGCTCGGCGTTCATGTCGAGGGCCCGTTCATCGACCCGCGCCGGCCGGGCGTGCATCCGCCGCAGTGGATCCGCCCGATGGGCGAGGCCGACGCCGCGGCGCTGGCCGCCGCCCGGGCGGGCGTGCTTCTCGTCACCCTCGCCCCGGCCGCTGCGTCGCTGGCGCTGATCGAACGGCTCGTCCGACGCGGGATCGTCGTCAGTCTCGGCCACACCGATGCGACCGCCGAGGAGGCCGCCGCCGCTTTCGACGCGGGGGCGCGCGCCGCCACCCACCTCTTCAACGCCATGAGCCCGCTCGCCTCGCGGGCGCCCGGGGTCGTCGGGGCGGCGCTCGCCGACCCTCGCGTGATCTGCGGCCTGATCGCCGACGGGGAGCACGCCCATCCGGCGGCCTACAAGGCGGCCGTCGCCGCCAAGGGTCCGGGCGGAATCGCCCTGGTTTCGGACGCCATGCCGCCCGCGGCCGGCGGGCCCGACGTCTTCGAACTGCAAGGGCGCCGGATGACCCGGGTCGGAGGCAAGCTCGTCGACGCCGAGGGCCGGCTCGCCGGCGCGGCGATCACGCTCATCGACGCCGTCCGCTACATGGCGACGACGCTGGGCGCGCCGCTCGCCTCGGCGCTGGCCATGGCGACCTCGACGCCCGCCCGCCTCCTCGGCCTCGATCACCGGATCGGGCGGCTCGCGCCCGGATATTCGGCGAACCTCGTGCATCTGACCGACGCGCACGAGGTCGCGGGCGTCTGGATGAACGGACGCCCGCTCGACCCCGCGGGGGACATCCTGTAACCGGCTATCGGCCGTTCCCGTCCCGCGCCGCCATCCGCGCGGCGTCCGCGCCCGCCTTCATCGCGCCGGCGAATCCGCCGGTCATGGCGAACGACGAAGCGAGATAGATCCCGGGCAGCGGCGTCCGCGGCGACCGCGGCGCGCCGGCGAGGATCGAGCGTTCGAACGGCAGCGGCGCGAAGCCGTAAACCGCGCCGCCCGGCGTGTTCATGAAATTGGCCATCGACCGCGCGCTCAGGAACATCCGCTCGGTCACGGCGGCGGCGAAGCCCGGATAGTCGCGGTCCATCGCGGCCTGGAACGCGTCGAGCCAGCGTTCGCGCCGCGCCTTGTCCACCTCGGGCGGAAGATCGAGCCAGTTGTCGAGCCGGTCGACGCCGACCACCGTGACCAGCGTCGGCCCGGCGTCGTCGAGGCCGCTGTCGATCGCGCCGTAATTCGTGATTCCATATTGCGGCATTCGCGGCCCGGGGTCGCGCGCGAGCAGAATCGCGCTCTCGGTGAGATCGCTCCAGTGGATCGCCCAGTCCGGCTGGACGCTGATCGAATAGCGGTCGAGGCCGATCTCGGCGGGCTTGCGGGACAAGCCGAAATGCGCGGAAAACAGCGACAGCGACAGCGGCGCGGCCTCATAGGCGGCGGCGAATTTCGTCGCCGCGACGGCCGGAAGCATGTGCGCGAGGACGTGCGGCGCGCAATTGGCGAAGATTCGCCGCGTCTCGACCCGCGCCGTGTCCTGGCCGGTGCGGGAATCGACATGGCGCACGGCGGCGGGCCGCCCGTCGGCGGCGAGATCGACGCCGACCGCCTCGCGCCCGAGCAGCACCGACCCGCCCGCCCGGCTGACGACCTTGGCGAGCTTCATCGACAGGACGCGCGAGCCGCCCTTGGCGAAGACGCCGCCCGACTTGTGGAAGCCAGCCTGGGCGATGGCGAAGAACGGCCAGGCGAGACGGTCGGCGTTGTCGGAATAATAGCCGACGGTGGCGCCGATCGCGGTCTTCGCCGCCTCGTCGTCGCCGAAGAAGCGGTTGAGCATGTCGGCCGCAGAGGCGCGCCAGTCGCGCGCGAGCCGCCGCGACGTCAGAAGCGCGCCGAGCAGGTTCTTGACCGATCGCCCCTCGTCGGCCTCCCTCAGCCGGGTGACCGCGTCGAACACCTCGGAGATCGCGCCGAAGAACTGCGCCGACCCGCCACGGCTCTTGGGAAAGCGCGAACTCAGCGCGTGATGGGCGGCGTCCAATCCGACCGGCATGTCGAACACGTCGCCGACCAGCCCGCCCCTGACCGAGTAGAACGGCCGGACCGGAACCCATTCGATCTCGTCGAGAAGGCCGAGATGGGACAGGATCGCGTGCTTGACGTCGGTCGGATCGCGCGGGTCGACCGTCTGGTGCAGCGACGGCTCGATCGTCAGCGCGCCCTTCTTGAACGCCGAGGCGGCGCCGCCGACGCTGTGGTTGCGTTCGATCACGCAGACCTTGCGTCCGCTCTTGGCGAGCAGCGCCGCTGCGGTCAGGCCGCCGAGCCCGGAACCGATCACCACGGCGTCGAACGCATTCTCGCCCATCCGCTCCCTCCGTCGCCCGCGCGCGGAGCGCCCGGCCGCAGGCCCCGAAACGATAACGGCAATTGCGACCCTGCGTTTGATCGCCGTCAAATCGGGTGCGCGGCGCGCAGCTTCACCGCCGGCGCCTTCGCCGTTTCGACGGGATCGACGACGGTGATCGGACACAGCTGACGCATGTCGCCGAGAAAGCGGTGGCGCCGGGCGGGTCGCAGGGGCTAGGTGGCGTCCTCGCGAGCGGAGGAGGCCGGCGGCATGGCGGAGGGCGATGGGGTGGTCGTGGTCGGGGCGGGGC
>CAMFKX010000408.1 GCA_945957375.1 uncultured Roseiarcus sp.
GCGAGCACGCGCGCATCCGAAAGCGGCAATTCGTTCGCCTCCGCGAGCGCCCGCAAGCAGGCCGCGGCGTCCGACGAGCCGCCGCCGAGCCCGGCCGCGGCCGGCAAGCGCTTGATCAGGCGAAACGCGCCCTGTCGCAGGCCGGGGACGCGGGCGGCCAGCGCGCGGGCTGCGCGCGCGACGAGATTGGCTTCGACCGGCCCGGTCTCGCCCGCGCCGGGCCCCTCGACGAATAGGGAAAATTCCGGCCCCGGCGCGAAGCCGAGCCAGTCCGAGACGTCGGCGAAAGCGACCAGGCTGTCGAGGTCGTGCAGGCCGTCGGCCCGCCTCGCGACCACCTCAAGCGTCAGGTTGACCTTCGCCGGCGCACGCCGCCAGCGCATGCTCCAGCCCCTATCCTCCGCCCGATTTCGCCGCCGTCGTGTCCGGCTTGGCCGCCCCGGGCGCGGCGTCGGGCAGGCCGCCCTCGATCTTGTTCAGGATCGCCGGCAGGTCCTCCGGCTCCGGCTTCATGTCCCGAGCGTGGTTCCACTGGAAGTGGGCCTCGGTCTTGCGGTCGATATGCCAGTAGGCGTCGCCGAGGTGGTCGTTCAGAACCGGATCGGCGGGCTTCAGCGAGACGGCGCGCTCGAGCGTCTGGGCCGCTTCGGGATATTGCCCGAGCTTGTAATGGGCCCAGCCCAGGCTGTCGACGATGTAGCCGTCGTTGGGCCTGAGCTCGACGGCGCGGCGCAGCATCTTGAACGCCTCGTCGAGCTTCACGCCCTGGTCGACCCAGGAATAGCCGAGGTAATTGAGCACCAGCGGCTGGTCGGGATAGAGCTCCAGCGCCTTGCCGAAGTCGTCTTCCGCCTTCGGCCATTCCTTCGCCCGCTCGTGGCTGATGCCGCGGAAATAGAACAGGATCCAGTTGTCGCGGGTCGGGATGCCGACGGCGGCGATCGCCTTGTCGTAGGTCGCGACCGCCTCCTTGTATTTCTTCGCCGCGCGCTGCACGCCGGCGAGCGCGCTCAGGGCGTCGACGTCGCGCGGATTCTCGGCGACGATCGCCTGCAGCCGCGCGATCGCCTCGTCCGAGCGCCCGAGGCTGTCGAGCACCAGCGCCGCCTGGATCTCCGCGTCGTCGTGCAGCGGGGAGCTGGCCGGGACCGACTCGTAGGCGGCGATCGCCTGCTTGTCCTTCTTCATCTGCTCGAACAGGTTCGCCAGCGTGACCGAGGTCAGGTCGTCGCCGGGACGCAGGAACAGCGACAGGCGCAGATAAACCAGCGCCGGCAATTCGTCGCCCTGGCGGATGCCGGCCGCCCCGAGGCCGTACAGGACTTCGGCGGCGCCCTCCTTGGCCCCGGTCACCAGCGGACGCAGCGGCCGGCCGGCCTCGAGATCGGCCAGCGCGCGGACCACGATCGGATGATGCGGCGCCTCCGCGGCGAAGGCCTTGTAGACGGCGACGGCGCCGTCGCGGTCGCCATGGGCGGCGAGGAAGCGGGCGTAGCCGTCGGCGAAGCGCAAAGCGCCCTTGTCGGCTTCGTAGGCGGCTTTCAGGCGCCGTTGCGCCTCGACGGGATTGCCCAGCTGATCGGCGATCAGCCCGGCGTGGAAATCGCGAAACGGCGCGACGGCCGGGTCGCGAACCCGGTCGAGCGTGTCGAGCGCGCGCCGGAGGTCGTTCTGGCCGGCGTAGGACCACGCCGTCAGCAGCGACGTCGTCAGGTCGCGCGGCTGGGCGTCCTTCTGCAGCTGGACGCGCGCGGCGGCCCATTCGCCGTTGTGAAAGGCGTTGATCGCCAGCGTGAGCCGGGCGAGGCGGTTGCTCGCATCGCGCGCGAGCAGGCGTTCGGCGAGGGCGCTCGCCCCCGTGACGTCGCCGTTGGACAGCGACGCGGAGAACGCGCGCTCGATCAGGTCGGCGTTGCGCGGGTCGAGCCGGAGCGCCTCGCGGTAATAGGCCTCCGCCGCCGCGGTGTCGCGGTCGGCGCTGGCGATCAATCCGGCGAGATAATTGCCGGGCTGGCTCATCCCGATGACCGGCGAATCGTCGACGTTTCCGCCGACCGTGGCCGCCGCCGGCGCGTCGCAGAGGGCCAGAATCAGCGCGCCGGCCGAGAGTGTCCGAAGCCAGAAGTGTCCGTGCACGATAGTCTCCCGCGGACCCCGGCCCGCCGCCGACCGGAATCCTGGCACGCCGAGCGCGCCCGTTACAATCCCCGCCGGAAGCCTCTGGCGCGAAAAGCAGGCGAAACTTGGTCGCGGACCGGTTCCGGCCCGCGCCCGGCGTGGGCTACTTCTTGACCGCGGGGCAGGCCGAATCGGCGAGCGAGCCATAGGCCTGTTCGCCGGTCAGTGTCTTCACCAGCTTGTAGTAGTCCCACGGCGCCTTCGATTCCGCCGGCGTCTTCACCTGCATGACGAACATCGAGTGCTCCATCAGCCCATCGGGACGGATGACGCCGTCGCTGGTGAACATGTCGTCCACCTTGCTCTTGTGGAGCTGCTCCATCACCTTGTCGGGATCGGTCGTGCCGACCGCCTTGACCGCGTTGAGGTAGGTCATGGTCGCGGAATAATAGCCGGCCTGGTTGTAGGTCGGCATGGCGCCGGTCTTGTCGAAGAAGCGCTTGCCGAACGCCCGGCTCTTGTCGTTGAGGTCCCAGTACCAGGCCGCGGTCAGATAGAGGCCCTGCGCCGTTTCGAGCCCGATGGCGTGGATGTCGGTGATGAAAGCGAGCAGCGCCGCGGGCTTCATCGTGTTGGTCAGGCCGAACTCGTGCGCGGCCTTGAGCGAATTCGAGAAGTCCGCGCCGGCGTTGGCGAGGCCGACCACCTGCGCGCCCGAGCCCTGCGCCTGCAGCAGGTAGGACGAGAAATCCGAGGTCCCGAGCGGCGCGCGGACCGAGCCCACGACCTTGCCGCCGCCGGCCTCCACGACCTTGGTCGCCGCCGCCTGGAGCTGGGTGCCGAAGGCGTAGTCGGCGGTCAGGAAGAACCAGGTCTTGCCGCCTTGATCGAGGATCGTGCGCGCGGTGCCGTTGGCGAGCGCCGTCGTGTCGTAGGCGTAGTGGATCATGTAGGCGTTGCAGTCCTTGCCCGACAGCGACGCTCCCGCGGCGCCGATGGCGAAGAACGGGATGCGCCGGTCCTTGGCGACGGGCGCCATGGCGAGGCTCACGCCGGTGTTGGAGCCGCCGAGCAGCATGGTCAGGCCCTTGGTGTCGGCCCATTCCTTGAACTTGCTCGCGCCGATATCGGGCTTGTTCTGATGGTCCGCCGTGATCAACTCGATCGGTTGGCCGAGGACGCTGCCGCCGAAATCGGCGATCGCCATCTTGACCCCCTCGACCGCGCGCGGCCCGATCACGTCGGCGTAGGGGCCGGACATGTCGTCGATGTCGCCGATCACCACCTTGTCGCTCGCCGCGCTTGCGAGCTGCGGCGACGCGATCAGGAGCGCCGCCGCGATGGGCGCCAACCATTTGCCGATCGTCATGAATATCCTCCCTGGCGGCTGCGATTGTCCGCTCTCGGATGGGATTGTAACACGCTTTCCCGGACCGCCGCGAGCGTCCAGGAACGCCGGCCCAGGGCAATCGCTTGAAGCTCCGCCGCGGCGCCTCCTCCCCCACCCGGGCCGCGCTTGCGCGCGCCCGGCGCAGGCGCTTG
>CAMFKX010000409.1 GCA_945957375.1 uncultured Roseiarcus sp.
CGGCGCCTTCGTCGACCGCGGCCCGCAGGTTCGACGCCGACTCCTCCACCGTGCTCGCCAGCGCATCGCTGCGCTCGCGCAGCATCGCCACGATCGAGCTCGACCGCTCGTCGAGGTTCTGCAGCGCCGCGTCGCCGGCCTGGGCGAGGGCGGAGGCGGTCTGCTGGCCGACGCTCTCGATGCGCTCGGCGGCGGTCCGTCCCTGGTCGGCGAGCGTCATCAGCAGGCGCTGGCCACGCTCCTCGAAGATCTTGCGCAGGGTCTCGGACTGCTGGCCGAAGGCCGACGCCACGACCTGGGTGCCGCTGGACAGGACCTCGCTGATCTCCGCCGTGCGGCGGGCAAGGGCGTCGCCGGCGACGGCCGCATGGCGCGACAGCGCGTCGGTGATCGCACCGCCATTGCGGGCGAGGAGCTCGGCCGCCTCGGCACCGCGCTGGGTGATCGTCTCGGCCACCGTCGTGCCCTGCTGGGCGATGCTGTCCGCGATCGCGGTGCCATGCTGAGCGATCGTGTCCGCGACCGCCGTGCTGCGGTCCTCGATGGTCTGCGCGATCCCCTCGGCCTGGCGGGCGATGCGGTCGACCGCGTCCGCGCTGCGGGACTCGATGGTGCCGGCGACCTCGTTGACGTGGCGGGCCAGCAGCTGGGCGGACGCCGCGCTGCTCTTCTCGATGGTCCCGGCCGCGTCGCTGACGTGGCGGGCGAGGAGCTGGGCGGACGCCGCGCTGCTCTTCTCGATGGTTCCGGCGGCGTCGCCGACGTGGCGGGCGAGCAGCTCGGCCGACGCCGTGCTGGTGCTCTCGATGGTGCCGGCCGCTTCCCGGGCCTGCTGGGCGAGGCGCTCGGCGGCCTCGGTGCTGCGGGCCTCGATCGTCTCGGCCAGCTCGCTGCTGTGGCGGGCGATGAGCTCGGCGGCCGTGGCCGTGCGGCTCTCGATCGTCGTCGCCAGCTCCGTGCCGTGCCGGGCCAGGAGTTCGGCTGCGGCGGCGGCACGCTCGTCGAAGGTCTGGGTGAGCTCGCTGCCACGGCGCGCGATGAGTTCGGCGGCGGCGCTGCTGCGCTCCTCGATGGCGCTGGTGATCTCGCCACCGCGGCGGACGATCTCGTCGACCATGCGCGGTCCGCGGTCGGCGATGAGCGCCTCCAGCATCTGGCCGTTCTGCTCGTAGACCGTGCGCAGGGTGATCGTTCCGGCTTCGAGCCGCTCGGCGGCGCCATTGCCGTGGTGCGCGATGTCCTGCACCAGGCGTTCGCCCTTCTCCTCGAACAGCGTGGCCAGGGCCCGCGTCTGGTCGGTGAAGGCGGCGCCGACGGCGCGCGTTCCGGCCTCCAGGGTCGTGGTGAGGCTCTTGGTCGAGGTGTTGAGCAGTTCGCCCAGTTCGGCGGTGCGGTCGCCGAGGGCGGCGGCCACGGAACCGGCGCCGCTCGACAGGGCATCGGCCAGCGCGCGGGCGCGCTCGTCGAGCGTGGCGCTGACGCTGTCGAGGCGGTTGACGACGCGTTCCTCGAACCGCGTGACGCGGCCGTCGAGGGTCTCGGCGATGGCCACGGCCTGGTTGCCCAGGGTGGCGTTGATCTCCTCGGCCTTGGTCGACAGCAGGCGGCCCAGCGCCTCGGTGCGATCGCCGATGCTGCGCTCGACCTCCGCGACCTTGGTCTCGAGGGCGGTGGAGAGCTGCTTGCCGCCGCTGCCCAGGAGCTGCGCGAGCTCGAGCGTGCGGGAGGCCAGGGTCTCGGTGAGCGTCCGCGCCCGGGCGTCGAGGCCCTGGTCGATGCGCACGAAGATGGCGTCGAGGGTGCGGGCGATCTGCTCGCTCTGCTTGAGGGAGCGGGTCTCGAACCCGGTGACGTGCTGCTCGATGGCTTGCGCGGCGGCCTGCGAGCGCTCGCCGATGCGGGTGGCGAGGGTCTCGCCGCCGTCGCCGATAAGGGTCTCGAGCTGGCCGAGACGGTTCTCGACCGTCTGCGTGAAGGTGTGGGTGCCCGACGTGATCCGCTCCACGAGGTCGCCGCCGCGGCCCAGGACCGCCTCCTCGAAGGCCTCGAGCCGGGAGGTGAGGGACGTCGTGATGTCCGCGCCGCGTCCCAGGACGCGGTTCTCGAACTCGGCCATGGCACCGTCGAACGACTCGCCGAGGCGGGTCGTGCCGCGGTCGACGCTCGTCTCGAACAGGCCGACGCGTTCGGCGATGACCTGCTCGAGCTTTCCGGTCCGCTCGTCGATGACGCCGGCGAGGGCGTCCGTGCGCGAGGCGATGGCGTCCTGGAAGCCGGAGACCTTGCCGTCGAGCGCGGCCGCGATGGAGCCCGTGCGGGTGGTGAGGACCTCGTCGAGGCGCACGGCGTGCCCCTCGATGACCTGCCCGAGGGAGGTCGACCGGTCGCTCATCAGCGTGTCGATGCGCTTCGCCTGCTCGGCGATGGCCTGCTCGAAGGCGGCCAGGCGCTCGGCGAGCGCCTGTTCCATGGCGCCGCCACGCTGCAGCACGATCTGCTCGAAGGCGTCCATGCGCCCGGCGATCGCCCGTTCGAGGTTGCCGCCGCGGGTGAGCACGGTGTCCTCGAAGCTCGACAGGGTGCCCGAGAGCAGGCTCCCGAGTTCGGTCCCGCGGGTCTGCACCGTGTCGGTGAGCTGCTCGACGTTGCTGCGCAGCGCCTCGTTGATCTGCAGGCTCTTCGAGGCGATCGACTCGAGGGCCTCGCGGACGACGGTCGACAGGCCCGACTGCACCGCGCCGGCATGGTCGGACAGGGCCTTGCGGCTCTCCTCGGTGCTTCCGGCGAGCGAAACGACCAGCGAGCGGCCCGCCTCGGCGAACGCGTCGCGGCTGGTGGTCGTGTGGGTCTCGAGCGCGGAGGCGAGCTGGCGGGCGCTCTCGTCGAAGGCGCGGGTGGTCTGCGCCGTCTGGCCGGCCAGGGCCTCGATGACCTCGCGGCTGACCGACGACATGGCGTCGCGGGCCTCGGAGGCGCGGGCGTCGAACACGTCGCCCACCGAGCGCAGGCTGGCGTCGAAGGTCTTGGTGGCGTCCTCGGTGCGGGCCGCCAGCAGGTCGGCGATGCCGCGCGAGGTGGCCTCGAAGGTCGCGGTGGCTTCCGCCGTGCGGGTGCCGAGCGCCTCGACGGCGGTGGCGGCGGCGGTCTCGATCAGGCCGCGCGTGCCTTCGACGCGCTCGCCGATGAGCGCGGCGATGCGCTCGCCGATGGTCGACAGGCCACTCTCGAGTTCGCGGCTCTGCGTGGACAGGGTGGACTGGAGCTTCTCCCCGGTCTCGCCGAGCCGTGAGGCGAGGTCGTCGCCGCGGGTACTGATGGTCTCGGCAATACGCTGGCCGGTCTCCTCGATCGAACGGGACACGAAGGACCCGCGCTCGCCGAGATCGGCGGCGAGAGCCTCGCCGGTGGCCTTCAGGGTGTCGTTGACCTCCATGGCGCGGCTGGCGATCGCCTCGGCGACGCCGGCGCCGGTCTCGGCGATCACGCGGGTGACGCGCTCGGAGCCTTCGTTGAGGTTGGTGGTGAGGATCTGGCTGGTGCGGTCGAGCGTCTCGCCCACCTGCCGGCCGCGGCTCGCGATCTCCTCGGCCAGCGACACGCCGGTGCGGGTGAGCAGGTCGCTGATCTCCTGGGCCT
>CAMFKX010000410.1 GCA_945957375.1 uncultured Roseiarcus sp.
GAGACAGGAAGGCGTCACGCAGAAGATGCTGGCGCAGACCCTGCGGGCGCTCGAGCGCGACGGCCTCGTCACGCGTTCGGTGCTGCCGACGACGCCGGTCGCGGTGGAATACGCGATCACCCCGCTCGGGCGCACGCTCGCGGGCGTCCTCGACGACCTGCAGCTTTGGGCGCGCGTCAACATCGCGTCGGTCGTCGAGGCCCAGCGGCGCTACGACGCCCGCAGCCGGCCCTGAGCGCCGATTTCTCCAATTCGGCGCGGAAAGTCCAGCGTTTTGAGCCACCGGAAAGCGCGCGCTCCGTTGGAACACCGTCGTCGCGGAATCGTTTGGCGACGGGGCCGTTGAACACGGAAACGATGGAGGCATTCATGCCGGGTAGGTATTCGAGAGAAGACGAGGGCTATCGCGGGTCGTCCGAGCGCGGACGCTCGCGCGGCGGATATTCCGAGGACGTCGGACAAGGCGGCTGGTTCGGCGATCGCGAAGGCCATTCGGAGATCGGCCGGCGCGGCGGCGAGATGCGCCACGAGCGCGCCATGCGCGCCCACCGCGACGAGGAGGGCCATTCGGAAGACGTGGGCCAGGGCGGCTGGTTCGGCGATCGGGAGGGTCATTCCGAGATCGGCCGGCGCGGCGGCGAGATGCGCCACGAGCGCGCCATGCGCGCCCCGCGCGACGAGGAAGGCCATTCCGAGGATGTCGGCCAGGGCGGCTGGTTCGGCGATCGCGAGCGTCACTCCGAGATCGGCCGGCGCGGCGGCGAAATGCGCCACGAGCGCGCCATGCGCGCCCCGCGCGACGAGGAAGGCCATAGCCGGGACGTCGGCCAGGGCGGCTGGTTCGGCGATCGCGAAGGCCATTCCGAGATCGGCCGGCGCGGCGGCGAGATGCGTCACGAACGCGCCATGCGCGCGCCGCGCGACGAGGAAGGCCATTCGGAGAACGTCGGCCAGGGCGGCTATTTCGGCGACTACGAGGGCCATTCCGACATCGGCCGGCGCGGCGGCGAAGTCCGTCACGAACGGGCGATGCGGGCGCGCCACGACCTCGACGAACCGCATGAGCGCGGCCGCAGCAGCGGCGGCTACGGGCGCGGGTCGGAACGGGGCTATGGCTCCGACGAGCGCAGCTCCGGGTCGGAGCGCGGCTACGGCTCAGAGCGCAGCTCCAGCTCGGAGCGCCGGCGCTACGACCGCTGAAGCCTGACGCAACGGGCCGGCGCGAGCTTCGCGCCGGCTCGTTCATTTCGGAGAGGAACCTGTCATGACCCGAGGATTGGGCGGCCATTCGCCGGCGAACGTGACGCAGCATCTCAAGGGCGTCGGCTTTCCGGCGCACAAGCAGGACCTGATGCGGACCGCCAGGGACAACGGCGCGGACGACGACGTGCTCGAAGTGATCCAGAGCATGCCGGACGACGCGTTCGAGAGCATGGCGGACGTGATGAAGGCCTATGGCGAGGCCGACCGGTCCGCCGGGCCTCAGTCGCGCCGCTGATCCGGTTTGCGCGGTCCGCCCCGAGGCGGGTCGCGCAGGCCCATTTCTGTTCCATAATATACATTATGCGAATCGCCGATGGCGGGCGACGCAGTGCCTTGCCCGCCCTGGTTGCCTGCCTATCCGGCAACGTCTTGAAAGGAAACGACAAATCGGCGCGCTGATCGCGCACACGGCGTCGGGGTCCGCGAGTCGGTATTTCGGCGGGGCTGCGCAAATCCGGCGACGGCGGTATGACCGGCAGGATCGGGACGCGCGGCGTCCCCCGCGCGGAGCCCTGCCCGTGACCGACCCCCTGCCCGACGCTGGCGGCCATATTCCACGCCTCCCAGATGATTATACCGCTGAAGCCGCCGCCGCCCGGCGGGCCTTCGTCGAGGCGCGCACCGAGGCGCGGCTCGACCATGTCGGGCGCCATTCGCTCGACCCGGCGAGCCTGCCTGGCAACATCGAGAATTTCATCGGCGCGGCGCAGGTGCCGATCGGTCTCGCCGGGCCGTTGCGGATCGAAGGCGAGCATGCCCGGGGCGAATTCTACGTGCCGATGGCGACGACCGAAGGCACGCTGGTGGCGAGCTACAACCGCGGCATGCGCCTGCTCGGCGCCTGCGGCGGCGTCAGGGCGACGGTGGTCGGGCGCGCGATGCAGCGCAGCCCGGTTTTCGTGTTCGAGCACGCGCTGGCGGCGCGCGAATTCGGCGATTGGGTCGACGCCCGGTTCGACGCGATCCGAACGGCTGCGGAGGCGACGACCCGTTCGGGCAAGCTTCTATCGATCCAGCAGTTCGCGGTCGGCCCGACGCGCCACCTGCGGTTCAACTACGACACCGGCGACGCGGCCGGGCAGAACATGTCCGGCAAGGCGACCTTCGTCGCCTGCGAATGGATCCGGGAAAATTACCCGGGCGGCGCGCGCTACATCCTGTCCGGCAACACCGACACCGACAAGAAACACTCGCAGATGAACATGATCGCGACGCGCGGGCGGCGGGTGGTCGCGGAGGCGGTCCTCAAGGCGGAGGCGCTGCGCAGCCTGATGCGCGTCGAGGCTCGCGACCTGTTCCACGCCCGCCAGATTTCCCAGACGGGCGCGTTCCTGGCGGGCTCGGCCAACAACGGCGCCCACGCCGCCAATGCGATGGCGGCGCTGTTCATCGCCACCGGCCAGGACGCTGCCAATGTCGCGGAATCGCACGCCGCGATCGTCTATGCGCAGTTGCTCGACAACGGCGACTATTACTGGTCGATCACCCTGCCCGCCCTGATCGTCGCCACCGTCGGCGGCGGAACCGGGCTCGCCACGCAGCGGGAGTGTCTGGCGATGCTCGGCTGCGCCGGCGCCGGCAAAGCGGACAAGTTCGCCGAGATTTGCGCCGCCACCGCGCTGGCTGGCGACATCTCGCTCTCCTGCGCCATTCTCGCCGGCGACTGGGTGTCGAGCCACGAACGCTACGGCCGCAATCGGCCGTGACTTGACGCCGGCTGCGCAATCGAAAAGCTCGGCCCCGTGCGCGATGCCGCCGTCAACCCTGACGAGCGACGCCTTGGCCTTGCCAGCGTCCGTGCGACGGACGTAGCGCGCCGACGTCGTCGCGCCTTGCCGGCCTTCGGCGAGGCCATCAGCTCGCCTCACGCAGGGGATCGCGGGTCGGACGACGAAACGCCGGGAATAGTCCGACGACAAGTTGGTCAACATCTTTGCGCAGGCGAAATTGCTCAGTCAACAAGGGCAACTATACGAATTTCTTTAAGTCATGACATTTTGTCACATTGTCAGAACCTGCGCCGCTATGCGATATTGATCTTGTCGAAGGGAACGGCTCGACCTGAGTTATTTCCTTTCCGCCTCGTCAATCTGGCGAAGCGGGCCGAGACCGAAGGCGAGCGTCTCCTCCCCGCTCGCGAGCGTCTCAATTACGCGTCGGAACGCGGCCTCCGCGCCAGCGTTCCGACGCGTATTTTCCGTGAGAACTGCTTGCTGAAGATTTGGAATGGCCGGAATGGATTCCGGTAGTTGCTTGGATTCAGCCAGGGCGGCAAAGGGGAAAATGGTCGGAGTGGCGGGATTCGAACCCACGACCCCTAGTCCCCCAGACTAGT
>CAMFKX010000411.1 GCA_945957375.1 uncultured Roseiarcus sp.
CGCCGAGGCCAGCAGGAACGCCGCGGCCAAGGCTGCAAGCCAACACGGTGTGCCGTTCATTCTCGTCCCTCTTGCGCTGTTGCGGCGCCGGTCATTCGCCGTCCGGAGCGAACCCCGGACGGCTCTGACGTGCGCTGAGTTCAGCCGACCGGCATCACCGGCGGCGGTCCCTTGAACGTGTCGAGGTCCTTCAGGCCCGCGGCGACTGCGGGAACCGGCGCGTAGTTGCGCAGGATCAGGTAGAACGGCCCCGCCGGCGCAGGCAGCCAGTTGGCTTCCTTGTCCGGGCCCGGATTGTCGTGCTGCAAGTAGAGCGTGAACGATCCGTCGGCGTTCTTCCTGAGGTCGTTGTCGCTGCCGAGCGTATAGCGGTTGATCGGATTGGCCGCAGTGTAGCGCGTCACGCCGTCGTACATCGTCACCGACCAGAATCCCGGCGCTACCGGCTGGGCGAACGCCATGTCGCCGCTGAACGTCATCGTGTACGTCTTCGCGCCGGTCAGCGGCTGGTTATGGCCATCGAGCGGGCCCGGGTAGTAGATCGCCTGGATCGGGGTGTTGGCGGTCAGTCCGAAGATCGCCACCACGCAGCGCGACATGTAGTCGGGGCCCGCGGCGCCGGTGTTGGCCGGCGGGATGATCCATCCCTCCTTCAGCCGTCCCACGAGCGGCATTGATTGGACGACCATGGGGCCGATGTCTTGCGCGACCTTCTTCATCGCGCCGAGATAGATCGGATTGACGCCCTTCGGGTCGAACGGCTTGCCGAACTCGATGCCGAGATATTTGAAATGCGGCAGGACCGTGTCGATCTCGCTCTGGGGCGGCGGGTTCTCGTTCATCGCGGCGGCGAAGATCGACCAGAACTGCAACGGATCGTCGAAATCCATCATGCTGGTCGCGACCTTTGGGTTCATCCTCGGCGCTTCGTAGTCGTAGGCGGGCGCCTTCGGCGCGGGCGAACCGGTGAACTCCGCCAGCCCTTGCAGCTTGACGCCACGAAGCACCCTGAGCGCGCCGGGCAGGTCCGCCTCGTTCTTGACGTTGACGCGCGGCTGGAACTCGATCCAGCGGGTCGGGCAGTCAATGCGGGTGACGCCGGCCGGCAGGTCGCCCTTCCAGCCCGGACCCACGAATGCGAAGGTTCCGCCCTTGTATCCGGACGGTCCACCGACCGGATAGGCGAAGGCGTGGGTCCACATGTCGACGACCTCGATCATGTAGTAGCGTCCGTCGGACTCCGGCGCGGTGAGGATGGTCGGCTCCTGGCCAAGGTCGGCGAAGCCGAAGCCGTAGACCACGTTGACGTTGGGCGACACGTAGCCCGATTCGGCCGCGAGCTTCGGCGTCGCAATGTCCTCGAACTTCCAGATCGTGCCCGGAGGAGCCTTGGCCTCGGGGCCGAAGCAGACGGTCGAGCGCAGGTTGTACATGGCGACGAGAGGCGCGGCGTAGGTCGCCGCCTGAAGCGCGAGCGACCCTCCCCATGTCTCCATCGAGGTCAGCGCCTTGGAGGCGGACTTGTCCATAGGCGGCGCGCCGGCGTCCGACGGCGTCTCGTCGGCTGCGGCGGCGGAACGGACGCCGGCGGCGCTCACGCCCGCGGCTGCGGCCAGGAGCGCGACCGCGCCGCCCATCAGTCCTCGCCGTCCGATGCCTTCGGTCTCGGGGTTCCTGGTCGCGTTCTCTTCGCTCATGCTGCCTTCATCCCATTCGAGTTCTCGACACGACGACCGTCCAGACGGACACCCGTCGCGTTTCTGCACGGGGGCGCGTTCACTTCACCTCGACGATCCCAGCCGGGGCGTAGACGTCGGAATTGAACGCCGATTCGATCGTCGACTGGGCGGGCGCATAGGCGCGCAGGTTGATGTACCAGCGCCCCGAAGCCGGGGTCGGCAGCCAGTTCGACTCCTTGTCCTTGCCCGGGCTGGCGCTCTGGAAATAGAGCGTCACGGTCCCGTCCGCGTTGTATTTGAGCGGATCGTCGCTCCCGAGCGAATAGCGGTTGATCGGATTCACGACGGTGTAGTTGTTGTCGTAATTGTACATCGTGGCGGACCAGAAGGCCGGCTCGAGGAACGCGGGCGGCTTCATCGTCACGGCATATTTTTTGTCGCCCATCAGCGGCTTATTGTCCCTGTCGAGCAGGGCTCCGATGTAGACCGCCTCTTCGAGCGTGTTGGCGCTGAGGCCCCAGCGGACGATTTGCGCCCGGGTGAGGTAGTCGGTGCGGAAGTTGCCGGTCGAGGGCCACATCCAGACCCAGCCGTCGCGGATCTTGCCCGGAGGGATGTCGACCAGCGTCTTCATGCCGATGTTCGCCGCCGCTTCCTTCATCGCCTGCAGCACGACGGGATGGACCTTGGCGCGATCCCATGTCCTGCCGAGTTCGAGGCCGAGCGGCGCGAACATCGGCAGCAGCGCCTCGACCTGGCTCTTCGGCGGCGGGTTCTCGTTGATCGTGTTGGACAGGATGTCCCAGAACTGAAGCGGATCCTTGTAGAAGTTGGCGCTGACGGGGAGTTTCGGATCGGTGAATTCCGGCGCCGGGTAGTCGTACCTGGCCGCCGCCGGCGCCGCTGTTCCGAGGTATTTCGAGAGCGGCTGGGTGGTGATGCCGTCCAGCGCCTCCCTGGCGCCGGGCAGGTCGGCGGGGTTCTTCATATGCACGCGCGGCTGGAGCACGACCCAGCGCGTCGGCGAGTCGATGCGGCGGACGCCGGCGGGCAGGGCGCCCTTCCAGCCCGGGCCGATGAGCGCGAACGCGCCGCCGTTGTAGCCGGTCGCGACGCCGCCCGCGTAGGCGAAGGCGTTGGTGTAGGCGTCGAGTATTTCGACCATGTAGTAGCGGCCGTGCGAATTAGGGACCGTCAGGATGGTCGGCTCCGCGCCGAGGTCCATGAAGCCGAAGCCGTAGACGGTATTGACGTTCGGCGTGACGTAGCCGGCCTTCTCGGAGAGTTCAGGCGTCGAGATGTCGGACATCCGCCAGATGTCGCCCGGCGCCGCGTGGGCGCCGACCTTCAGGGCGTCGTTGTAGCGCCAGGCGTAGAAGGTGGTGGGCGCGATGCCCCACAGGGCCGCCTGCAACGCCAGCGAATAGGCGTAGTCGTGCAGCGCCGCCTCGCCTTTGGCGTCGAGCGGCGGCAGGTGATCCTTCAACGCCTCGCCGTCCAGATGCCAGTACTGGAAGACGTCGGTGTTGTAGGTGGCGATCGGCGCCTGCTGGGCCTGAGCCTGTCCGGCGAGCAGCGAGAGAGCGGCAGCCGACACCGTCAGCTTCGAAATCAATGTCATGGTGGTCCTTGGTGTTCGAGAAGCCTTGTTGCTTGTGCTCGCGAAGGTCGTCAGTACCCCTTCACCACGCCGATGCGCGGCGGCTTCACCGGCGCGGCGACGCCGTAGATGACGGTCAGGCCTGAGCCGCCGCCCCATGTCGAAGTGGCGCGGTTGGGGTTATCCGATGTCGCCGCTACCGGGTCGTTCCAGTTGTTCGCCGCCCAGACGTCGCCGGCCGGATCGATCGCGACGTCCGTCAGCATCTGGATGCTGCCGCCCTTGAACACATGCAGGA
>CAMFKX010000412.1 GCA_945957375.1 uncultured Roseiarcus sp.
GCTGGGACCGCGCCACTCCGTGGCGCTCATGATCATGACATGAGCGCCACGGAGTGGCGCGGTCCCAGCAAAGGCAAGACCATCCTCCTCACCGGCGCGCTGGGCGGGATCGGGCGGCATGTGGCGCGGCATCTGGCGGCGCGCCATGGCGCGCGGCTGCTGCTGGTCGGGCGCTCGCCGGCCGGCGCGGCGAGCGAGGCGCTGATCCGCGAGATCCGCGCGGCGGGCGGTGACGCGCATTATCTCACGGCGGATGTCTCGGACGAGGCGCAGGCGGCGGCAGCGGTCGCCGAGGCGCGCGCGCGGTTCGGCGCGCTGCACGGCGTGGTGCATTCGGCGGGCGTCACGCGCGACCGCTTCCTGCTGCACAAGACGGCCGACGATCTCGCCGCCGTGCTCGCGCCCAAGCTCGCCGGCACGCTGGCGCTCGACCGCGCGACGGCGAACGAGCCGCTCGACCTCTTCGTCTGCTTCTCCTCGCTCGCCGGCACGTTCGGCAATGCGGGCCAGACCGACTACAGCGCGGCCAATCGCTTCCTCGATGCGTACATGGCCGCGCGGCGCGGGCCGGGGCGGTCGCTGGCCATCGGCTGGCCGTTCTGGAACGAGGGCGGCCTGTCGGTCGACCAGGCCGAGCTCGACCGGCGCGCGGCGGCGAGCGGCATCCGCACGCTCGGCACCGAGGAGGGGCTGGCGATCCTCGACGATCTCCTCGCGACGGGCGAGGGCTCCGTCCTCGTGCTGCCGGGCGATGGCGCGGCGATCGCGAAGCTCATCGCTGCCGAGCTGCCGCGCCCGATCGTTGCAGCGCAGGGCGACGAGTCCGCCGCGCTCGATTTCCTGCGCGGGCTGGTCGCCGAGACGACGGCGATGCCGCTCGCGCGCATCCTGCCGGACAAGCCGCTGGAGCAATACGGCCTCGATTCGCTTCTGGTGACCAAGCTGAACGTCGCGCTCGAGCGGACGCTGCCCGGCCTGCCCAAGACCCTGTTCTTCGAGCACCTCACCCTGCGCAGCGTCGCGGCCTTCCTCGCCGCCACGCGCGGTGCTGAACTGAACGTCATGCTCCTCTCCCCCGCCAGGGGGAGAGGCGGGGAGAGGGGGCAGCACGAGATTCCAGCCACCTCGTCCAACCCCCTCTCCCAACCTCTCCCCCTGGCGGGGGAGAGGAGCATGAAGGGAAGGGAAGACGGCGGCATCGCGATCATCGGCATTGCCGGGCGCTATCCGGGGGCGGACTCGCTGGCGGCGTTCTGGGACAACCTGCGGGCCGACCGCGACCTGATCACGGAGATCCCGGCGGAGCGCTGGGACCAGGGCGCGTGGTTCGATCCGACGCCGGGCCGGGCGGGGCGGTCGTACAGCAAGTGGGGCGGCTTCCTCGACGGCATCGACCGGTTCGATCCGCTGTTCTTCAGCATCGCGCCCGGCGAGGCCGCACGCATCGATCCCAACGAGCGGCTGTTCCTCGAGACCTGCTGGGAGGCGCTGGAGAATGCCGGCCACACGCGCGCCTCGCTGGCGCGCGATCCCGGACGCGCAGTCGGCGTCTATGTCGGCGTGATGTACGGCGAGTACCAGCTCCTCGCCGCGCAGGCCCAGGCGGCGGCCGGCGGCGGCGTCGACGGCTCCTCGCCCTACTGGTCGGTGGCCAACCGCGTCTCGTATCACTTCGACCTGCATGGCCCCAGCCTCACGGTCGACAGCGCCTGCTCGTCCTCGCTCACCGCGATCCATCTCGCCTGCCAGGCGCTGGCGAGCGGCGAGTGCAGCGCCGCCATCGCGGGCGGCGTGAACCTCACCCTCCATCCGCTGAAATATGTCGGGCTGAGCCAGGGCCGCTTCGCCTCGACCGATGGCCATTGCCACAGCTTCGCCGCCGGCGGCGACGGCTACGTGCCGGGAGAGGGCGTCGGCGCGGTGATCCTCAAGCCGCTCGCCGCCGCGCTCGCCGACGGTGACTACGTGCACGCCGTGATCCGCGGCTGGGCGGCGAACCACGGCGGCAAGACCAACGGCTACACCGTGCCGAACCCGAAATCGCAGGGCGCGGTGATCGCCGCTGCACTCGGCCGCGGCGGTGTGGCGCCGGAGTCCGTCTCCTATGTCGAGGCGCACGGCACCGGCACCGAGCTGGGCGATCCGATCGAGGTCGCGGGGCTCAGCGCGGCGTTCGGCGACGGCGTGGCGCGGCAGTCCTGCGCGCTGGGCTCGGTGAAGGCCAATATCGGCCATCTCGAAGCCGCCGCGGGGATCGCCGGCCTGACGCGCGTGGTGCTGCAGCTCCAGCACCGCACGCTGACGCCGACACGGCGGCACGGGCCGCTCAATCCCAACATCGATTTCGCCTCCACGCCGTTCCGGCTGCAGGAGCGGACCGAGCCGTGGACGGCCGCCGGGCCGTTGCGCGCCGGCATCAGCTCGTTCGGCGCCGGGGGCGCGAACGCGCATCTGGTGGTCGAGGAATTCACGCCCGCGCGCGCGGCGACGGCGGAAGCGCCCGCGCTGCTCGTCGTGTCGGCGCGCACCGAGGCGCAGCTCAAGGCCTATGCCGAACGGCTGGCGGCCTTCCTGCGCGACGCGCCGTTCGGTTTCACCGACATCTGCCGCACACTGCAGGTCGGCCGCGAGCCGATGGCCGCGCGCCTCGCGCTGGTCGCCGGCAATGCGGCGATGGCGGCCGAAGCGCTCGACGCGTTCGCGGCGGGCCGGCCGTCGGCGATCCTCGCGAAAGTGCTCGACGAGGAGGCGGTCGTTGCCGCGCCCGTCGCCGGCGCCGGCCTCGACGATCTCGCGCGCGCGTGGATCGACGGCGCGGCGATCGACTGGCGCGCGCTGCCGCTGCCCGGCGCGGTCGTGCCGGTGCCGCCGCATCCCTTCATGCGGCGGCGCTACTGGATCGACATGCCGTCGGCCGCCGCGCCGGATGCGCTGATCGACCGCGTCGAGCCGTCGCTCGACGGCGCGCGCTTCGTTAAGCGCTTCGATCCGGCGATGCCGATCGTGCGCGACCACCAGGTGCAAGGCCGCTTCCTCGTGCCCGGCGTGGTGCAGCTCGAGATGGTCCGCGCGGCGCTCGCGCGGATGGGATCGTCCGCCGCCGTGCTGCGCGACATCGTGTGGCCGGCGCCGCTGGTCGTGGCACCGTCGGGCACCGAGGCGACGCTGACCCTGCGCCGCGCCGGCGAGGCCGTGGCGTTCGAGCTGGTCGTCGAAGGCGGCGGCCCGACCTGCCGCGGGCTCGCCTCCGAAGCGGCCAGCGCAGCGGCGGCGCCATTCGACATCGCCGCGCTGCAGGCCAGCCGGACGAGCCACCTGACCGCGCCGCAGATCTACGACCGCCTGCGCGCGCTCGGCCTCGATTACGGCCCGACCCTGCGGCCGCTGACCGACCTCTGGATCGGCGAGCGCAGCCTGGTCGCCGCCCTCGCGCCGGCCGCGCCCGCCGCCGTTCTCGACGGCGCGCTGCAATCGCTCGTCGGCTTCGCCGAACCCGGCACCGAGCGCCTGTTCGTTCCGTTCGCTCTGGCCCAATTGAGTGTCGGGC
>CAMFKX010000413.1 GCA_945957375.1 uncultured Roseiarcus sp.
AGCGAGTCGCGCGTGGCGCTCTGCCGCGCGACCACGCCGACGTCCGCGATGGCGCCCCAGGCGAACGCGACGGCCGGCCGCCCCGCGGCGCGGCGCGCCCGGGCGAGGCCCTCGAGATAGCCATTGGCGGCGACGTAGGCGCTCTGTCCCGGGTTGCCGATCAGCGTGGTGGCGGACGAGAACAGCACGAAATAATCGAGCGGAAGTCCGCGCGTCAGCCGGTCCAACGTCTCGGCGCCGTCGATCTTCGGCCGCAGGACCTTGAGAAGCCTCGCCCGGTCCAGATTGGCCGCGATCGCGTCGTCGAGCACCATCGCGGCGTGCATGACGCCGGCGAGCGGCGGCATCGACCGCGCGAGCTCGGCGAGCAGACGCTCGATGGCGGCGGCGTCGGTGACGTCGACAGCGGCGACCCGGACTTCGGCGCCGCGGGCGGCGAGGCGGGCGACCGTCTCGCGCGCGGCTTCGCTCGCCGCGCCCGAACGACCGACGAGGACGAGCCGGCGCGCGCCGCGATCAACGAGCCACTCGGCCGCAGCGAGGCCGAAGCCGCCGAGGCCTCCGGTGATGAGATGCGTCCGGTCCGGATCGATCGCGAACGTCGCCGTCGTCCGGCGCGGACGCAGGCTGTCGACGCTGGGCGGCCGAACGAGGATCTTGCCGACGTGGCCCGACTGCTGCATCAGGCGCATCGCCTCCACGATCTCGTCGTGGCCGAACACGGTGTAGGGCAGCGGCCGGAGATGGCCCGAGGCGAACAGCGACAGCACGTCTTCGAACAGACGGCGCGACAGGTCTGGCCGGCCGGCGAGCAACTGATCGAGGTCGATGCCGAAATAGCTGAGATTGCGCCTGAACGGCCGCAACCCGACATTGGTGTTTGCGAGGTAGTCGCGCTTGCCGAGCTCGAGAAACCGCCCGAACGGCCGCAACAACCCGAGGCTCCGCTCCATCGCTTCGCCTGCGAGCGAATTGAGGACGACGGAGACGCCCCGCCCGCCAGTCACCCGCATCACCTCGTCGACGAATCCGCCCGAGCGGGAATCGAAGGCGTGTTCGGCCCCCAGCGCCAGCGCCAGCGCCCGCTTCTCCGGCGACCCGGCGGTGACGATCACGCGCGCGCCGCGCTGCACCGCGATCTGCAAAGCGGCAAGGCCGACGCCGCCCGCGCCGCCGTGGATGAGCACCCATTCGTCCGGCGCGAGGCCGGCGCAGGTGACGAGACCGTAATAGGCGGTCAGAAAGGCGACCGGGATGGTGGCCGCGCTCTCGCACGACAGACCGGCCGGAAGCCGCGCAAGATGCTCGCCGCCCACGATCACATGGGTGGCGAAGGCGCCTCCGCTCAGCCCGACGACCTCATCGCCCGGGGCGAGGCCCTCGACCGCCGATCCCACGCGCGCGACGCGGCCGGCGAACTCGAGACCGAGCGTCGGGCCGGCGAATCCGTCTTCGAGCATCTCGTCGGGAAGGATCGACAGCGCCCACATGACGTCGCGGAAGTTGAGGCCTGTCGCGAGAACCTCGACTTCCACCTCGCCCGCTTGCGGCGCGCGTCGCGGACTGGTCCGCCAGGCCAGCCTGTCGAGCCCGCCCTCGGGGCTCTTCTCCAGCCGGCAGGCCTGTCCTGCGCTCGGCTGCTCCTCGCCCGTCAGGAGCGGAGGGCCGTACCGGAGCACCTTCACTCCGTCGTCGGCGACGAGGTAATCGGTCTCGCCGCTTTCCGCCAGGACGACCGCCGCCAGCCGGGAGGTTGCGCTTGCGGTCGTCGCGGTCTCGATGCGGCGGAAGTCGATCGACGGGAATTCGTTGGCGAGCGTCCGGACGAAGGCGAACAGCGCCTGAGCGACCGCCGGATTGCCTGTCTGGGCGACGACGAACAGCTTCGCCTTTCCCGCGCCGAGGTCGCGCGCCACGTCGCGCAGGCGCAGGCACAGGAGCGCCACGCGGGCGGTCACGTCGCCCTCATGCTCGCCCGCCAGCCAGATGAGAGTCTGCGGCAGTCCGGGCCTGCGCTGCCCGACGGATTCCAGGGTCCGGCACGGCGCGCCGCGCGCCTCGATCGCAGTCCGCAGACCGGCGGCGAAGCCGGAGGGATCCGCCCCCTCGCAGGTCAAGACGATCGCCGGGCTCGCCGTCCCCGCCGCGGCCGTGCGTTCGGGGGCGTCCGCCCGCAGGAACAGGGCCTGATCCGCCCCGGTGTCCAACAGCCGCGCCTCGATCTCACGGAAGCCCACGCCGCCGATTTCACGCCGCCATCCCTCGACGCCGAGCCGTCGCTCGTGCAGGCCGCCGGCGGCCTCGGCGAGGCCGATCGTCAGGTCGCGGAACAGCGAAGGGGCCGGCTCCACGGCGACGAGGACGGCCCCCTCGGCGCACTTGCGCACGAGCCGCGCCAGGGCGCCGCCCTCGCCGGCGAGGCGAGAGAGTCCGCCGGCGCTGACGATGAGATCGAACGCCATGTCGGGAAGCCCGTCGACATCGTTGGCGAAGGCCACCTCCGGGCCTTGCTCGCCGCTCAGCCGCGCGCGCTCCAACCGCCTTGCGTCGGGATCGAGGATCGTCACCCGGGCGCCGCAGGACGCCGCGAAACGCTGTGTCGCCAGGCTCGCCGGTCCGACGCCGAGCTGAAGAATGCGCAAGGCGGCGTTCTCGTTCGAGCCGCCGGCGTGCTCGCCAAGGCACTCGGCGAGCGCGCTCGCGGCGGCGATCGCGGAGGGCGAGCGCAGTTCGAACGCTTCGACGGCGCCGTCGGAGGGCGTCGGCGCGGGGTCGGCCCCGTCCGAAAGAGACAGAAGCGCCGCGCCCGCCGCCGATGCGAGAAGCAACTCCGGCGCGCGCTCCGGGTGGCGGGCGGCGAGGGCCGAGAAGACGGCGTCCGGCTCGGGCATGTCGCAGACGTTCAGACGCCATCCAGCGCCTGCGGGCTCGAGCAGGCCGCTCTGCTCCAACCCCTTGAAGATCGACTCCGCCCATGCCCGGCGATCCGCTGGCAGCCGGCCGCTCGAAACCAGCGGGCCGACATCGATCACGCCGTCCGTCGCCAGCTCTTGCGCCAGCGCGTAACCGGCGGCCGTAGCCCAGCCTTCGAGGAGAAGCGGCGCGGAGGCGAGATCGGCCTCGGTCGACGGCGCGGCGGCCGCGCGGCGGCGCCGCCCGGTCGCGCGCTTTGACGGAGAAATGTCGCGGGTGGCGGGAATCCAGAACGGCACGAGGCCGAGTTCGGCGAGCCCCGGCGAGGGGCGGGCGCGGACGGCTTGAAACCGTGCGCCGCGCAGCGTCGCGGCGAGCCGGCCGTCGCGGTCGAACAGGTCGAAATCGGCGACGATCACGCGTTCGTCGCGGCGAACGACGCGGATCGAAGCGCGCAGCAGATCGGCGACCGGCTGCAGCAGCCGCGCTTCGTCGATCCGCACCGGCAAATAGGCGCTGGTTTCGTTCTCGCGCTCGGAGAACAGGGTGATCAGGCCATGAAAGCAGGAATCCAGTCGCGCCGGATCGAGGCCGTAGCGCGCGTCGCCGGCCACGTCGGCGAGCGTGACC
>CAMFKX010000414.1 GCA_945957375.1 uncultured Roseiarcus sp.
CTACACTTATGCGATCGTCGGCAGCGTCAGATGTGTATAAGAGACAGGGTCGGGCGGCGCGCGGAGGCGGAGATCGCCGCCCTGCCGGACGGCGTGCGCTACTTCCAGGCCGACGCCACCGATCCACGCGCGATGACCGAGGCGGTCGCCGCCGTGCGCGCGCTGTGGGGCGGCATCGATGCGGCGATCCACGCCGCGATCGTGCTGCGCGACCGCACGCTGGTGCGCATGGACGACGAGACCTTCCGCGCCGCGCTGGCGCCCAAGGTCGCGGGCAGCCTCGTGCTGGCCGACGCGCTGGCCGGCGATACCTTGCAGTTCCTTGCCTTCCTGTCGTCGGTCAACGTCGTGTCCGGCTCGCGCGGCCAGTCGAACTACGTCGCGGGATCGAGCTTCGCCGATGCTTTCGCGCGCCGCCTCGCAGCCGACCGGCCGTGGCGGGTCGTCGTCACCGACTGGGGCCTGTGGGGCGATGTCGGCGTGGTCAGCGACGAGACCTATCTCGTGCGGCTGGCGCGCCAGGGCGTGCATCCGCTCCGGCCGGCCGAGGGCGTCGCCACGCTGGCCGCGATCCTCGACGGCACGGCCGATCGCGTCGCCATCGCGCGCGCCGAGCCCGCGGCGCTGCGCCAGCTCGGCCTCGACGAGGCGCCGCGCCCCGCGCCGGCGCTGGCCGATGCCGAGACCGCCTTCGCCGCACTGGAGCGCTGGGGGCGTGTCGTGCTCGCCGGCATCGTGCGCGAGATGGCGGGCGAGGCCGACGGCAAGGCGTGGACCACGGAAGGGCTGCGCCGCAAGCTCGGCATCGCGCCACGCCATGCCGCCCTGTTCCCCGCGCTGCTCGACGCGCTCGGCCGCGACGGGCTGATCGGCAACGCGGACGGGCTGTGGCGGCTGCGTGCAGTGAGGCCGGAGGTGCTGGAGGCCGCGCGCACGGCGCTCGACGCGGCGGTCGCGACGGCGGGTTGGCTCGCGGGGCCGCGCCGGCTCTTGAAGACTTGCCTCGAGTCCTATGCGGCGATGCTGCGCGGCACGGTCGATCCGCTCGCCGTGCTGTTCCCGAAAGGGTCGATGGCCGAGGTCGAGGCGGCATACACGGGTCATCCCATCGCCGACCGCTTCCATGCCGAGATCGGCGCGGCGGTGCGTGCGCAGGTCGACGCCGCGCCGGCCGATCGCACGCTGCGCGTGATCGAGCTCGGCGCGGGCACCGGCAGCACGACGGTCGCGGTGCTCGACGCGCTCGGGCCGGCGGCGGCGCGCGTGGAGTACCTGTCGACCGACATGTCGCAGCGCTTCCTCGCGCACGGCGCGCAACGCTTCGCCGGCCGCGCGGGGATGAGCTTCGCGCTCTACGACGCCGAGCGCGAGGTCGAGGCGAATGGGATGGAGGCCGGCAGCTTCGACATCGTGCTGGCAGCCAACGTGCTGCACGCCACCGCCGATCTCACCGCGACCCTGTCGCGCGTGCGGCGCCTGCTGCGGCCCGGCGGACGGCTGCTGCTGTCGGAGGCCACGCGCGCGCAGGATTTCGGCACGATGGTGTTCGGCCTGACGCCCGGCTGGTGGCTGGCGCAGGACAAGGGCCGGCGCATTCCGTTCTCGCCGCTGGTCTCCATCGACGGCTGGCGCACCCTGCTCACCGAGGCCGGCTTCGAGGACGTTCAGGCGATCGCCGACGGCCCGTCCTCGCCCCACGCCGTGCTGGTCGCCGCCAACGGCACCGTCCACTCTTCGCTGGGAGCGCGGCTCTCCAGAGCCGCTCAGGGGGTGTCGCAAGAGGAAGAAAGCGGCCCGCTGGAGAGCCGCGCTCCCAGCGACCTCTCGCGCCTGCACGATCATCTTCGCCGGCTTCTCGCCGACGTGCTCAAGCTCGAGGCGGACGATGTTCGCCTCAACGAGAGCTTCGACCGCTACGGCCTCGAATCGCTGACCGCGCTGGAGATCCGCAACCGCCTCGACGCCGACATCCCCGGCCTTCCCGCGACGCTGCTGTTCGAGCACAACAACCTTGCGCGGCTGGCGACCTGGCTGTCCGAGACCCACGCCGGCAGCATCGCGCGATTGCTGGGAGCGCGGCTCTCCAGAGCCGCTCATGAGGTATCGCAAGATGAAGGAAGAGCGGCTCTGGAGAGCCGCGCTCCCAGCGAGTCCCTCGCGGACGAACCGATCGCCATCATCGGTTTCAGCGGCCGCTATCCGGGCGGCGCGGACGCCGACTCGTTCTGGCGGCTCCTCAAGGCGGGCGACAGCGCGATCGGGGAGGTCCCGGCGGGGCGGTGGGACGCGGCGGCGATGTTCGACGCGGCGGGCGGCGAGGGGCGGAGCTACACCAAGTGGGCTGGCTTCATCGACGAGGTCGACCGCTTCGATCCGCTGTTCTTCAACATCTCGCCGCTCGAGGCGGAGGTGATGGACCCGCAGGAGCGGCTGTTCCTCGAGACCGCGTGGGCGACGCTCGAGCAGGCCGGCTACTCGCCCGCCCGCCTGCGCGCCACCAGCGGCGATGTCGGCGTGTTCGTCGGCGCGATGAACGCGCCCTACCAGTGGATCGCCGCCGAAGCGTGGGCCGCCGGCCATCCCAACGCGGCCTCGACCAACTACTGGTCGATCGCCAACCGCGCCTCGTTCCTGATGGATTTCTCCGGCCCCAGCCTGGCGGTCGACACCGCCTGCTCGGCGTCGCTGACCGCCATCCATCTCGCGTGCGAGAGCCTGCGCCGCGGCGAGTGCGGCGCGGCGCTCGCGGGCGGCGTCAACCTGATCATCCATCCGCGCCAGTTCGTGAACCTCTCGCAGGCGCGCATGGTCTCGCGCGGCGCGGAGTGCCGTGCGTTCGGCGCGGGCGCGGACGGCTTCGTCGACGGCGAGGGCGTGGGCGCGGTGCTGCTCAAGCCGCTGTCGGCGGCCGAGCGCGACGGCGACCGTATCGAGGGCGTGATCCTGGGCAGCGCGGTCAATGCCGGCGGGCGCACCTCGGGCTTCACCGTGCCCAGCCCCAAGGCGCAGGCGCGCGTGATCGGCGCGGCGCTGCGGCGCGCCGGCGTGGCGCCCGGGACGATCTCCTATGTCGAGGCGCACGGCACCGGCACCGCGCTGGGCGATCCGATCGAGATCGCGGGGCTCGCCGAGGCGCTGGGCGGCAAGGAGCGGCCCGCGTGCGCGGTCGGCGCGCTCAAGGCGAATATCGGCCATCTCGAATCGGCGGCGGGCATCGCCGGGCTGACCAAGGTGCTGCTGCAGCTCCGCCATCGCACGATCGCGCCGTCGCGCCACGCCGCCACGCCCAATCCGCTGATCGACCTCGCGGCGACGCCGTTCGTGCTGCCGGCCGAGGCGATGGCGTGGCAGCCGGCGGAGCCGGGCGGCCGGCTGCGCGCCGGCATCAGCTCGTTCGGCGCCGGCGGCGCCAACGCCCATCTCGTGATCGAGGACTATCCCACGCAAAGTGTCACGGCTGGGACCGCGCCACTCCGTGGCGCTCATGATCATGAGATGAGCGCCACGGAGT
>CAMFKX010000415.1 GCA_945957375.1 uncultured Roseiarcus sp.
GGCCGAGGGCGCCGAAACTGAAGCCGGCGGACGGCAACTCGCGATCGAGGGCCGCGAGGCCTGCATGAAGCTGGCCGTCGATCCGGTCGATCCACGGCTGATGCGCCTTCTCGGCCGGGCGCAGCGCGCGCTCGTAGTGCCGCTGCACCGCCTTCTCCATCACGAGCAGCGACAGGCCGGTGAGGCGCAGGGCGCGGGTCCGGTCCGCCGGATTCGCCGGCGTCAGCGCGGTCATGGCGGGGTAGGTCGCGAGCAGATGATCGAGGATCAGCGTCGAATCGACCAGCACGATCCCGTCGTCGGTCACCAGCGTCGGGGCCTTGAGCAGCGGATTGATCTCGGAAAAGGCGGGGATGTGTCGGAACAGCGAGAGCGGCTTGTGCTCGAACGGCGCGCCGGCGGCGAGCAGCGCGACCGCGACCCGGCGGACGTAAGGCGAATCGAGCATGCCGATCAGTTGCATGGGGGCTCCCAAAAGTCCGACCGCGCCATCCTGCCCGCCGACGGCGGGGGCGGCAAGCGGCAAGCGCCGGTCCTACCGCTCGGAACTCGCCTCGGCGTCGTATGCGGTCTCTCCGTCGGGCGAGGCGATCACCACCGCATAGCCGTCGGGATCCCGGATCCAGAGTTCGAGATGTCCCGCGTTCGGGTTGACGTGCACGTCGCGGACAATCGGCGCGGCGAGGCGGCGCGCGGCGGCGGCGACCGCTCCGAAGTCGTCGACCTCGAACCAGATCAGCACGCCGTTGCCGATCGGCAGGTTCGGGTCGCCGATGGGGCCATGGTGGTGTTCGGCGCGCCAGTCATGGAGCTGCAGCACGAGTCCGTCGCTCCCCCACCGGCTCGTATGGCGGCGCGGATCCCAAAGCCGCTCGTATTCGGTCCCGCCGTGGCCGCCGACGCAGCCGAGCAACGCCTGATACCACCGGCTCGAGGCCTGAACGTCGCGGCAGAGGATGAGCGGTTGGGCGCGCATCCGGCGAGTCTAGCGTCAAAGGCGCGCCTTCGCCATGGCGCGCGTCGTAACCAAACGCAGACCCTACGCCGCCCGGCGCGACGCCAGGCTCACCGTCTCGCGCACCGCATTGGCGAGCGCCTTGGTCTCCTCCGTCGGGCGGCCCGCGGCATGGATCAGCCCCATGCGGGTCGGCGGCAGCGCCGGGAGGCCCTCGCCCGGGCCGAGCACGCGCAGGCCCTCGCCGACCATCGATTCGGGCAGCGTGGTGACCGCGAGGCCGGCGCGCACCAGCGTGCCGATGGCGGAGAAATTCTTGGAGAAGAACAGGCCGCGCGTCGCCCGGTCGGCCTCGGCCAGCGCCTCGTCCGCATCGCGCCGCCACAGGCAGCTCGGCGCGCCGAGGGCGAGCGGGATCGGCGCGCTCGCCTCGACGTGGAAGCGGGTCGACGCCGCCCAGACCAGCGGCTGTTCGCACAGCAGCTCGAATCCGTGCAACCCCTCGTGATCGGTGACCAGCGCGAGTTCCAGCGCGCCCGCCGCCACCGCCTGGGCGAGCTCCGGCGAGCCCTCGCATGACACCGCCACCTCGACCATCGGGTGCTTGCGGGTGAAGCTGCCGAGAATTTCGGCGAGGTAGGTCTCGGCGTAGTCGTCGGGGATGCCGAACCGCACCGCGCCGCGCAGACCCTTGCGCGACAGCGCGGCGAGCGCGCCCGCCTCGATGTGGACGATGCGGCGGGCGAAATCGATCAGACTCTCGCCCTCGGCGGTGAGCCGCATGCCGCGCCCCTGCTTCACGAACAGCGCGCAGCCGAGCTGCTCCTCGAGACGGCGGATGTGCATCGAGACCGCCGACTGGGTCTTGTGCACCCGCTCGGCGGCCTTGGTGAACGAGCCCGCGTCGACGATGGCGAGGAACGAGCGGAGCTGGTCGGTGTCGAGCATGTCTGGACCCATGACGTTTTTCGATTAAATACCTTACAAACATTCGTTGGACCGATCAATGGCCGCGGCGTAGGGTCGTGACAGTCATCAGTTTCTTCCACGGAGGAAGGCATGCTCAATCTCGTACCCCGCCAGGCCGTCTCCGCCGCTCAGGTTCTGCGCCGCGCGCTGGAATGGCCGGGCCGCGTCGCCGCCGCCCGCAGGACGATGAGCCAGCTCGCCCGCATGTCGGACTACGAACTGCGCGACATCGGCCTCACCGCCCAGGACGTCGCCGACGCCAGCGCCCTGCCGCTCGACGCCGACCCGACCGCGCTGTTCGTGCGCCGTCGCGCCGCGCGCGAGCGTTCGGGCCCGGATCTGTCGGCCCGCAAGGCGGCCTGAGGGCCTTTCCCAAGGGCGGCGAAACGGTCTAGGGAAGGGCCGCGACGTCGTCGCCTACGGGAGAGGGACCCCATGACTGCGCATTCGGCCGGCGAAGGCATTCACGTTCACGCACAAACCGGCGCTCGACAGGCCGAGATCCTGAGCCCGGAGGCGCTGGCCTTTCTGGCCGGCCTGCAGCGCAGCTTCGACGGGCGCCGGCGGGAGCTGCTCTCCCGCCGGATGGAGCGGCAGAAGCTGTTCGACGCCGGGCAATTGCCGCAGTTCCTCACGGCGACCAAGGCGGTCCGCGACGGCGACTGGACGGTCGCGCCGATCCCGGCCGACCTGCTCGACCGGCGCGTCGAGATCACCGGTCCGGTCGACCGCAAGATGATCGTCAACGCGCTGAATTCCGGCGCGAAAGTGTTCATGGCCGACTTCGAGGACGCCTCGTCGCCGGTGTTCGCCAACATGATCGAGGGCCAGGCGAACCTGAAGGACCGCTGGGCGGGCGCGATCGATTTCACCGACCCGGCCTCCGGCAAGACCTATGCGCTGAAGCCCAATCCCGCGGTGCTGATGGTGCGCCCGCGCGGCTGGCACCTGCCCGAGCGCCACGTCACCGTCGACGGTCAGGAGATGTCGGGCTCGCTGTTCGACTTCGGCCTCTATGTCTTCCATTGCGCCAAGACGCAGATCGCCAAGGGCGCGACCGTCGCTTTCTATCTGCCGAAAATGGAGAGCCACCTCGAGGCGCGCCTGTGGAACGAGGTCTTCACCCATGCCGAGAAGACGCTCGGCGTCCCGCACGGCGCGTTCAAGGCGACCGTGCTGATCGAGACGCTGCCGGCGGCGTTCGAGATGGACGAGATCCTGTACGAACTGCGCGACCACATCGTCGGCCTGAATTGCGGCCGCTGGGACTACATCTTCTCGTTCATCAAGCGGCTCGGCAAGAATTCCGCCTTCCTGACCCCGGACCGCTCCGTCATGTCGATGGGGCAGGCGTTCCTCAACGCCTATTCGCTGCTGCTGATCAAGACCTGTCACCGCCGCAGCGCCTTCGCCATGGGCGGCATGGCGGCGCAGATCCCGGTCAAGGGCGACGCCCACGCCAACGACGCCGCCTTCGCCAAGGTGCGCGCCGACAAGGAGCGCGAGGCGCGCAACGGCCATGACGGCACCTGGGTCGCCCATCCCGACCTCGTGCCGGTGGCGATGGAGGTGTTCGAC
>CAMFKX010000416.1 GCA_945957375.1 uncultured Roseiarcus sp.
GCGCCCTGTAGCGCCGGGTCGATGACCCGGCCAGGCGCGGTCGGCGACCGCGCCTACCGGCGCCCTTTCGCGCGGGCGATTAGCCTTTATGATCGCGGCCGGGAGGAACGGGTTTGGACGCGCGCGCCCTGCTTCGCAAGATGTTCGACGCCGCGGTCGCCGCGGCTTCGCCCGACGGGATCGTGCCGGCGAACCTGCCGCCGCCGCCGCGCGGCCGCACGGTCGTCGTCGGCGCCGGCAAGGCCGCCGCGGCGATGGCGCGGGCGGTCGAGGCGCATTGGCCGGCCGACCGGCCGCTCTCCGGCGTCGTCGTCACCCGCTACGGCCACGGCGTCGGGCCGCTCCGGCGCATCGACGTGGTGGAGGCGCGCCATCCGGTGCCCGACGCCGCCGGCCACGCCGCCGCCCGGCGCATCCTCGACAGCGTGCGCGGCCTCGGCGCCGACGATCTCGTCCTCGCGCTGATCTCCGGCGGCGGGTCGGCGCTGCTGTCGCTGCCGGCGCCCGGCGTCGCGCTCGAGGACAAGCAGGCGATCAACCGCGCGCTGCTGAGAAGCGGCGCGCCGATCCACGCCATCAACACCGTGCGCAAGCACCTCTCGGCGATCAAGGCCGGCCGCCTCGCCGCCGCAGCCGCGCCGGCCGAGGTCGTGGCGCTGATCGTCTCCGACGTGCCCGGCGACGATCCGTCGGTGATCGCCTCGGGTCCGACCGTCCCCGATGCGAGCACGCTCGCCGAGGCGCGCGCCGCGCTCGCCGCCCACGCGGTCGAGGTCCCGCCGGCGATCCGCGCCCGGCTCGACGATCCGGACGCCGAGACGCCGAAGCCCGGCCATCCCGCCTTCGCCCGGGTGACCAGCCGGGTGATCGCGACGCCGCAGGCCTCGCTCGAAGCCGCCGCCGCCGTCGCGCGCGAAGCGGGCTTCGATCCGCTGATCCTCGGCGACGCGCTCGAAGGCGAGGCGGCCGAAGTCGGGCGGCTGATGAGCGGGATCGCGAAACAGGTCGTGCGCCATGGCCAGCCCATACCGGCGCCCTGCGTGCTGATCTCCGGCGGCGAGACGACCGTGACCGTCCGCGGCAACGGGCGCGGCGGGCGCAACGTCGAATTCCTGCTCGCGCTGGCGATCGGCCTCGACGGCCTGCCGGGCGTGTGGGCGCTCGCCGGCGACACCGACGGAATCGACGGGGCCGAAGAGATCGCCGGCGCGATCGTCGCGCCCGATACGCTCGCCCGCGCCGCGGCGCTCGGGATCGACGCCGGAGCCCGCCTCGCCGACAACGACGGCCACGGCTTTTTCGGCGCGCTCGGCGATTCGGTGGTGACCGGACCGACGCTGACCAACGTAAACGATTTTCGCGCGATCCTGATCGCGCGCGGGCACGAGACGCACGAAGGAGCCGCCCCGTGATCAAGATGCCGGACCCGGACCGCGCGGTGCTCGCGCGCCGCGCCGAGATCGTCGAGGCCCTGCGCCGGATCGTGCCCGGCGAGGGCGTGATCGACAGCGAGCGCGAGCGGCGCGCCTTCGACTGCGACGGCCTCACGGCCTATGCGCAACTGCCGATGGTGGTGGTGCTGCCCTCGACCACCGCCGAGGTCGCCCTGGTGCTCGCCTATTGCAAGGCCAACAACGTGCGTGTCGTGCCGCGCGGCGCCGGCACCTCTTTGTCCGGCGGCGCGCTGCCGCTTGAGGACGGCGTGCTGCTCGGCATGGGCAAGTTCAAGCGCATCCTCGAAGTCGACGTCGCCAACCGCTGCGCCGTGGTGCAGCCGGGCGTCACCAATCTCGGCATCACCCAGGCCGTTCTGGCGCAGGGGCTCTATTACGCCCCCGACCCGTCGAGCCAGATCGCCTGCACCATCGGCGGCAACGTCGCCGAGAATTCCGGCGGAGTGCATTGCCTCAAATACGGGCTCACCACCAATAACGTGCTCGGCGTCGAGTTCGTCACCATGGACGGCGACATCCTCCGGCTCGGCGGCAAGCATTTCGACTCGGGCGGCTACGATCTGCTCGGCGTGCTGGTCGGTTCAGAGGGCATGCTCGGCGTGGTGACCGAGGTCACCGTCCGGCTCCTGCCGACGCCGCCCGGAGCGCGGGCGCTGCTGATTGGCTTCCCCTCGGTCGAGAGCGCAGGCGATTGCGTGGCGGCGGTGATCGCGGCCGGGATCATCCCCGGCGGCATGGAGATCATGGACAAGCTCGCGATCGACGCCGCCGAGGCCTTCGTCCACGCCGGCTATCCGGCGGACGCCGAGGCGCTGCTGATCGTCGAGCTCGACGGCTGCGGGGCGGAGGTCGACCATCTGATCGCGGAGGTCCAGGCGATCGCGGCCCATCATGGCGCGACCAGCTGCCGGGCGAGCGGATCGGAGGAGGAGCGGCTGCTGTTCTGGGCCGGGCGCAAGGCGGCGTTCCCGGCGGTTGGCCGGATCTCGCCCGACTATTACTGCATGGACGGCACGATTCCGCGCAAGGAGATCGGCCGCGTGCTCAACCGGATGAAGGACATGGAGGCGCAATACGGCCTGCGCTGCGCCAACGTCTTCCATGCCGGCGACGGCAACCTCCACCCGCTGATCCTCTACGACGCCAACACGCCGGGCGAACTCGAGCGGGCCGAGGCGTTCGGGTCCGACATCCTGCGCCTGTGCGTCGAGGTCGGCGGCGTGCTCACCGGCGAGCACGGCGTCGGCGTCGAGAAGCGCGACCTGATGGACACGATGTTCGACGAAGTCGACCTCGAGCAGCAGCAGCGGCTGAAATGCGCCTTCGACGCCGAAAGCCTGCTCAATCCCGGAAAAGTGTTCCCGCAGCTCTGCCGCTGCGCGGAACTCGGCCGGGTGCATGTGCGCGGCGGCGCGCTGCGCTTTCCCGACCTGCCGCGCTTCTGACGGACCCTGATCATGACCATCCTGAAGCCGGCGGACGCGAAGCAGCTCGCCGACGCGATCGCCAAGGCCGCGGCCGAGAAAAAGCCGCTGGAGATCGTGGCGGGCGGCAGCAAGCGCGGGCTCGGCCGCCCGGTCGCGGCGGAAAATGTGCTCGACGTGTCGCAGATCGCCGGAATCGTCAATTACGAGCCCGCCGAGCTGGTGCTGACCGCGCGGCCCGCGACGCCGCTCGCCGCGATCCGCGCCGCGCTCGCGGCGCAGCGGCAGATGCTCGCCTTCGAACCGCCGGACTGGCGCGGTCTGATGGCGACCAACGCCGAGCCGACGCTCGGCGGCGTCCTCGCCTGCAATCTCGCCGGCCCGCGCCGGGTGCGCGCCGGCGCGGCGCGCGACTTCTTCCTCGGCTTCTCGGCGGTCAACGGGATGGGCGAAGCGTGGAAGGCCGGCGGCAAGGTGGTCAAGAACGTCACCGGCTACGACATGATGAAGCTGATGGCGGGCGCGTTCGGCACCCTGTCGGTGCTGACCGAAGTGACGCTGAAGACGACGCCGCGGCCGGAGACCGAGGCGACGCTGCTGTTCGCCGGCCTCGAC
>CAMFKX010000417.1 GCA_945957375.1 uncultured Roseiarcus sp.
CCGTCCACGTCATCACCGGCGGCGGCGGGGCGCTGGGGCAGCGCCTCGCGCTGCATCTCGCGCGCGCGACGCCGTGCCGCCTCGTGCTGATCGGCCGCTCGCCGCCGCCGGCCGGGCTGGCGGAGATCGAGGCGGCGGGCGCCGACGTGCTCTACCTGCAGGCCGACGTGACCTCGGGTGCGGCCCTGCGCGCGGCGCTCGACAAGGCGCGACGGCGGTTCGGGCCGATCACCGGTGTCTTCCATGCCGCGGGCGTGCTGCGCGACGGCCGGATCGCGCAGATGTCGGCCGAGGCGTTCGACGCTGTCGTCGCGCCCAAGATCGCCGGCGCCGTGGCGCTCGACCGGCTGACGCGGGAGGACCCGATCGAGGCGTTCGTGCTGTTCTCCTCGACTGCCGCCGCGTTCGGCTCGGCGGGGCAGGCGGCCTATGCCGGCGCCAACGGCTTCCTCGACGGCTTCGCCGAGGCGCGCCGCGCGCAGGGCGGTCGCGGCCGCACCGTGTCGATCGCCTGGCCGCTGTGGCAGTCGTCCGGCATGGCGCCGCCGCCCGAGGTCGCTGCCGAGCTGGAGCGACGGATGGGAATGACGGCGATGCCCGAGGCGGCCGCCTTCGCCGCCCTCGACGCCGCGCTGGCGCAGGACGCTGCGCGGGTCGTGGTCCTGCATGGCCGCGGCGATGCGCTGCGCCGGTTCGTCGGCGGGACGAAGGTGACGGAGGCTGTCGTTCGGCCGCTGCCGTCGTCTGCGGACCTGCGCGGCGAAGTCGAACGCTACCTCAAGGAAGTCATCGCCGAGGTCATCAAGCTGCCGCCCGAGCGGATCGACAGCGAGGAGCGGTTCGAATCCTACGGCATCGATTCGATGATGATCGTGCGCATGAACGCGCGCCTGGAGGAGGATCTCGGCGAGCTGCCGAAGACGCTGTTCTTCGAGTACCAGACCGTGCGCGACCTCGCCGATTGTCTGATGGAAGCGCATGCCGGCGTGGTGAGCCCGCTGGGAGCGCGGCTCTCCAGAGCCGCTCAGGAGGTATCGCAAACCGAAGAAGGAAGAGCGGCTCTGGAGAGCCGCGCTCCCAGCGACGCCATCGCGGTCATCGGCATCGCGGGGCTCTATCCGCAGGCCAACGATCTCGGCCAGTTCTGGCGCAACCTCGCGGCGGGCCGCGACTGCATCGTCGAGATCCCGCCGGAGCGCTGGGCGCTCGAAGGGTTCTACGATCCCGACCGCGAGCGGCCGGAGACGAGCTACAGCAAGTGGGGCGGCTTCATCGACGGCGTCGACCGGTTCGACGCACGCTTCTTCAATATCTCGCCGCGCGAGGCCGACGCGCTCGACCCGCAGGCGCGCAAGTTCCTCGAGGTCGCGTGGGCCACGATGGAGGATGCGGGCCTCACACGCGACACGCTGTTCCGCGGCGATCCCGATCCGGCGCAGCGGCTCGCCGGCGTGTTCGTCGGCGTGATGTACGGCGACTACCAGCTCTTCGGCCCGGAGGAGGCCGCGCGCGGCAACCTGATCGCGCCCAACGCGGCCTACTGGAACGTCGCCAACCGGGTGTCGCACTTCCTCGACCTGCACGGGCCCAGCATGGCGGTCGACACCGCCTGCTCCTCGTCGCTGACCGCCATCCACACCGCCTGCGCGGCGCTGCGCAACGGCGACTGCACGATCGCCTTCGCCGGCGGCGTGAACCTCACGGTGCATCCCGGCAAGCACTGGATCCTGAGCAAGTCGGGCTTCGCCTCGAGCGACGGGCGCTGCCGCAGCTTTGGCGCGGGCGGCGACGGCTACGTGCCGGGCGAGGGTATCGGCGCGGTGCTGCTCAAGCCGCTCGCCCGCGCGCTGGCCGACGGCGACCGCATCCACGCCATCATCCGCTCCAGCGCCGTCAACCATGGCGGCCGGACCTCGGGCTACACGGTTCCCAACCCGGTGGCGCAGGGCAATCTCGTCGCCGCGGCGCTGGCGCGCAAGAACATCGCCGCCGACAGCATCTCCTACATCGAGGCGCACGGCACCGGCACCTCGCTCGGCGACCCGGTCGAGATCGCGGGGCTGGCGCGCGCCTTCAGGGGCGTGGCGGCGCAGAGCCTGCCGGTCGGCTCGATCAAGTCCAACATCGGCCATCTCGAATCGGCGGCGGGCATCGCCGCGCTCACCAAGGTGGTGCTGCAGCTCGGCCACGGCATGCTGGTGCCCAGCCTGCATGCCGACACGCTCAATCCGAATCTCAACCTCGCGACGACGCCGTTCTACGTGCAGCGCGAGCGCACGCCGTGGCCGCGCGATCCCGCGCGCGTGCGGCGCGCCGGCATCAGCTCGTTCGGCGCGGGCGGCGCCAACGCGCACCTCGTCGTCGAGGAAGCGCCCGAGCTGCCGGCCGAGCCGCCGCACGACGGCGCGCCGCTGGTCGTGCCGCTCTCCGCCGCGACTCCGGATCGCCTGGTCGAGCAGGCGAAGCGGCTGGCGGCGTGGCTCTTGGGCGACGGCGCGGGCGTCGACTTCGCCGCGATCGTGCGCACCCTGCAGGTCGGCCGTGAGGCGATGCGGGCTCGCGCGGCCTTCGTCGCGCGCGATGCGGCCGAGCTGGCCGCGAAGCTCACCGCCTTCGCCGACGGCGAGGTTCCCGAGGCGACCGCGTGGACCGAGGGCGGCCGGGTCGATTGGGACGGGATCGCGCCCGGACCGCGCCGGCCGGTGTCGCTGCCGACCTACGCTTTCGCCTCGCGCCGCTGCTGGGTCGAGCTGACGGAGAGCAAGCCGGTCGTGACCGGCCCGCAGCCGATCGCCTGCGATCCGGCCGATCCTCTCGTCGCGCAGCATCGTTTCGGCGGCGAGACGGTGCTGGCCGGCGCCTTCCTGCTCGATGCCGCACGCTCTGCCGGAACGCGCGTGCTGGGCGCGGCGGTGAGCGGCGCGAGCGATGTCCGCTTCCTGCGGCCGACGACGCCGGCGATGAAGCCGGTGGTCGCGGTCGAGAGCGACGGCCGCTTCGCCGTGCGTAGCGGCGAGACGGTCCACGCCAGCGGCCGCCTGCTGACCGGCGAGGCCGAGCCGCTGCCCGCGCTCGATCTCGCCGCCGTGCGCGCGCGCTGCGGCGGGCGGATCGAGCATGCCGCGATCTACGACGCGCTCGCTGCCGGCGGTGCGCAGTACGGCGAAGCCTATCGCCTGATCCGCGCGATCGCGCGCGGCGAGGGCGAGGCGCTGGCCGATCTCGCGCCGCTGGCCGAGGGCGCCGGCTGGCCGCCCGCGCTGCTCGACGCGGCGTTCCAGATCACCGTTGCCCTCGTCGCCGAGAAGGGCGGCGCGATGCCCTTCACGCTCGACCGCCTCGCCGTGTTCGCGCCGCTGTCGCGCGCCGCGCATGTCCACGGCGTGCGGCGCGAGGCCGGCCCCGGCTATGTCCGCCTCGACCTCCGCCTCGTCGACGCGGACGGCGCGGTGCTCGCCGCGCTCGACGGC
>CAMFKX010000418.1 GCA_945957375.1 uncultured Roseiarcus sp.
TCGTGTCGACCTGCAGGAACTCCTGCTGCGGATGCTTGCGCCCGCCCTGCGGCGGAACGCTCGCGACCGTGCCTTCCATGATCTTGAGCAGCGCCTGCTGCACGCCCTCGCCGGACACGTCGCGGGTGATCGAAGGATTGTCGGACTTGCGACTGATCTTGTCGATCTCGTCGATATAGACGATGCCGCGCTGCGCCCGTTCGACGTTGTAGTCAGACGCCTGCAGCAGCTTCAGGATGATGTTCTCCACGTCCTCGCCGACGTAGCCCGCTTCCGTCAGGGTGGTCGCGTCGGCCATCGTGAAGGGCACGTCCAGGATGCGGGCGAGCGTCTGGGCGAGCAGGGTCTTGCCCGAGCCGGTCGGTCCGATCAGCAGGATGTTGGACTTGGCCAGTTCGACGTCGCCGTGTTTGGTCGCGTGATTGAGCCGCTTGTAGTGGTTGTGCACCGCGACCGACAGCACGCGCTTGGCCTGCGACTGCCCGATCACGTAATCGTCGAGCACCTTGCAGATTTCCCGCGGCGTCGGAATGCCGTCCTTGCTCTTGACGAGCGAGGTCTTGCTCTCCTCGCGGATGATGTCCATGCACAATTCGACGCATTCGTCGCAGATGAACACGGTCGGCCCGGCGATGAGCTTGCGAACTTCGTGCTGGCTCTTCCCGCAGAAGGAGCAGTAAAGCGTGTTCTTGGCGTCGCCGTCGGCTTTTGCCATGTGTCTGTCTCCAACTCGGCCGTATCCTTCGAATCGGGATCCAGCCTAAGCATCCTGAACTAACGAAACGTAGCCTCCGACCCCTCCTGCCGACCGCCACATCCCAACTGATGCGCCGAATCCGCCCGGCGCCGGACATTCAAGCAACCACTAAATCGCAGGCGAAATCAAGTCGCCTGCGCCGCGCTCGCCCCGGAGAGGCTCACAAGAGCCCTGCTCGCAGGCGCAAAAGCCGTCTGCCAGCGCCCTTGCAAGAACCGCGCCGTCAAGTCGGCGCTTTCGCGTCTTCCAGCAACTCGGCCGCGCGCTTGGTCGTCACTTCGTCCACGATGCCGAACGCCTTGGCTTCCTCGGCCGACATGAAATGGTCGCGGTCCAGCGTCCTCTCGATCGCCTCGTAAGGCTGCCCGGTGTGATGGACGTAGATCTCGTTGAGGCGGCGCTTGACCTTGAGGATGTCCTCGGCGTGGCGCTGGATGTCCGACGCCTGTCCCTGGAAGCCGCCCGAGGGCTGGTGGACCATGATCCGCGAGTTCGGCAGGGCGAAGCGATGGCCCTTCTCGCCCGCGGCCAGCAGAAGCGAGCCCATCGAGGCCGCCTGGCCGATGCACAGCGTCGTCACTTTCGGACGGATGAACTGCATCGTATCGTAGATCGACAGGCCCGCGGTCACGACGCCGCCGGGCGAGTTGATGTAGAGGGCGATGTCCTTCTTCGGGTTCTCGGCCTCGAGGAACAGGAGCTGCGCCACGACCAGCGACGCCGAGACGTCCTCGACCGGCCCGATCATGAACACGATCCGCTCGCGCAGCAGGCGGGAAAAGATGTCGAACGAGCGCTCGCCGCGCGCCGACTGCTCGATCACGATCGGCACGAGGTTGTTGTAATAATAATCGATCGGATCGCGCATGGAAGTATTCCCAAAAGAGTCGATGAGACGACTCAACCGAACATAGGCGCCCGACGCCGCTCCGAAAAGAGGCGCCGGCGTCTCAGGCCGGCGCCGTCTTTCGGGATCAGCCGGCCGGCTGATCCGCTTCCGGCTCCGCCGCCGCCGGCGCGGCCGTTCCGCCCGACGGAAGCTCGTCGTCGAGCGGCTTCAGCAGCTCTTCCTTGTCGACCTTGCGCTCCGCGACCTTGGCGAGGCCGAGGATGTGGTCGACGACCTTCTCCTCGTAGATCGGGGCGCGCAGTTCGGCCAGCGCCTGCTGGTTGTTGCGATAGAAGTCCCAGACCTGCTTTTCCTGGCCCGGGAACTGGCGCGCGCGGGCGATCAGCGCCTGGGTCATCTCCTCGTCGGCGATCTTCACGTCGGCCTTGGTTCCGACCTCGGCGAGCAGCAGGCCGAGGCGAACGCGACGCTCGGCGATCCGGCGGTAGTCCGCGCGCGCGGCTTCCTCGGTGGTGTTCTCGTCGGCGAAGCTGCGCTTGGAGGCGGCCTGCTCCTGCATCACCTGCGACCAGATGCCGTCGAACTCCTGGTCGACCAGACCCTGCGGCAACTCGAAGGAATAGAGGGTGTCGAGCTTGTCGAGCAGCTGCCGCTTGATCTTGTCGCGCGAGGCGCGGGCGTAGTCGGCCGCGATCCGCTCGCGCAGCATCTCCTTGAGCTTGTCGAGTCCTTCGACGCCGAAGCCCTTGGCGAATTCGTCGTCGATCGGGGACGCCTCGGGCGCGGCCACCGCCTTGACCGTCACGTCGAACTCGCCGGTTTTGCCGGCGAGCGTCCGCACCGCATAGTTCTCGGGGAAGGTCGCGTGGATGGTCCGCTTCTCGCCGGCGGCGACGCCGACGAGCTGGTCCTCGAAGCCGGGAATGAAGGTGTTCGAGCCGAGCAGGACCTCGATGTCGCGGCCCTCGCCGCCCTCGAACGGCACGCCGTCGATCTTGCCGTCGAAGTCGACGGTGACCCGGTCGTGGGCTTCGGCCTTGGCGTCGTCGGGCTTGGCGGAAAACGTGCGGCGCCCGTCGGCGAGGCGCTCCAGCGCGGTCTCGACCTCGGCGTCGTCGACGTCGGTCGTCAGCCGCTCGAGCTCGATCTCGGAGAAATCGCCGATCTCGAAAGTCGGCAGCACCTCGAGGGCGATCTTGAAGGTGAGGTCGCCGCGCGCCTCGAGCGCCGCGTCGATCGCCGACTGATCGGTCGGAAGCTCGACCTTCGGCTCGCGGGCGAGCCGCAGATGGTTGTCGTCGACGATCTTCTTGTTGGCGCTGGTGATCGCCTCCTGCACGACGTCGGCCATCACCGACTTGCCGTAGATCTTGCGCAGGTGCTCGACCGGAACCTTGCCGGGACGGAAGCCCTTGATCTGGGCTTTCGACTTGAGGTCGGCGAGTTGCCCGGCCAGCTTCTCGGCGAGGTCGCTCGCCGGAAGGAAGATATCGTACTCGCGCTTGAGCCCCTGGCTCAGCGTCTCCGTCACCTGCATTGTCCTGTCCGCCTTGTCTTACGGGCCGAGGTTTCCCTTAGCCGATTTCCAACTGTCGCCAAAGCGTCATCCGCCGCCCGCGTTCGCGAGAGCCGCTCCATCGGGATCGACCTCGAAACGGGCCGGAACTGGTGCGGGCGGAGGGACTCGAACCCCCACGACTTTCGCCACCGGAACCTAAATCCGGCGCGTCTACCAATTCCGCCACGCCCGCGTGCGGCGCCGACCGCAATGCGCGGCGCCCTGAGCTTCGGGCGCGGTCTATATCAGCTTGTCCGGCGCGCGCCAGCGAAAAAAGCGGTCCGCGCGCCGGGCGCCGT
>CAMFKX010000419.1 GCA_945957375.1 uncultured Roseiarcus sp.
CCCCATGCCCCTCCCCTGTACCAATACGGCACGCCCGTGGCTATCGGCGCAGGCGCGCTTCGCCGGACCCGTCGTGGGCGCAAGGACCGACTGAAGGGTTCAGCATCGCGCGGTGAGAGTGAGTACGACGAATGGGGCCGCGCCGCATGAGAAATAGTTCAATCGCTCGGCCGCTCCCTGTCCATTCGGTTGACATAAAGGCAGCCTTTCGGCCAAAAGAAGAAGACTGCGACGGTCTGGCGGCGGGGATGGCCTGACCACGCGGGAATGACGTACAATTTTTTACCGTTGCTTTGTGGGATCAGCCGTTGGGCTCCAACTTTGCGCTGGATGACGCGGACATCGCGATCATCGGGCGAGCCTGCCGGCTCCCCGGCGCCGCCACTGTAGCGGAATTGTGGGATCTGCTTCGCGCCGGACGCTGTGCTGTGTCGACGATTCCCCCGGATCGCTGGCCGCTGTCGCGCCACGGTCATCCGCGCGTCCGGGAGCCAGGACGCAGCTACACCTGGGCGGCCGGCGTGTTGCCGGACATCTGGGGATTCGATCCCGGCGTCTTCCGGATTTCGCCGCGCGAGGCGCTGCAGATCGATCCCCAGCAGCGGCTGCTGCTCGAACTGGCCTTCGAAGCCTGCGAGGACGGCGGCTTCGCGGCGTCGAAGCTGGCCGGGAGCGCGACCGGGGTCTACGTCGGCGCCTCGGCGCTCGATTATTCGACCATCGGCCTGCACGATCCCGCCGTCGCCGACGCCTATTACGCGACCGGCAACACCCTTTCGATCGTCTCCAACCGAATCTCTTACATCTTCGATCTGCATGGCCCGAGCCTGACGATCGACACGGCTTGCTCATCGTCGCTGGTCGCGCTTCACGAGGCTCGCCACGCGCTGGCGCGCGGCGAGATCGAGACCGCGATCGTAGGCGGCGCGAGCATGCTCGCCAGTCCGTTCGGCTTTATCAGCTTCTCCCAGGCGACGATGTTGTCGCCGACCGGGCTCTGCCGCGCCTTCGCCGCCGAGGCCGACGGCTACGTGCGCGCCGAGGGCGGCGTCGTGTTCGTCCTCAAGACCCTGAAGAAAGCCGTCGCGGACGGCGACCGCATCCACGCGGTCCTGTGCGGCAGCGCGGTCAATTCCGACGGCCGAACCAGCGGCATCTCGCTCCCCTCCGAGAAATACCAGACCGAACTGTTGCGCAAGGCCTATGGCCAGGCCGGAGTGGCGCCCGACTCCGTCGCCTATGTCGAGGCGCATGGAACCGGAACCCGGGTTGGCGATCCGATCGAGGCCGCCTCGCTCGGCGCCGTTCTCGGGCGCGTCCGGCGCCATCCGCTGCCGATCGGCTCGGTCAAGACCAACATCGGCCATACCGAACCGGCGTCCGGCCTCGCCGGACTCCTCAAGGCCATGCTGGCGCTCGAGCACGATCTCGCGCCGAAGTCGCTCCACTGCGACAATCCGAACCCGGCGATCGACTTCGCCAGCCTCAATCTCCAGGTGACGCGCGAGGCCCTTCCGTTGCCGCGCAGCGGCGGACGGCGTTACGCGGGCGTCAGCTCGTTCGGCTTCGGCGGCACTGGCGCGCACGCCGTGATCGCCGACCCGCCGATCGCGCGCTCTTCGCGCGAGGCCTCGCCGCGCCTGATGATGCTGTCGGCTCAGACCGAGGACGCCCTGCGCGCGCTCGCCGCCGCCTACGCCAAGCGCCTCAAGGGAGTCGACGGCCGCGAACTGCGCCGTATCGTCGCGGCGACCGGGCGGCGGCGCGAACGCATGCGCGACCGCCTCGTGCTTTCCACAGCGGCGGCGGGGCCGGACCTCGCCGCCTCGCTTGGCCGCTTCGCGCAGACCGGCGAAACCGGGCGGGGCGCGGCCAAGGATTTCTCGGTCGAAGGCGACGGGTCGATCGTTTTCGTGTTCTCGGGCAACGGATCGCAATGGCCCGGGATGGGACGCGCCGCCTATCGCGCGTCTGCGGCGTTCCGCGAAGCGTTCGCCGAGGTCGATTCCTATTTCGCGCCGCTCTCGGGCTGGTCGCTGGTCGACGAGCTGAATTCGCCCGACATCGCAAGCGACCTGACCCACGCCAACATCGCCCAGCCGATGATCTTCGCGATCCAGGCGGCCAGCGTGCGCGCGCTCGCCGCGGCCGGCGTTCGCCCCTCGCTGGTGATGGGCCACAGCGTCGGCGAAGTCGCCGCGGTCGAGGCCGCCGGCATCCTGTCGCTCGCCGACGCGGTCGGCGTGATCTACCATCGCAGCCGTCTGCAGCAGGAAACCGAGAACACCGGCGGCATGGCCGTGCTGTTCGGGGCGCGCGAGGCCGCCGTCGATCTTGTCGCGCGCGTGCCCGGCCTTTCGGTCGCCGCCCATAATTCCCACCGCTGCGTCGCGGTCGCCGGCTCGCTGCAGGCGCTCGACCGGCTCGAAAAGCTCGCGCCCGGGGCCAAGCTGCGCGCGCGCCGGCTCGACCTGCCTTATCCGTTCCATACCGAGCTGATGCGGCCGGTGCGCAAACCCTTGATCGAGAGCCTCGCCGGCGTGAGGCCTTCGGCCGGGTCGACGCCGTTCCTGTCGACCATCGTCGACGGACTGATGGCGGGAGAGGTCGCCGACGGCGCCTACTGGTGGCGCAACGTCCGCGAAGCCGTGCTGTTCCAGGAGGGCGCCGAACGCGCCCTGCACATGGGCAAGCGCGTCTTTCTCGAGATCGGCCCGCGCCCGACCCTGAACACGCACCTGCGCGACGCCGCCGACCATCTCGACGTGCGCGCCCTCGTCGAGGGCGTGCTCGGGGAGAAGACGGCCGACGGCGACCCGTTCGAGGCCGCGGCGGCGCGGCTGCTGGCCGGAGGCGCGGAGGTCGATTCGGAATGGGCGTTCGGCCCCGACCCCGGCCCCGGCGTCGACCTGCCGGCCTATCCCTGGCGGCGCGCGCCGTACCGGTTCGCCGAGACGACGGAGGCCAGCGGGCAATTCACCCTTCGGCCGCGCCACCCGCTGGTGGGCGCGCGCGAGGCGGACGGCGCCCACGAATGGCGCGCCGTCGTCGACCCGACCCTCGAACCCGCGCTCGCCGATCACCGGGTCGACGGCCAGGTGCTGCTGCCCGGGGCGGCGTTCCTCGAAATGGGGCTGGCGATCGCAAGGGAATGGGCCGGTCCGGAGGCGGCGCTGAGCGGCTTCGAGATCCTTCAGCCGCTCGCCTTCCAGCCCGACGCGTCGCGCGAGATCCTGTGTCGCGTCTCGTCGTCGACGGCGACCGTCGAGATCATGAGCCGCCCGCGTCTCGCCAGGACCGCCTACGCCATCCACGCGCGGGGCAAGATCGTCGAGAAGCCCGGGCCGGCGCCGGTCGGTTGCGCTCCCCGCAGCACGGCGGGGGCCGGCGAGACGATCACGTCGGAGGCCCTCTACGCCCGGGCGCGCGGCGCCGGGCTGGAATTCGGGCCGGCGTTTCGC
>CAMFKX010000420.1 GCA_945957375.1 uncultured Roseiarcus sp.
CGCGCCGCGCCGTGACGGCGCCCGCCTCGCGGCGCGACCCCTCACCCCCGACCCCTCTCCCGCAAGGGGAGAGGGGAGACTCGGCCGGCTGCTCGCCTCCGCCTATCCGGATCGCATCGCGCTGGCGCGCGGCCGGCGGGGCGAGTTCCTGATGGCGAACGGCCGGGCGGCGGCGCTCGAAGCCCACGACGCGCTGGCCGGCGAAGCCTGTCTCGCGATCGGCGAGGTCGTCGGCCGGGCGGCGTCGGCCCGCATCCGGCTTGCGGCGCCGCTCAGCCTCGCCGACCTCGAAGCCGTCGCCGGCGCGGGCGTCGAGACGGCCGACGAACTGAGCTTCGACCGCGCCGCGGCCGCCTTGCGCGCGCGAAGGCGCCGGCGTCTCGGCGCGCTGACGCTCGCCGAACAGACGCTGCCCGCGCCAACGGACGAAAAGAGCGCGCTGGCGCTGGCGCTGGGCGTGCTGGGGCTCGGCGTCGGCCGCCTGCCATGGACCAAGGCGCAGCAGCAACGGCGCGGCCGCGTCGCCTTCCTGCGTCGCGCCGAGGGCGATCCGTGGCCGGACCTGTCCGACGAAGCGCTCGCGGCCGACCCGCAATGGCTCGCGCCGTTCCTGCTCGGCAAGACCCGGCTCGACGCCATCGCCGCCGACGACCTCGGCCAGGCGCTCGACGCGCTGCTGCCCTGGGCGCTGCAGCGCCGTCTCGACGAGGAGGCGCCGACCCACTTCGTCGCCCCGACCGGGACGTCGGCCGCGATCGACTACGAGGCCGAGGGCGGCCCCTCGATCGCGCTGCGGGTGCAGGAATTGTTCGGCCTCTCCGAGCATCCCTCGGTCGCGGGCGGGCGGATTCCGCTGACCCTGCACCTGCTGTCGCCGGCGCACCGGCCCATCCAGATCACCCGCGACCTGCCGGGCTTCTGGCGCGGCTCGTGGGCGGCGGTGCGAGCGGACCTGCGCGGCCGTTATCCCCGCCACCCCTGGCCGGAGGACCCGGCGAGCGCCGCCCCCACCACCCGCGCCAAGCCGCGCGGGACATGAGCGCCTCTCGCTTCCGGCAGCGTCACGCCCCAAAACAAAAATCCCGCGGGGTCAACCCGCGGGACGGCATTCTCTGTCTTCGCAAGCGGTCAGCGCAGGCGGGCGACCTTCTCGCGCGAGGTCTCTTCCTGGGCGGAGCCGCCGTTATTCGACGCGGACGCGCCGTCGTCCTGGCGTCGGCCGCTGCGCTCCTGCCGCGCCGAGTGGAGAGCGCCTTCGGCGAAGGCGCGCGCCGCGGATTCGGCTTCGTACTGATCCTTGAGCTTGGCCAGCCGCTCTTCGAACAGGTCGCGCTCCGACTGGATCATCCGGTTCTGCTCGGCGATCTTGGCCTCGAGGCTCTCGATGCGCTGATCGGCGCGCTGCAGCGTTATCTCCCGGTCTTCGAGGGTCTTGGCGAGCAAGGTCGAGCGGTCGGTGGCGACGGTGCGGGCGGCGTCGACTTCCGCGTGCGCGGCGCGCAGCGCCGTCAGATCCTTTTCGAGATCCGAAAGGGCGGCGTCCTTGGACTTCATCGCCAGCGTGTTTTCCAGCGCGCGCTGCTCGTAGGTCCGGATCGACGCCTCCCGCTCGCGCAGCGACGACCGGGCCTCGGACAGCAGGCGCTCGGCCGCCGTGTGGCGGGCGTTGAGCGTGGCGAGCTCCTCGCGCAGGCTCGTCTGGGCGAGCCGCTGGGCCTCGGTCGAGTCGAGATGGGCGGCCTTCGATTTGGCGTGCGCGGCGGTCTCGTGCGCCAGCGCCTGCTCGAGTTCGTCGACGCGCCGGTTGAGTTCGTCGCGCCGCCCTTCGAGCTCGGTCAGATTGCGGTTGAGCTTCGTCGTATTGGCGACGAATTCCTCGATCCGACTGCGGAGCGTGCGGTTCTCCTGGGTCAGCAGGTCGGCCTGGTCGGCAAGCGTCGCGCGTTGCTGCTCGACCTCCTGCAGACGCTTCTCCTTGGCGGTAAATTCTGCGCGCAAGGCCGGCAACTGCTCGGTCACCGTCTGGAGGCGGCGCCGGTTGTCGTCGAGTTCGCGCTCGAGGCGCTCCAGTTTCGCGGTCCGCTCGGCCAGCGCCGCGCGCGCCTCGGACGAGGCCGTCTCGGCGCCGCCGATGCTGCGCTCGAGGTCAGTGACCCGCGCCGTGAGCTCGTCCTGCTTCACCAGCAGCGCGTTGCGCTCGAGCATGATCGCGGAATGGTCGCTCTTCATGCGGTCGTGCAGGCCGGTCAGCGCCTCGAGCTTCCGCTCGGTTTCGACCTGGGCGATCTTGGTGCGCTCGATTTCGGCCAGGGTATGGTCGATCGGGATCAGGCTGTCGTGAAACTGCTCGCGAATGCCCTCGATGTTGCGGAACGACATCTCGACCGCGTCGAGATGCGCGCGCAGCGCCTCGTTGCGCCGGCCGATGGAGTCGAAGGTGCGGGCGACGACCTGGGACTTCGGCGCCGTCTCGACCCGGCGCGGCGCCGCGCCCATCAAGGGCGCCGCCGCCTTCTGGGCGTCCGTCGCTTCGGCCCCTTCCGCAACTTCCGCAGCTTCGGCCGGTTCCTCCGGCGACGGAGGTTGCTCGGCAGCGTCGTTCGCCGGCGGCGGCGCGTTACCGAAGAGTTTCTCCCAAACGGTCGACATGACAGCGCCTTCCTGCTGAGGGCCCTCGAGACCCTCGCCACCCTCGATATGAACTACGTGAATATTTCAGTCGAACGACCCGCGCAAGCGGCAACCTCCAATAGAGCGCGTGAAAGCGTATAGTATGGTTTCTGCGCCCCGGAATTTGCAGTCGACCGAAGATGAGCGACGGCCGCCATGCGTTGTTTCGCTTCGGGACAAGGTTGGCGAAGTTCACGGACGATATCTGTTCAGGCGCGGTTCAAGCTCGGCGACCGCCGATTCAGGCCCGCGACCCTCAAGAGCAACAGGATGTTGGCGAAATGTCGCCCGCGAGGCGGCAGGCTTGCGGCGCCGCTCAAGCCCGCGGATGGGCGGAGCGATACGCGGCGAGCAGGCGGGCGCCGTCGACGCCGGTGTAGACCTGGGTGGTCGACAGCGAGGCGTGGCCGAGCAGGTCCTGGATGGTGCGGAGATCGCCGCCGCGCGCGAGCAGGTGGGTCGCAAACGAGTGGCGCAAGGCATGCGGCGTCGCGGTGTCGGGCAGGCCCAGCGCCCCGCGCATCCGCTCCATCGCGAGTTGCACGATCCGCGGCGACAGCGGGCCGCCCTTCGCGCCGACGAACAGCGGGCCGTCGGGCTTCAGGACATAGGGACAGAGCGCGAGATAGTCCTCGACCGCCTTGCGCACCGGGACGATGACCGGCGCCGAGCGGGTCTTGCCGCCCTTGCCCATCACCGTGATCGCCTCGACGTCGCAGACCGGCGCGTCGCGGCGCTTGAGGCCGAGCGCCTCCGAGATGCGCAGGCCGGAGCCGTAGCAG
>CAMFKX010000421.1 GCA_945957375.1 uncultured Roseiarcus sp.
GAGCTTTCCGGAAAGGACGTCGCCACCCTCTTCGGAGCGAGCGGCGCTGCCCCTCATCCGGCCTTCGGCCACCTTCTCCCCGCGTGCGGGGAGAAGGGAATCGCGGCTACGCGCCAAGGTAGACCTCCCGCACGCGCTCGTCGGCCAGCACCATGTCGGGCGCGCCCTCGCAGATGATGGCGCCGAAATGCAGCACCGCGAGCCGGCTCGCGATCCGCTTCAGCGCATGAATGACGTGCTCGACCCAGACGATCGTCGCGCCTTCGGCGTGGATCGCCGTCAGGATCGCGAGCAGGTCGTCGCATTCGGCGTCGGTCAGGCCGCCGGCAATCTCGTCGAGCAGGAGCAGCTTCGGCTTGCCGGCAATGGCCTTGGCGAGTTCGAGCCGCTTGAGATTGAGGAGGGAGAGCGCGCCGGCGGGCTTGGCGGCGAGCGCGGCGAGGCCGGTGAGCTCCAGCGCCGCCTGCGCGTCGCGCCGGCCGGCCGGGATGGCGCAGCCGCCGCCGTGGGTCGCCGCGACCAGCACGTTCTCGAACACGCTCATGTGGGCGAAGGGTTTCGGCACCTGATAGGTGCGGCCGACGCCGAGCCGGCGGCGATACCAGACTTTCATCGTCGTGACGTCCCGGCCCATGAAGGAAATCGCGCCCTCGTTCGGCGGCAGGACGCCGGCGATCAGGTTGAACAGCGTCGACTTGCCCGCGCCGTTGGGCCCGAGCACGCCGAGGATCTCGCCGGGCTGGACGGTGAGGTCCAGTTCCTCGATGACCCGCAGGCCGCCGAAGCGGCGCGAGACCCCCTTGAGCGCAAGCATGGGCGCTTCCGCCGGGTTTTTCCCGGCGGAAGTCGTGTCCTGGCGATCAGCCATGGACGATCGGCTGCATCTTCCCGCCGACCGGAACCATCGGCGCCGTGGTGTTGTCGACCACCACCAGGTCGAACGGGAACTTGGTCCCCTTCTTCCACTGGCCGATCACCAGCGGCGTCGCGGTGGTGTTGGGATAGGGGCCCTTCTTGAAGTTGATCGGGCCGACGATCGAGGCGTAGTCCATGCTGGCGATGGCGTCGCGGATCGATTCCGGGCTGTCGAGGTTCTGGGTGCGCTTGAGCGCGTCGAACGCCGTCTCGAACAGCGCGTGGCGGAAGCCGAGCGTCATCGAGGTCTGCTTGCCGGTCGCCTTCTCGTAGGCGTCGGAAAGCTCCTGCGAGCTGATGCCCGAGAGCCCCGACTTGAACGGGCTGGTCGGCGACCACCATACTTCGACCGACAGGCCTTCGGCGCGAGCCCCGAGCGGGGCGATCGCGGCCGGGAACTCGGTCGCCTTGGCCATCGAGATGACCTTCGGCTGGAGGCTCTGCTGCGCGGCCGCGCTCATGAAGGCGGTGAACTCGGGCGGCGGCAGCACGCCGGCGATGATCTCGGCGCCGGCCGACTTGAACGCCGCGATCTGGGCGCTGTAATTGCCCGAGGGCAGGTCGAAACGGCCCGGATCGACGATCTTGTAGCCGCGCTTCTCCGCCATGCCGGTGAAGATCTTCGAGAAGGCGAGGCCGTCGTTGTCGTTCGGCCACAGCGCGCCGACCACCTTGTTGGTCTTCACCTGGTCCCAGGCGTCGTAATAGGCCTCGGCCATGTTCACGGCGCTGAAGAAATAGTTGAAGGTCCAGTCGAAGCCCTTCTTCGGGTCGCCGTTGCGGCCGAAGAACCAGGGCTCGAGCGGGCAGTCGTTGCTGAGGCACGGCACGCCCGAGACTTCGCACTGGTCGGCGACCGGGTTGACCGTCTCCGGCGTCGCGAAGGTCGTCATCAGGTCGATCTTGTCCTGAAGGATCAGGCCCTTGGCGACTTCGGCGGCCCGGTTCGGGTTCGACTGGCTGTCGCGCACGATGATTTCCAGCGGATGCTTGGTTCCGCCGATGTCGAACTGGCCGCCGGTATGCTTCTTGAGTTGCTCGAGCGTCCAGGGCAGCTGCTCGGTGAAGATCGCGAGCGGGCCGGTCAGCGGCGCGACGAGGCCGATCTTGATGGTCTTGGGCGCGGCGAAGGCGACGCGGGGCAGGGCGGTCGCGGCGAGCGCAGCCGCGCCGGTCTTGAGGAACGCGCGGCGTCCCACGGGAAACTGTTTCAGCATTTCATTTCCTCCTCAGAAACTCGTTCTTGGTGATTTCGCGCCCGCCCAGAGCCGACGCGTCATCCCCGCGGAAAGCGGGGATCCAGCGGTTCAACCCGGGACAAGGTTGTCCTTGCGCCCGACTTCCCCAGCCTTTGCCCTCGCGGCTCTGGATGCCCGCTTTTCACGGGCATGACAGCGGGCCGTGTGCGCGAGGCGCCGTCAGCCGGACGGCGCCTCGGTCTTTTCCTTGGTCTTGCCGCCGGCGCCGAAGTGCAGCGCCGGGATCTCGCGCAGGATGATGCGGACGGAATCGCGCGGGGCCGCGATCGATTCCTCGATCGCGTCGGTGACCCTGGCGATCAGGCGACGCTTCGCCTCGGGCGTGCGTCCCTCGATCAGGGTGATTTCGACGATGGGCATGTCGTCACTCCTCGACTCGGATCGACACCGATCCGAGGTTCTGCATGGTGAGCCGCACGCGCTCGCCGACCTTCAGCGAATGCGCCGCGGTGGCGCCGCCGGCCAGAATGATCCAGCCCGCCTCGAGCCGCCCGAGCGCCTTGCCGGCGAGGCGGGCCGCCGCCACCAGCGAGCGCGACGGATTGCCGAGGATCGCCGCGGTCGAACCGATCTCGACCGGCCGGCCGTTCACTTCCATGACCAGGCCGAGGTTGGAGAAGTCCTGATCGGGACGCGACCAGTCGCCGACGACGAAGCCGGACGACGACGAATTGTCGGCGATCACGTCGGGCAGGGCGAACTTGAAGTTCTGGTAGCGCGAATCGATGATCTCCATCGCCGGCGCGATCGCCGCGACCGCGGCCATCGCCTCGGCCGCCGTGACCTCGCCGGTCAGCGGCGCCTTGAGCAGGAAGGCGAGCTCCGGCTCGATGCGCGGATGGACGTAACGGCGCTTCGACAGCGCCGCGCCCTCCTCGAGCCGCATCGCGTCGGTGAGACGGCCCCAGACGACTTCGTCGACGTTGACCTGCTTCATCTTCGCGCGAGACGTCAGCCCCATTTTCACGCCGACGAGCTTCTCGCCCCGCCCGAGGCGGCGCGCGATCGACGCCGCCTGCACGGCGTAGGCGTCGGCGACGCTGAGCGGGCCGCTGTCGGTGAACTGCGGAATCGCGGAGGCGCTGCGCGCCGCCTCGTCGACCACTTCGGCGAACTTGACGATGTCGGTCATTGCGCGGCCGCCTGCTGCTCGCGCTGACGGATGATGTCGAGCGCGACGTCGATGATCATGTCCTCCTGGCCTCCCACCATGCGGCGCTTGCCCAGCTCCGTCAGGATGTCGCGCGTGTCGACGCCGT
>CAMFKX010000422.1 GCA_945957375.1 uncultured Roseiarcus sp.
CTCGACCGCGGCCGAACCCAAGGGTCGCGAGGAGGTGGCGGCTGCGCTCGTCCGAGCCGCGGGCGAGGTGCTCGCCGAGCAGGGTCCGCGGGCGGCGAGCGTGCGCGACATCGCCCAGCGCGCCGGGGTCAAGGCGAGCAAGGCGCGCGTCGCCCTCGACGCCATGGCCGAGGCGCTGGCGCGCGGGGACGGCGACGCGTGCGTCGCTATCGCCGACGTCAACTGGCCCGCGGCGCGCGCGCAACTGCCGCTGCTGACCTCGCCGACCTACGGCCGGCTGGCGAGCGCAGCGGTCGCCTCGGATTCTGGGGCCGATTCCATCGTGGATCTTCGCGACCTCGTCGCGCGTTTAGGCGCCGATCAGGCGCGCCGCGCCGTGGTCGACATTCTGGTCGACGAGATCGGGCGGATCCTGCGGCTGCCGCGCGACGAAGTCAGCCGGACCAAACCGCTCGCCGAGATCGGACTCGATTCGCTCATGGCGGTGGAGTTGATGTTGAGCATCGAGAGCCGTTTCGGCGTCGACACGCCGCTGGGCGCGTCGGCCGGAGGCTTCAACGTCGGCGATCTGGCCGGGCATCTCCTGTCGGCGCGGTTGCAGGAGGAAGAGCCGCTCCACGTCGCCGAAGACCTCGCCAAGCGCCATCTCGGCAAGGCGGAGTGGAGCCAGATCGCGCCGCTGATGACCGCTTTGCAGGAGAACGGCGTCGATCTCTCGCCTCAGCCGAGCGGCCACGCGGCGCCCGTGTGAAGGCAATGACGCGGCGACGAATCGTCTACGACATCACCCGTCTCGTCTCGCGGATTCGCGATCGCACGCCCAACGGCATCGATCGGGTCGATTTCGCGCTCGCCAATCACTTCATCAAGGCGGACGACCCCGACCGGTCCGGCATGATGAACATGGCGTTGGGCCCGAGCCTGCTCACCCCGCGCGCCGCCCGCGAGGCCCTGGACAACATTCGCAAGCACTGGGGCGAGGACGAAGAGCCGGATTCCGATCCGCATTATCTCGAAGTCGCCGCCGCGCTCGACGGCGAAGCGGTCTCCAAACGGGTCTCCAAGGGCCGCAGCGGACAATATCGCGAAGCTCTGGCCTGGGTGAGACGGCACGGCCTGCCCCTGGGCAAGTCGCCGCGCAAGTTTCTCGCCGACGGCGGCGTCTATTTCAACGTGAGCCAGTTTCCCCTGGAGTTCGACCGGTTCTTCCGCTGGTCGGCCGACAATCCGGCGATCGACAACGTGTTCTTCCTGCACGACCTGTTGCCGCTGGAGACGCCGGAATACTTTCTTCCGGCCGAATATCCTCGCCATCGCGCCCGAATGGAGACGGTGGCGCGGCGCGCGCGCGCGGTGATCGTCTCCTCGTGCGTCGTGCGCGACGCCGTGCGGCGGTGTCTGGCCGATCTCGGGCGGAGCGATATTCCGATCCTGGTCGCGCCGCTGCCGCCCGATCCGATTTTCCTGCGCCGGACGACGCCTCCGCCGGCGGCTGGCGGCGCCTATTTCGTCGCCTGCGGGACGATCGAGCCGCGCAAGAACCACCTGCTCCTGCTGCACGCGTGGCGCGACATCGTCGCCCGCCTCGGCGCCGCGGCTCCGAAACTGGTGATGATCGGCGAACGCGGCTGGGAGAACGAGCACGTCGTCGACCTCCTCGAGCGCTGCCCCGGCCTCAGGGGGCATGTGATCGAGGCGTCGGGCCTGACGACGCCGAGCCTGAAGCGACTGTTGCTCGGCGCCCGGGCGCTGCTGTTTCCGACTTTCGCGGAAGGTTACGGGCTGCCGCTGGCCGAGGCTTTGGCGGCCGGCGTTCCGGCGATCGCATCGGACATTCCGGTCTTTCACGAAGTCGGCCAGATGCGCGCTCTGATGATCGACCCGACCGACGGCCCGGCCTGGCGGGAAGCCATCTGCGCCTATGCGCGCGAGGGATCGCCGGAAAGACAGGTCGGTCTCGAGCGCGCCGCCCGGTATACGCCGCCCGACGAGGCGGCGTTCTTCGCCGCGATCGAGGCGTTCCTGCTCGACCTGAGACGCTGACGCCGCCTCCGCCTAGCCCTTCGCAAGGGCCTTGAGGTCGAAGGCGGGGTCCGCGGCCTGCTCGGGCGTCACCGGCTTTCCGGCGGCCAGGATCCGCTTGGCCGCCGCGTGGTCGCCGGCGCGGTTGACCGATTCGACCACCGCCAATGCGCCATTGCGGAATCCGAAGGTGGAGAACGCGCCGGTCGAGGGATCGCCGCGCACCGTCCAATGGTCGACGTCGTGGGAGAGCCCGGCGATCATCAGCTTGAGGTCGCCCTGGTCGCTCCAGAACCAGGCGAGCGCGCTGTAGGGTTCGGGTCTGCCCACGATCCTGGCGGCGACGCGTTTGGCCTGATCGACGGCGTTCTGGATCGATTCGAGCCGGGTCACATAGCCGAGCGCGGCGTTGGGGAAGGCCGCGCAATCGCCGATTGCCGACACGTCGGGGTCCGAGGTCGTCAGATGCGCGTCGACGACCACGCCGTTCGCGCAGGTGAGCCCAGCCTCCCGGGCCAGCGAATCCTCGGCGACGACGCCGACGCCGACGAGCACCAGATCGGCGGGCAGGACCTCGCCGTCGGTCAGCGCGACGGCTTCGGCGCGATCCGATCCCTTGATCGCCGTGACGCCCACCCCAAGGAACAGGCGCGCGCCGAACGCCTGATGCGCCTTGGCGTAGAAGTCGGACAAGATCGGCGACACGGCGCGGCCCATCGGCCGCGCGATCTCGACGATCGTCGTGTCGGCGCCGAGCCTGGCGGCGGTCGCCGCCACCTCGAGGCCGATGAAGCCCGCTCCGATCACCACGATCCTGACGCCCGGTCGGATCCGCTGGCGCAGCGCGGCGGCGTCGGCGATATTGCGCAGCGCGTACACGCCCGGCAGATCGACCCCCGGCGCCTCGAGCCGCCGCTGTCGCGCGCCGGTCGCCAGGATCAGATGGCCGTAGGCGATTTCCGTCCCGTCGGCCAGTTCGACCTCGCGGGCGCGGCGGTCGACCCGCGTGACCCTTGCCCCGAGGCGAAGGTCGATCCGCTGGTCGCGGTAAAAGGCCTCGGCCCTCAGCGGCAGGCCTTGCCGATCCAGTTCACCCTTCAGGAACGCCTTGGACAGCGGCGGGCGCTGGTAGGGCAGGTCGGGTTCGTCCGAGAGAAGGACGATTTCGCCGGCGAACCGCTCTTCGCGCAGGCTCGCCGCCGCCTGGACGCCGGCATGGCCCGCACCGACGATCACGACGGAGGACGGAGGCGCGTCGCTGACGCTCATGGACCGGCGTAGATGCGGTCGGCGGCGCCGCGCGCCTCGGGTTCGCCGGGGCCGGGATCGTCCGGGGCGAGGTACGCGCCGCTCACGATTGCGCCCTGTCTCTTATACACATCTCCGAGCCCACGAGACGTAGAGGA
>CAMFKX010000423.1 GCA_945957375.1 uncultured Roseiarcus sp.
TATAAGAGACAGGTGTTCACCAGCGGCCTGCCGCCCGCGCCCGGCCTGCAAAAGACCTTGCTTCGGTACGGTTTGGAGTTTAGGCCGACGACGGCGATCGGCCTGGCGACCGCCTGAACGCGCGGCGGCTCGCCTGCGATTGTTCGATGGGGTCGCGCCGTCGTAAGAAAAGCGGCATCGTTTAGTCGGAAAGGCCAGCGCCCATGCGCACTTCGGTCGGACAGCCCGTTCGTCTCGTCGATTATCGCGTTCCCGATTTCCTGATCGACGCGGTCGACCTCGACGTCTCGCTCGACCGGACCAACACCCGCGTCGTTTCGATCCTCTCGATCCGCCCCAATCCCGCCGGCCGGACCGGCGCGCCGCTCGCGCTCGACGGCGATGAACTGACCCTGGTTTCGGCCGAACTCGACGGCGCGCCGCTCGATCCGCAGGCCTTCGAGGCCAGTCCTTCCCAGTTCGTTCTGCACAATCCGCCGCGCGGCCCGTTCACCCTGAAGATCGAGACCCGCGTCGATCCCGGCTCCAACACCAAGCTGATGGGCCTCTATCGCTCCGGCACGGCCTATTGCACCCAGTGCGAAGCCGAAGGGTTCCGCCGGATCACCTATTTCCTCGACCGTCCCGACGTGCTCTCGACCTACCGCGTGCGGGTCGAGGCGGACCGGGCCGAGGCGCCGGTTCTCCTCTCCAACGGCAACCTCGAGACCCGGGGCGTGTCGGAGGTCGACGGGCGCCACTGGGCGATCTGGGTCGATCCGCACAAGAAGCCCAGCTACCTGTTCGCGCTGGTCGCGGGCGATCTCGCCCACATCTCCGACACGTTCGTCACCGCCTCCGGCCGCAAGGTCGACCTCGCCATCTACACCGAGCACGGCCGCGAGGAGCGCGCGCATTACGCGATGGATTCGCTCAAGCGCTCGATGGCCTGGGACGAGACGGTCTACGGCCGCGAATACGACCTCGACGTGTTCAACGTCGTCGCCGTGTCCGACTTCAACATGGGCGCGATGGAGAACAAGGGCCTCAACGTCTTCAACGACAAATACGTGCTCGCGTCGCAGGAGACCGCCACCGACGACGACTACGCCGGCATCGAGGGCGTGATCGCGCACGAATATTTCCACAACTGGACCGGCAACCGGATCACCTGCCGCGACTGGTTCCAGCTCTGCCTCAAGGAGGGCCTGACGGTCTTCCGCGATCAGGAGTTCTCGGCCGACATGCGCTCGGCCCCGGTGAAGCGGATCACCGAGGTGAGGGGCCTGCGCGCGGCGCAGTTCCCCGAGGACGCGGGGCCGCTGGCGCACAACGTCAGGCCGGAAGTCTACAACGAGATCAGCAACTTCTACACCGCGACGGTCTACCAGAAGGGCGCCGAGGTCATCCGGATGCTCAAGCGCCTGATCGGCGACGGGGCCTTCCGCGCCGGCATGGACCTCTATTTCAGCCGCTACGACGGCTGCGCCGCGACGGTCGAGCAGTTCGTCGGCTGCTTCGCCGAGACGTCGGGACGCGATCTCGGCCGCTTCATGCTCTGGTACACCCAGGCGGGCACGCCGAAGCTGACGGTCGGCGGGACCTACGATGCGGAAGCGCGCACCTATCGGCTGCACGTCGCCCAGTCGCTCGCTCCGACGCCGGGCCAGCCGACCAAGCTGCCCGCGACCATGCCGCTCGCGCTCGGCCTCGTCGATCCGGACGGCGGCGACCTGCCGCTCGCCTCGGACGACGCGACGCCGGCGGAGCTCGCCTCGGGCGTCTTCGTCCTCGACGGGCCGGAGCGGACGATCCTGTTCCGCGACGTGCCGCGCCGGCCGGCGCTGTCGTTCCTGCGCGGCTTCTCCGCGCCGGTGAACGTCGTCGACGACCTCACCGAGGACGACCTCGCGGTGTTGTCGCGCCACGACCCGGACAATTTCAACCGCTGGCAGGCGCTGCAGAGCCTCGTCACCCGCGTGCTGCTGCGCAGCGTCAAGGCGATCCGCAACGGGCGCGCGCCCGAACGCAACGTCGGCCTCAGCGCGGCCTTCGGCGCGCTGATCGCGGACGCGCGGGCGGGAAAGATCGACCCGGCCTTCGCCGCGCTCGCGCTGACCCTGCCGACCGAAGCCGACGTCGCCCGCGAGATCGGCCAGGACGTCGATCCCGACGCGATCTACGCGGCGCGCAAGACGCTGCGCGGCACGCTCGGGCGCAAGCACGACGAGGCGCTCGCCGACCTGCACGACTGGCTCGGCGACCGCCGGCCGTTCAGCCCCGACGCCGAGTCGGCCGGACGGCGGGCGCTGCGCAACGTCGCGCTCGCGCTCTACGCCGACGGCAACATCATCGACGGACTGGCGCGCGCCCACAGGCAGTTGCGCGACGCCGACAACATGACCGAACGCTTCGGCGCGCTCACCCAGATCGTTCTCAAGCCGAATTCGTCGCGCGAGCACACCTCGGACGCGTTCAGCCGGCGTTACGCCATGGAGCCGCTGATCCTCGACAAGTGGTTCGCCCTGCAGGCGCAGATCCCCGAGCGCGAGACGCTGGACCGGGTGCGCGGGCTGATGAACCACCGCGGCTTCTCGATGTCGAACCCGAACCGGGTGCGGGCGCTGATCGGCGGCTTCGCCGCCAACCACACCCAGTTCAACCGGCCCGACGGGGAGGGATACCGGTTCCTCGAAGAGATCGTCGTCGCGCTCGACCCGACCAACCCGCAGATCGCCGCGCGCCTGCTCACCGCGATGCGCTCCTGGCGCTCGCTCGAGGACGGCCGGCGCGGCCTCGCCGAGGCGATGCTCAAGCGGGTGGCGGCGCTGCCGTCGCTGTCGCCCGACGTGCGCGACATCGTCACCCGCAGCCTCGGGTAGATCCGCCGCAACACATGCGAAAAATGCGAGTCCCGCTCCGTCAAGGGGCTGGACAAAGATTCGCGCAAGGATTCTTATCGTACTGATTCGGGCTTGCGGCGTTACCCGAAAGTTAAGTTTCGTTAATTTTGGGGAAAAAACAATGACGCGTGCGAGCGCGGCGCCTGCGGAGGCGTGCCTGGACGACGGGACCTGGGCCCCGGCCGCAGACGCGGTCGGCCGTCCGGCGCGTCCCTCGCCCGCCCGCGCGTCCTGGGCGCCCTCGCTGGCGCTCGCCGCGGCCGTCCTGGCGGCGATCCTGCTCACCGTCCAGCATCTGAGCGCCGAGCGCGACAGCGCGCTCGAGGCCGCGGCCCACGAGGTCGCGATGCGCGCCACGATCGTCGCGGCGAGGCTCGACGCGGCGCTGCGGGCGGCGAAGGGGGCGCCGGCCGAAGCGTTCCGCCGCGCCCTCGCCGAGGGGCCGGCGGAACGGCTGGCGCGGACGGTCCTGGTCGATTCCGACGGGCGGACGATCGCCGCCGACCCGGAGGTGCGCGCTCGCGTCGCCGAGATCTCCGC
>CAMFKX010000424.1 GCA_945957375.1 uncultured Roseiarcus sp.
ACGAGATTCCTCTACGTCTCGTGGGCTCGGAGATGTGTATAAGAGACAGGGTCGCCGGCTCCGCCGCCGCGGCGACCCCGTCGCCGTCCCCGGTTCCGCCGCTGTTCGGCGGCGTGCCGTTCAACAGGTCGAACGCTGCATCGGCGATCAGCGCGTGCGCGGCCGCGGTCGGATGCTCGGTGTCCCAGAACAGGTAGCTGTTGGGATCGCTGCAGACGGTTCCGTCCGTGGTCGGCCCGCCGCTGAAGCAGGCCGTGGTCACGTCGCTCAGTCCGTACTTGCCGGGGTTATTGTAAATGTCCTGGATGTCGGCGAACACCGGCAGGTCGAACACGGTGAGGCCCTGCGCCTCAAGCGGCGCGAGACCGGCGAGCACGCCGGAATTGAATTCGCTGGCGAGCGTCGCGGCGTCGGCGCCGTATTTCGCGAAGGCGGGCGCGAGCGCAAGGTCGGGCACCTCGAAATAGAGCAGGCTGCGCGCGCCGGCGGCGAACAGGTCGTCGACCGCGTTCACCGTATTGCCGATCGCCTGCTCCAGAAAGATCGTGAGATCGGCGCTCCGCGTCGGGCTCGAAGCGAAGGTCGACAGCGCGTTGCCGATGTCGTTGGCGCCGATGTCGAGGGTGTAGAGCGCGCCGGACTGCGGCGACGGGTCCACGAGCTTGAACGTCTGCACCTGCTGGTCGAGGTCGACGAGCGGAATGGGACTGGGGTTGGCGTTGGTCTTTCCGGTCTGGGCGCCGCCCACGGCGTAGTCGCGCCCGCCGTTGGCGCTCGGCGACTCCGTTCCGAGGCTGAGCTTCGTCGAAAGGTCGTCCAGCCAGTTCGGACCGTTGGTGAAACGGCCGGTGAAGCCCTGACCGGAATAGGCCGCGACCGGATAGGCCCCGCCGCTCGACGCATAGACGTTGCCGACGTCGGACAGGCTGTCGCCAAATGAATAAAGGGCGGTATAGGTCGCGGCCGCCGCCGGGACCGCCGCTCCCGCGACGCCGACGATCAGCGCCGCCGCTGCAAATCTCACCCGCATGGCATGTCTCCCGAGACTCGTCGAACGCGCGTCAACGCGGGCGCGGCGGCGAAGGTTCCGGAGCTGGCTGCGGGCGGTGGACTTTGACGGCGTAAGCGGTTTCAATCCGGCGCGCCGAAACGGCGACGGGAGGGGCGAGCATGCGCTGGCGCGTGATCAAGTGGCTCGTTCAGGGCCTGTTTGCCATCGCGCTCGCCGCGGCGGTCGCCGGCGTGTGGATCTTCTGGCGGGCGATGCCCGGCTATTCCGGCGCCGAGACCTTGTCCGGCCTTTCCGGCGAAGTGCGGGTGCTGCGCGACGGCTACGGCGTGCCGCACATCTTCGCGGCGAACAAGGACGACGCCGCCCGGGCGCTCGGCTGGCTGCACGCGAGCGAACGGCTGTTCCAGATGGAGACCAGCCGCCGGGTCGGCCAGGGGCGCGCGGCCGAGACCTTCGGCCCCGACCTGGTCAAGGTCGACAAGTTCCTGCGCACGCTCGGGTTCTACCGCGAGGCGCAGGCGAGCTTCGCCGCGCTCTCGCCCGAGGCGCAGAAGCGCCTTCAGGCCTATGCCGACGGCGTCAACGCCTGGCTCGACGCCCACAAGAGCGCCTTGCCGCCCGAGTTCCTGCTGGTCGGCGTCACGCCCGAGCCGTGGAAGCCCGCCGACTCGATCGTGTGGGGCAAGCTGATGGCGCTGGAACTGTCGCACAACCGTGAGCAGGAGGCGCTGCGCGCCCATATCGCGGCGAAGCTCGGCCCGGACAAGGTTCCATGGTTCTTTCCCGGGCTGAAGCCCGACGATCCGATCACTACCCTGCCGAGCGCGAAGGACCAGCACGCCAGCGACGACGTCGACGACGCGATCGGCGCGCTGACCGGCCTCAACCGCGGCGCGTCGAACGAGTGGGTCGTCTCCGGCCAGCGCACCGTCACCGGCAAGCCGATCCTCGCCAACGATCCGCATCTGAGCCTCGGCGCGCCGATCCTGTGGTATCTCGCCCGGATCGTCACGCCGGACGGCTGGGTCAAGGGCGCGACCGTGCCCGGCACCCCCGGAGTCCTGCTCGGCCAGAACGATCACATCGCCTGGGGCTTCACCACCGCCGACACCGACGTGCAGGACCTGTTCGTCGAGACGATCGATCCGGCCGATCCGACCCAATATCTGACGCCCGACGGATCCAAACCGTTCGAGACGCGCGAGGAGACGATCAAGGTCAAGGACGGCGCCGACGCGAAGATCGTCGTGCGGACGACCCGCCACGGGCCGGTGCTCTCCGACGTCAGCGCCGACCTCGCCGGGATCGCCGGGCCGGGCAAGGCGATCGCCCTCGCCTTCACCGGCCTCGGCGACAAGGACACCACGACCGAGGCGCTGTTTCGCCTCAACGACGCCAAGTCGTGGAGCGAATTCCTCGCCGCGCTGCGGCTCTATCAGGCGCCGACGCAGAACATCGTGTTCGCCGGCGTCGACGGCGACATCGGCTTCATCAGCCCGGGGCTGATGCCGCTGCGTAAGTCCGGCGACGGCCTCGCGCCGGTCGACGGCGCCTCGGGCGCCTACGACTGGGTCGGCGTGGTCCCGTTCGAACAGCTGCCGCAATTGCACAATCCGGCCGCCGGCTTCGCCTTCAACGCCAACAACGCCAATGTCGCCAACGACCATCAGCCGACCTTCGGCCAGGACTGGGAGGAGGCATTCCGAGCGCGCCGGCTGCAGCAATTCTTCGACACGATCGACAAGCACAGCCTCGAGACCTCCGCTGCGATGCAGGCCGACCGCCTGTCGCTCGCAGCCAGGGCGCTGCAGCCGTTCATCGCCAGGATCGCGCCGTCGGACGAGCGCGCGCGCCAGGCCCAGGCGATGCTGGCGAGCTGGGACGCGGTGATGGACAAGGACCGGCCCGAGCCGCTGATCTTCACCGCCTTCATGGGCGAACTGCGCCGCCTGATGATCGAGGACAAGACCGGCCTCGACATGCAGGCCAAGGGCCCGTTCGCCGCGACGACATTGATTGCGCTGATGTCCGACCATCCATCCTGGTGCGACGCGCCGGCGAAGCCCGACCCCGACTGCCGCGCCCTTCTCGGCAAGGCGCTCGACGACGCGCTCGCCCTGCTGATCCGGCGCGAGGGCGCCGACATGACGCAATGGCGCTGGGGCAAGGAGCACGTGAGCCTGCTCGAGCACAAGGTGTTCAGCCACGTCCCGCTGCTCGACCGGGCGAGCGCGCTCAACGTGCCGTCGAGCGGCGGCTTCTACACCCTCGACCGCGGCGGCGGCTTCGAGACGCCGAAGGACAAGCCGTTCGCCCGCACCCACGGCGCCGGCTTCCGCGGCCTCTACGACCTCGCCGACCCGGAAAAGTCGCGCTTCATGATCACCACAGGGCAATCCGGCCACA
>CAMFKX010000425.1 GCA_945957375.1 uncultured Roseiarcus sp.
CGGCTGGTCGGTCGCGGTGACCTACCGCGCCGACGCCGACGCCGCCGACGAGGTGGTCGCGGCGATCGCCGCGGCGGGCGGGCGGGCGGTGGCGCTCAAGGGCGACGTCGCCGTCGAGGCGGAGGTCGTCGCGATGTTCGACGCGGCGGCCCGGGCGCTCGGACCGGTGACCGCGGTCGTCGCCAACGCCGGCGTCGTCGCGCCGGAATCGCGCCTCGCCGACATGACCGCCGAGCGCATGCGCCGCGTGTTCGAGGTCAATGTGCTCGGCGCCTACCTGACCGCGCGCGAGGCGGCGCGCCGGATGGCCGAATCGGCGGGCGGAACGGGCGGCGTGATCGTGCTCATGTCGTCGGCCGCCGCCCGGCTCGGCTCGCCCAACCTCTACGTCGACTACGCCGGCGCGAAAGGCGCGATCGACACGTTGACGATCGGCCTGTCGAAGGAGCTCGGTCCGGAGGGCGTGCGGGTCAACGCCATCCGTCCGGGCATGATCGAAACCGAGATCCACCGCGACAGCGGCGACGCGGAGCGCGCCCGCACGGTCGGCCGCTCGACGCCGCTCGGACGGCCGGGAACGCCGGAGGAGGTGGCCGAGGCCGTGGTCTGGCTGATCAGCGACGCCGCGCGCTACGTCACCGGGGCGATCCTGGACGTCGCCGGCGGGCGGTGAACGGCATTGAGGCGAACCGACTCACGACCACGGAGCGGGCTCCTCCCGCCCGCTCCGTGATCGCTTTGCCTTGAGCCGCGCGGCATCTTGCCCAGCGCCGCTGCGAAAGAGGCTGCGATCCGGAAGCCAAGGGGGAACGGCGGAGGCCCCCGGATCACTGCCTCGCATCGCGTGTCGCGATGCGATGACGGCTTTCTAAGAGGCCGGAACAGCAGTCGCATTGATTTGGCGCAAATGCCGCAGCAATTGCGAACGACGCGGCGCGCGCGTTGCGACTTCGCGCCGCATCGTCGGAGGTGAGAAACAGGGTCTATTTTCCCACGGCTCGGATCGGAGTCCGGCGCGCTGGGCAAGATCGCGCGGAGCCGCCGAACGGCATTCCAGGAGGGATCACATGCGTATGGTATTGGGCGGCGCGCTCGCGGCGCTTCTCGCGCTGATGGCGGCGGCGCCGGCGTCGGCCGACGATATGATGAAGAAGGCGCAGCAGAACTTCAAGCCGATCCCGTCCGTGGTTCCAGCGGTCAAGGACAACGCGGTCACGCACGAGAAGATCGAACTCGGCAAGCTGCTGTTCTTCGATCCGCGCCTGTCGGCGAGCGAGATCATCAGCTGCAACACCTGCCACAATCTCGGCACCGGCGGCGTCGACGCCGGCCCGACCTCGGTCGGCCACGGCTGGCAGAAGGGCCCGCGCCGCGCCCCGACCGTCTACAACGCGGTTTTCAACGTGGCTCAGTTCTGGGACGGCCGCGCCGCCGACCTCAAGGCGCAGGCCAAGGGTCCGGTGCAGGCGAGCGTCGAGATGAACGCGACGCCCGACCATGTGATCAAGGTCCTGAGCTCGATGCCGGACTATGTCGCGCAGTTCAAGAAGGCGTTCCCCAACGAGGCCAATCCGATCACCTTCGACAATTTCGCCAAGGCCGTCGAAGCGTTCGAGGCGACGCTGATCACCCCCGCCTCGAAGTTCGACCAGTATCTCGAAGGCAACGCCAACGCGCTCAACGCCCAGGAAAAGGCAGGGCTCGGCCTGTTCCTCGAGAAGGGCTGCGTCGCCTGCCACAACGGCGTCAACATCGGCGGCCAGGGATATTTCCCGTTCGGCGTGGTCGAGAACCCGGGCTCGGAAGTGTTGCCATCCGCCGACAAGGGCCGGTTCAACGTCAGCAAGACGGCGAGCGACGAATACGTGTTCCGCGCCGCTCCGTTGCGCAACGTCGCCTTGCGCGCGCCCTACTTCCACTCCGGGCAGGTCTGGAGCCTGAAGCAGGCGGTCGGCGTGATGGGCGCCTCGCAGCTCGGCGCCAAGCTCTCGGACAAGGACGAGGACGACATCGTCGCCTTCCTCAACGCGCTGACCGGCGAACTGCCGACCATCCAGTATCCGGTCCTGCCGGTGCGCACCGACGCCACGCCGCAACCGTCGCTCGCGAGATAGCGTCTCGCGGCGCGCCGCAACCCGGCCCGCCCGACGCCCGTCCGGCGGCCCCCTGCGCGGCCGGGCTGAGCCAAGGCCCCTTTCCAATCCGCGCGGGAAAGGGGCTTTGTCTTCAGCGAAACAGCGGCGAGACGAAAATCACGATCGCCACCAGCGAGGCGAGGCCGAACATCGCCGAGCGCACCGGCTGGCGGCCGGCGATATAGGCGACCATGTGCGCGATCCGAAGCAGGATATAGACGACCGCAAGGAGGTCGACGAAACGACTCGGCCCGCCGACCATATGCGCGACGATCACCGCGGCGGCGAACACCGGAAAGGTCTCGAGGGCGTTGAGGTGGGCGCCGTAGGCCCGGATCGACTGCCCGGAGAGCTCGGTCACGTGGAAGCGCGGCTGCAACGGATCGAGGCCCTTGACGAAGCTGAACGCCACATAGGGCAGGATCGCTGCGACCAGGATGCACCAGATGGCGACGGTCATGAGTCCACTCCAGACCGCGCCTCTCGCGGTCGTCCATCATCGGCCCCGATTGTGACCGCAAGTCAACACTTATCGGCCGGCCCGAAGGCGGAGGAGCCGCGGCGGCGACCCGGCTTAAGCCCTTGCGTCCCCAGCGCGAACGCGCGCTGCGCGCGCCGGCTTGCGGTTTGTGGCGCGCGGAGCGGGAATCGGCTAAACCCCGCGCCACGCGAACCGAGGCAGCCCTTTGAGCGACACTTCCGACGACCGACCCGGCCCCGAAGAGGGGTCCGACATCAAGCCGGTCTCGATCCTCGACGAAATGAAGCGCAGCTACCTCGACTACGCGATGAGCGTGATCGTCAGCCGCGCCCTGCCCGACGTCCGCGACGGCCTGAAGCCGGTCCACCGCCGCATCCTCTACGCGATGCGCGAGCTGAACTTCACCCCCGACCGGCCCTATAACAAGTCCGCCCGCACCGTCGGCGACGTGATCGGCAAGTATCACCCGCACGGCGACCTCGCCGCCTATGACGCGCTCGTGCGCATGGCGCAGGATTTCTCGATGAGCGTCGTGCTGATCGACGGCCAGGGCAATTTCGGCTCGGTCGACGGCGATCCGCCGGCCGCGATGCGCTACACCGAGTCCCGGCTCGCCCCGGTCGCCATGTCGCTGCTCGACGACCTCGACAAGGACACGGTCGACTTCAAGCCGAACTACGACGAGAAGGAGGAGGAGCCGGTCGTCCTGCCGGCGCGCTTCCCCAACATCCTCGTCAACGGCGCCGGCGGCATCGCCGTCGGCATGGCGACCAACATCCCGCCGCACAATCTCGGCGAG
>CAMFKX010000426.1 GCA_945957375.1 uncultured Roseiarcus sp.
GATCCACTCCTTCAACTCCGGCATGGCGACGGTGAAGGTGCGGGCGGCCGAGTCGCGCCAGGTCAGGCCGTCGGCGAGCGCGAACACCTTCACGTCCGACACCTCGCCGTCCTTGTAGCGCTGCAGCCGAGTGCCCTTGCCGCGCGCCATCTCGGCGAGCTGGGAAATCGGGAAGACGAGCAGCTTGCGATTCTGGCCGACGACGGCGACATGGTCGCCGGCGGCCGGGACGATCAGCGCGGCCTTCGCCTTGTCGCCGACGTTGAGCACCGCGCGCCCCTTGCGGGTCGAGGACACGAGGTCGTCCTCGGCGACGACGAAGCCGTTTGCGTCGGAGGCGACGATCAGCCGCTTCGTTCCCGGCGCATAGGCCCAGACCGCGACGATCGCCGCGCTCTCGTCGAGGTCGGCCATCAGCCGGATCGGCTCGCCCTGCCCGCGCCCGCCCGGCAGCTTGGCGGCGTCGAGGGTGAACACCTTGCCGTCGCTCGCCAGCACCAGGATCTTCGAGGTCGTCTCGGCGAAGAACGAGGTTTCGAGGCCGTCGTCGCCCTTGAACGCCAGCGACGAGAGATCGGCGACCTGGCCCTTCAGCGCCCGGATCCAGCCCTTTTTCGACACCACCACCGTCAGCGGCTCGCGCTCGATCAGCGCTTCCGCCATGTCGGTCACGACGATCTCCGGCGCGGCGGCGAAGGTCGTGCGGCGCTTGCCGAGCTTGGTCTCCGGTCCGAACTTCTTCTTGAGATCGCGGATCTCGACCGCGATCATCTGCCATTGCTTGCGGTCGGAGGCGAGCAGCGCCTCGATCGACGCCTTCTCCTCGGTCAGCTCGCCCTGCTCCTTGCGCAGCTGCATTTCTTCGAGCCGGCGCAGCGAGCGCAGCCGGGTGTCGAGGACGTAGTTCACCTGGTTCTCGGTCAGGGCGAAGCGAAGCTTCAGCGCCTCCTTCGGGTCGTCGTCCTCGCGCACGATGCGGATCACCTCGTCGAGGTTGAGGAACACGACGATCATGCCGGCGAGCAGTTCGAGGCGCTTGTCGATCGCCGCCAGCCGGTGTCGCGACCGGCGCTGGAGCACGACGCGGCGATGGTCGAGCCATTGCTGCAGCGCTTCGCCGAGCGAGACGACTCGCGGCGTCACCCCGTCGACCAGCACGTTCATGTTGACCGAGACGCGCACCTCGAGCTCGCTCAGGCGAAAGAGCGATTCCATCAGCGTGGCGGGCTCGACCGTGCGGCTCTTCGGCTCGAGCACGATGCGCACGTCCTCGGTCGATTCGTCGCGCACGTCGCCGAGCAGCGGCAGCTTCCGGTCGTTGAGCAGGTTGGCGATCTGCTCGATCAGGCGCGACTTCTGCACGCCGTAGGGGATCTCGGTCACCACCACGGCGAAGCCGCCGCGGCCGAGCTCCTCCTTCTCCCAGCGCGCACGCAGGCGGAAGCCGCCGCGGCCGGTCCGGTAGGTCTCGACGATGGACGCCTTGTCGTCGATGACGACGCCGCCGGTCGGGAAGTCCGGCCCGAGCACGAATTGCGTCAGCGCCGGCGTGTCGGCCTCGGGATGGGCGATCAGATAGAGCGCGGCGTCGCAGAGTTCGGCGATGTTGTGCGGCGGGATCGAGGTCGCCATGCCGACCGCGATCCCCTGCGCGCCATTGGCGAGCAGGTTGGGCACGGCCGAGGGCATCACCACCGGCTCTTTGGTGTCGCCCGAATAGTTGTCGCGCCAGTCGACCGAATCCTCCTCGACGCCCTCCATGATGAGGCGGGCGACGTCGGTCATGCGCGCTTCGGTGTAGCGGTAGGCGGCGGCGTTATCGCCGTCGATATTGCCGAAATTTCCCTGCCCCTCGACCAGCGGGTAGCGCGAGGAAAAATCCTGCGCCAGGCGCACCAGCGCCTCGTAGATCGCCTGGTCGCCGTGGGGATGGAACGAGCCCATCACGTCGCCGACGATCTTCGCGCATTTCTTGAAGGCCGTCCCCGGATCGAGCCGCAGGATGTGCATGCCGTAAAGGATGCGGCGATGCACCGGCTTCAGGCCGTCGCGCGCGTCGGGCAGCGCCCGGCCCATGATGGTCGAGAGGGCGTAGGCGAGATAGCGCTCCTCGAGCGCGTCGCGCAGGTTGACGTCGATCGGCGCCGGGGGCGGAGGCGGCGGAGGCGGAGCGGCTTTGGCCATGGGTTCGGGTTAGCGCGGGCTCTGAGTCGCGGCAAGCGGGCGGAAACTCCGGCAGGGCAATCGCTGGAAGGCGCCGTGGCGGAGCTTCGAGTGTCCTGCATACTCCGGCGGCCGGACGCGCGAGTCTCCACAGGGGCCTGTGCGGCAATCGACCGTCTTCCCACAAACCCGAAGAGCGTTAGGGTGACGGTGAAACGGCTTTCGGCCGGCTCTTGGTGCGCACACGATGAACGACGTTTCGCCGATCTCGTCGGCCCGGCCCGGACCCGCCGCCGACGTCGAACCCGGCGATCGCTACCTGTTCCTGTCGACCGCTCCTGCCGGCAAGTCCGTGGATCGGCTCACGGTCGGATTCTGTCTCGCCTATCTGATCGGCTTTATCCCCGCCGCGATCTTCGCGCACCGGCAGTTGCCGTCCTCCCCAGGCTTTGTGGCGATCTACGAAACCGCCCTTGTCACCTTCGACCTGGCGACCGTGATGCTGCTCTACGGGCAGTTCCGCATCCTCCGTTCGGCGCCGCTCCTCATCCTCGCCTGCGGCTACCTGTTCAAGGCTTTGTTGACGACCGCCCATCTTGTCACGTTCCCGGAAGTGCTCGGTCCGACTGGCTTGCTGAATACAGGCGACCACACGAGGGTCTGGTTGTTCACCTTCTGGAAGTACGGCTCGGTCGTCTCCATCGTCGCCTACATGTTTCCCTGGAACGGCGGCCGACCAATCCGGTCGGATGTGGCGCGACTCGGCTCCGCTGCGCTGCTGGCGACGATCAGCCTCGCCGCCGCGCTGACCCTCTTGGCGACGTTCGGCGTGTCGTTGCTGCCGATACTTTCTTCGCGGGAGGGCCTCACGGCGATCGGCTGGGCGACGACTGCTTTCTTCCTTGCGCTCGCTGCGCTGACCCTTTTCTTTCTTTGGCGCCGGCGCCCGCGAACCGTGCTCGACCTTGCGCTGTTCGCCGTGGTGTGGGCCTGGCTGTTCGAGATCGTGCTCACCATCGTCATCAACCCGCCGCGGTACTCCCTGGGATATTACGCCAGCCGGGGTTTCGGATTCATCGCGGAAGGGCTCCTGCTGGTCGCATTGCTGGTCAAGATCAATCAACTCTACCGCCATCAGGCGGCGCTCACGACGCGGCTCGAACGGGAGTTGAGCATCCGGCGCCATACGGAGGGCCTCCTGCGCCGCGCGAATGCGG
>CAMFKX010000427.1 GCA_945957375.1 uncultured Roseiarcus sp.
CCCGGAGGGCGCGCGTCTCGCGCGCCCCGGCGGCGGGACTCCGCCGCTCCCGTCAGCGCCCGGTCGGCGATCCCGTGAAGCCTCCGTGCCGTCCCGCGCCGTCGGCGAAGCGCGCCGGGCCTTCGGTCGCCTCGCCGCTCGCGAGCGTCGCCAACCCCCTGTCGATCTCGTTCGCCGCCGCCGCTTCGCCCAGCTCCCATTGCTCGATCGCCGACAGCCGGTCGTTGCGCATCGCGGTCTGCGGGAAGCCGGCGAGGGTCTGCGCCAGCGCGAGCGCGCGGGCGAGCGCCGCGCCGTCCGCCGTCACCTCCGCGACGAGGCCGATGCGCAGCGCCTCCTCGGCGGCGACCGGGCGGCCGGTGAGGATCATCTCCATCGCCCGGCCATGGCCGACGATGCGCGGCAGGCGGATCGTGCCGAGGTCGATCAGCGGCACGCCGAAGCGGCGGTTGAAGATCCCGAACACGGCCGAGCGCGCCGCGATCCGCAGGTCGCACCAGAGCGCAAGCTCCGTTCCGCCGGCGACCGCCGGCCCTTCGATCGCCGCGATCACCGGCTTGCCGAGCTTCAGTCGGGTCGGTCCCATCGGGCCGAAGTCGCCGTCTTTCTCGAACCGGCCGGTCTCGCCTTGCGCCAGCGCCTTCAGGTCCGCCCCGGCGCAGAAGGCGCCGCCGGCGCCGGTCAGCACCGCGACGTCGGCGCCGGGGTCGGCGTCGAAGCGCTTGAAGGCGTCGTAGAGGGCGCGCGCGGTCGGCAGGTCGACGGCGTTGCGCCGCTCCGGCCGCTCGATCGTCACGACCGTCACCCGGGCCTCGGTCCGGACGGAGAGCGTCGTCGTCATGGGAACCTCCTCTTTGCGCCTGCGCCGATTTCACCACGAAGGACACATAGGATCACGAAGTCTTCGTGTCCTTCGTGGTGAAACCGGCCAGCTTGACGCTCCGCCCCCTGTCGGGCAAGGCAAGCGTCCTCGACAAATCGCCGGCTTCGCCATGAACACCCCGTCGCCGGCCGCCGACGACGAGTCGGGCGGCCTCGTCTCGACCCTGCTCCACCGTCCCCGGCTGCTCGCGGCGGCGGCGATCATGGTCGCCGCCTATTTCGCGATCCCGGCCGCGCCGTTCGCCCTTCACCAATCGACCCGCCTGCTGATCGCCTGGAACGCCGGCTCGTGGGCCTACCTGCTGCTGATCGCGCACATGATGCAGCGCGCGGGCGCCGACCCGCAGGTCGAGGCCCGGCCCGAGGACGAGAACCAGTGGGTGCTGCTGGTGCTCGGCGTCGTCGCGGCCTGCGCGGCGCTCGCGGCGATCATCTGGGCGCTGGGTCCGGTCAAGGCCATGGAAGGGCCGGCGAAGGCCGGGCACCTCGCGCTGGTCGTGGCCAGCATCCTCAGCGCCTGGACTTTCATCCAGATCCTGTTCGCGATCCATTACGCCGGGGTCTATTACGCCGCCGTCGCCGACGGCGCGCCCGGCGGGCTCGAATTTCCGGGCTCGGCCAAGCCGGGCTGGACCGAGTTCGTCTATCAGTCGTTCACCGTCGGCTGCACCTTCGCCAGCTCCGACACCAGCGTCACCTCGACCCGGATGCGGCGCATCTGCGTCATCCAGGGCGTCGTCGGCTTCTTCTACAACACCATCGTCCTCGCCCTCGCCATCAACATCGCGGCTGGATTCTTCTGACCGCCGACCGGACCGATAGCCCCATGACCGAAGCCTCCGCCCCTCCCCGCGTCCGCGCCGCCTTGCCGCGCGGCCTCGTCGACCGCACGCCCGCCGACATCGCCGCGGCCGAGGCGATGATGGCCAAGATCCGCAGCGTCTATGCGCTCTACGGCTTCGAGGCGGTCGAGACGCCGTTCATCGAATACACCGAGGCGCTGGGCAAGTTCCTGCCCGACCTGGACCGGCCGAACGAGGGCGTGTTCTCGTTCAAGGACGACGACGAGCAATGGCTGTCGCTGCGCTACGACCTGACCGCGCCGCTCGCCCGCTACGTCGCCGAGCATTACGACAGGCTGCCGAAACCCTACCGCTCGTACCGGGCGGGCTGGGTGTTCCGCAACGAGAAGCCGGGGCCGGGGCGCTACTGGCAGTTCATGCAGTTCGACGCCGACACGGTCGGCGCGGCGAGCGTCGCGGCCGACGCCGAGATCTGCATGATGGCGGCCGATTGCCTCGAGGCGCTCGGCATCAAGCGCGGCGACTACGTCGTCAAGGTCAACAACCGAAAAGTGCTCGACGGGGTGATGGAGGCGATCGGCCTCGGCGGACCGGACAACGCCGGCCGCCGGCTGACGGTGCTGCGCGCGATCGACAAGCTCGACCGGCTCGGCCCGGAGGGGGTGCGCGCGCTGCTCGGCGCGGGCCGCAAGGACGAGAGCGGCGACTTCACGAGGGGCGCCGGGCTCGAGCCGCAGGCGATCGAGCGGGTGCTCGCCTATACCGCCGCGCGCGCCGGCGACAATGGCGCGACGCTGGCGGCGCTCGCGCCCGCCGTCGCCGGATCGGCGGTCGGCGAACAGGGCCTCGCCGAACTGGCCGAGATCGTCGGCCTCGTCGAAGCGGGCGGGGCGGCCGACCGCGTGGTGGTCGATCCGTCGGTCGTGCGCGGCCTCGAATATTACACCGGCCCCGTGTTCGAGGCCGAGCTGACCTTCGAGGTCAGGGACGAAGCCGGGCGGCCGGTGCGGTTCGGCTCGGTCGGCGGCGGCGGACGCTACGACCGGCTCGTCGCCCGCTTCCGCGAGGAGCCCGTGCCGGCGACCGGCTTCTCGGTCGGCGTGTCGCGCCTGCTCGCGGCGCTGCGCGCGATCAAGAGCCCGATCGTCGAGGCGGCCGAGGCGGCCGGCCCGGTCGTCGTGCTGGCGCTCGACCGCGACGCCCGCTCGATGGCGAATTACCAGCGCCTGGTCGCCGCCCTGCGCGGCGCGGGGATCGCCGCGGAAATCTATCTCGGCGCGGCCGGCATGAACGCGCAGCTCAAATACGCCGACAAGCGCCGCAGCCGGGTCGCGGTCATCCAGGGCTCGAACGAGCGCGAGGCGCAAGGCGGCCCGCAGGTGACGATCCGCGACCTCAAGCTCGGCGCCGAGCTCGCCAAGAGCACCAAGGACCGCGCCGACTACCTCGAACTGCGCCAGCGCGCCCAGTTCGCGGCGCCGGAGGCGGACCTCGTCGAGCGCGTCCGCGAGGTGCTCGCGAGGGAATGACGGCGCGGTCCGGAAGGGGCGCTTGACGGCCGGCGCTACCGTTTGCAACCTCGGCGCGCTCGGCGTAACTGCCAAGGAGGGGTCGACGGCTGAACCGCCGACCTCGTCCTGAGGAGCGCCGCCGCAGGCGGCGCGTCTCGAAGGACGC
>CAMFKX010000428.1 GCA_945957375.1 uncultured Roseiarcus sp.
ACTACACTTATGCGATCGTCGGCAGCGTCAGATGTGTATAAGAGACAGCCTGAATCACGCGGCCGACCTCGTGGTCGGTATAGGCGAGATAGGCGGCGTAGACGTCGGCCTGACGGATGAACAGCTTCCTGTCCTCGTCGGTCAGCTCGTCCCAGTTCTTGAGCAGGTCATGCGGCCACGCCGTCAGCTTCGTGTCCTGGGGGATCACGCCGAGCCGCTTCTGGTTGGCGAAGATCGTGTCGCGCAGCTTGTTCCAGCCCTGATCGAAGAGGCGCATGGCGCTGATCTTGTCCACCCACTCCTTGGTGGGGTGGTGCGGCGCGTGGGTCGCGCCGGGTGCGTAGTAGAGGAAGAACGGCATCGACGGGTCGATGTCGTTGAGCTGGTCGACCCAGTGGATGGCGTCGTCGGCCATCGCGGTGATCAGGTTCCAGCCGGGATGGCCGATGTAGGGATAGATGGCGGTCGTGTCGTTGAACAGGTTCGGCTGCCATTGGCTCGCGTCGCCGCCGACGAAACCGTAGAAGTGCTGGAAGCCCATCCCGGTCGGCCACTGGTCGAACGGCCCGGCCTGACTGGCGGCGAAGGTCGGCACGTTGTGGTCCTTGCCGTACCAGGCGGTGCGGTAGCCGTTGTCGCGCAGAACCCTGCCGATGGTGGCGCTGTCGCGGCCGATGATGCTGTTGTAGCCGGGAAAGCCGGTCGACTGCTCGGAGATGACGCCGAAGCCGACCGAATGGTGGTTGCGGCCGGTGATCAGCGCGGCGCGAGTCGGCGAACAGAGCGAGGTCGTGTGAAAGTTGGTGTAGCGCAGGCCGGCCGCGGCGATCTTGTCGAGTTCGGGAGTGGGGATCACGCCGCCGAAGGTCGACGGCGCGCCGTAGCCTTCGTCGTCGATCAGCACGAGCAGCACGTTCGGCGCTCCCGGCGGCGGCGCGACGCGGGAGGGCCAGAACGGCTTCGACTGCGCGGCGTTGAGTTCGATCTCGCCCTTGAACGGCTGGTCCCGCGGCGGCAGAACGCGACCGTCGATGGTGATGGTCGAATTCGGCGCGCCGGGTTCGCCATGGATCGTCTGGGCGCCCGCGACGCCGAACGTCGCGGCGACGGCGAGGCACAGAAGGCCCAGCGCTCCGGCTCTCTTATCCACGGCGATCCTCCTCCGATACGCTTTCGATTCGCGGCGACTGACAGCGACTGACTGGCTCTCGCCGCCCGAGTCCTTATCCTGCATGTCCGGGAGTGTCATTGACATCATGCGCCGGATTTTGGCCATATGCGCGAGCCAAAGGCGCTGCGAGGCAGCCCCAGGAAGGGCGCCTTTCGCAAGGCCGCAATCGGATCGGGTTTGGACACGCTCAGCCGGCCGCCGAACAGCCACGCGACCGTCAAGGTGCGGAACTTCGCCGCCCTGCCCGACGTGCTGCGCGCCCACGACGCCGAGCCGCGCGCGGTGCTGGCGGCGGCGGGCCTCGATCCCGACCTGTTCGCCGACCCCAGGACCGAGGTCCCGTATTCGGCGCTCGGGCGTCTGATCGGGGCGGCGGTCGAGGCGACCGGCTGCGAGGCCTTCGGCCTGATGGTCGGCGCCCGGATGGGGGCGACCGCGACCGGCCTCACCGGGCTCGTGTCGCTCAACGCCCCGACCGTCGGCGACGCCCTGCGTCTGCTCGCCGACGGCCTCAGGACCAGCGACACCGGCGCCGCCGTCACCCTGACCTTCGAGCGCGCGGACGCCATGCTCGGCTATGTGGTGACCGCGCGCAACGTCGACCACGCCGACCAGATCGTCGACGGCGCGATCGCCATCGCCCTGAACATCCTGCGCGAATTGCGCGGTCCGGCCTGGCGGCCGCGCGAGGTGCGGCTGACGCGCCGGCCGCCGCGCGACAAGACGCCGTTTCTCAAGCTGTTCGAGGCGCCGGTCACGTTCGGCGCCGCGACCGCCGTCCTGGTCTTCGGCGCCGACGAACTCGACCAGCCGGTGCGCGGCCGCAATCCCCAATACGCGGAGATCCTGGCTCCGCTCCACGCCAAGGCGCTCGCCGACGCGAGTTGCGACTTCGTCACCGCCGTGCGATCGGCGATCCGCACCCAGCTCGCCGCCGGCGGCCTGTCGCGCGACAGCGTCTGCCGCGCGCTGTCGCTCAGCGCCCGCACCCTGGCGCACCGGCTCGAAGCGCGCGGGTTCAGCTACATCCGACTCGCCGACGAGGCCAAGTACGAGGCCGCGCAAGCCTATTTGCGGAGAGGCGAGACGATCGCCGAGACGGCGGCGCGCCTCGGCTTCGCCGACCAGAGCGCCTTCACCCGCGCCTTCAAGGGCTGGTCGGGCACGACGCCGGCGCGCTGGCGGGCGGACCGGCTCTGATCGACGCCCAAGGTTATCACACATGTTAACAAGTACAGCGTGACGACTGTTGCGTCATTACGACGCGATTGTTGATATTGATTGCTTACTTCAAGTAACTTACATGGTTCGCAACAGAAACAATGTCGGCTTCAATCATCTCCCGATGATCCGGCCGGCGTCAAGACGCTGAACGGCGACGACAGGTCGACATCGTCCCTGTCGTTTTTTCTGAACCCCGACGAGGACATCCCGCGGCGCCGGCGCAGCGCTTCGGGACACGAACCCTGTCGTCTGCGCCGTGAGAGCACGAAGACCGCAATCATGGGCGCCGCCGTAACCGCCAAGGAAGAGACAGCCGCGCCGACGACGCCGTTTGCGGACCGCGTTCCGGCGACGGTCCCGGCTTCGCTCACGGAGTCGACGCCGGCGCCTTTGCGCTCGGCCCGTCGATACCGCAGCCGGCCGCCGCCGCCCGAGTAGAGCGCCGGCGGCGCAGCGACCCTCCGCGCCTTCGCCAAAGACAAGCCTCGACCGACGCCGGGAAAACCCTCCCGGCGACCGCGCCTGCGCGCCCGGGCGCGCGGGCCTCCCTTGATCACCCGGAAACGCGAGACCTCATCGATGTATACGAATTCCCAGCTTCAGCTTCTCAAGAACGCCGTTCACGGCGCGAGCCTCCCGGGCGTCACGACCGCGCCGGGCAACCCGCTCGCCCCGACGGCGCTCAAGGCGGTCAGTTCGCTGACGTCCAGCGCCTCCGCGCCGATCTATTTCAATCCGGGGGCGAACATGGTCGTCATCCAGCAGGCGGGCGCGACGTTCAGCGGCTACGACCTCGGCTCCGCCAACGTCTACGTCAAGGCCGGCAACGTCACGATCAGCAACTGCAACTTCACCGCGACGTCCGGATATAACGCGATCAACGTTCAGGGCGGCAACGCCAACACCACCGTCACCCAGAACACCTTCGACGGCGCCGGGGTCTGCAC
>CAMFKX010000429.1 GCA_945957375.1 uncultured Roseiarcus sp.
CTCTTTCCCTCCCCCGTCTTCGGGTGGGCGTTTTGGCTGCGAAGCAGCCAAAAGCGCCTTGGTGGCGCGGTAATCCGCGACGGAGGGGGGCGGGAGTCGAGGGGCCGCAAGAGCATGACCCTCTCCGTCCGCGTAAGACGCGGCCACCTCCCCCGAAGACGGGGGAGGGGAAACGAAGGGCTCGATGCCGATCGCGACCTTGCCGATATGGCGGGCGCGGGAGAGGAAGCGCAGCGCGGTCGCGGCCTCCTCGAAGCGGAAGCAACGGACCGGCAGCGGCGCCAGCCCGCCGGGCACGAAGCGCTTCATCAGCGCGGCCAGCTCGGCGCCGACCGCGTTGGGCTGGCGGTCGATCTCACCCAACAGGTCGTACACGACGTAGCCGATGCCGGGATGGCGCCGCGCGATCTCGCCGGCCGGGCGGATGTCGGTCTTGCCGATCTCGACGAACACGCCGCCGGGACGGACCAGCGCGAGTCCGGCATCGGTCATCGCGCCGGCGAGGCAGTTCAGCACGACGTCGACACCCGCGCCGCCGGTCGCCTGCCGCACCGCGTCGGCGAACGACACGCTGCGCGAATCGGCGACGCAGGCGATGCCGAGCGCCTGCAGGTGCGCGCGCTTCTCCGGGCTTCCCGCGGTCGCCAGCACCATGGCGCCGGCCGCGCGCGCGATCTGCAGCGCGGCGAGGCCGACGCCGCCCGACGCGGCATGGACCAGCACCGTCTTGCCCGGCCCGAGCCGGGCGATGCGCTCCAGCGTCGCCGCCGCGGTGAGGAAGACGATCGGCAGGCCGGCGGCCTCGGCGAAAGAGACTTGCGCCGGCTTGGGCGTGACCAGGGCGGCGCGCGTCACGACATGGCGCGCGAGGCTTCCGACCTTGAGTCCGACGACCTCGTCGCCCGGCGACAGGCCGGCGACGCCCGGCCCCACCGCCGTCACGCGGCCGGCGAACTCCAGCCCGAGCGGCCGCGCCTCCGTTCCGATCCGGCCCAGCGCCTCCATCACGTCGCGGAAGTTGAGGCCGGCAGCGACCACCTCGACCTCGACCTCGCCCGCGCCGGGTGCACGCCGCGCCTCGGCGTGGGCGGATAGCGACGAAAGATCGCCGCGCTCGGCGACATCCCACGCTTCGGTCGTCGGCTTGGGAGCGGCCGGCGCGCCTTCGCCGAGATAGCGCGCGAGGCGCAGCGGCGTGGCATGGTCGTCGATGACGTGCGCGGCGACCGGCCGGTCGAGCGCGATGCTCAGCAGGCGCGCGACATCGCCGGCTGCGAGCGAATCGACTCCGATGTCGGCGAAGCGCGCCTCGCGGTCGATGGTCGCCGGATCGGCGTCGATCGCCTCGGCCACAGCATGCAGCACGACGGGTAGCAGGTCCGGCGGCGGTGTCTCGACCTGCTGGGAGCGCGGCTCTCCAGAGCCGCTCATGCGTTGCGACTCCCCGGAGGCAGAGCCGCTCTGGAGAGTCGCGCTCCCCGCAAGCATGACGCTGCGGTCCTCGCCACCGGAGATGTCGACGGCGGCGAACTCCTCACGCAAGACCTCCTCCCAGCGACGCGCAGACAACAACGCCCCCGGCCCGGGGCGGGCGGTGTCCGTGCGCCACCAGTCCGACAGCAGGCCGAGAGTCAGCGCCAGAGCATCGCGCAGGCGGGTCGGCTCGTCGAGCACAAGCGTGCCGTCGGCGGCAAGACGCGCCTTGATGTGCCGTACGCCGGCAGCCACGTCGGCCAGGGCATGCATCGCGTTCGCCGCGACGACGATATCGTACGGGCCCGCCGCATCGCCGGGTGGGACCGGCGCGGCGAGGTCGAGCCGTTCGAAGCGCACACCGGTCGCGGCAAGGCGCGCCCGCGCCGCTTCGAGCAATGCGGGCGAGCGGTCGGTGCAGACATAGTCGAAACGCCCGGAGAGCGGCGCCAGCGCGGCGAGCACCGCCTCGGTCGCGCGGCCCGTGCCGGCGCCGACCTCGAGGATGCGGACAGGGCGCCCGCGCGCGGCGGCGGCTTCGGCGACGGCGGCCGCCATCCGTTCCGTAGCGCGCCGGGCGTCGGCGTGGCCCGACAGCAGGCGCTCGACGGGCGCGATGTCGCCGGCCGGGAACAGCACGTCCTCCGCCGTCGTCTCGCCCGCGAGCACGGCAGGCAATGCCGCGACGGAACGCTCGACGATCGCCGCCAGCGCCGCCGCGTCGGGCGATTCGGCGTCGAGCGAGTCGCGCAGGGCGGATGCCGTAGCGGCGGCCTCGCGGCGCGAGACGCGGGCGCGCACCTGCTCGCCCTCGACCACGGCCAGGCCGTGGCGCGCGAGAATCTCGATCGCCGCGTCGAGCAGCGGCCGGTATCGCGGCAGCCTGAGGCAGCGTCGCACGATCTCGCCGCGCGCCAGGCCGGTGCCGATGGCGGAGAGCGCACCCGCACGCTCCAGCGCGACGAACGCACCGTGCGCGGCGTAGGCGTCGAGCCGGTCGAACAGGTCGCCGGCCGGTGCGGGAACGGGCACGGACACGGGCACGATCGGCGCCGGCTCGAGCGCGGGCGCGGCGGGAACGAGATCGATCCAGTGACGCGGACCGTCGAACGGATAGAGCGGCAGCGAGGCCACGCGGTAAGCCGGCTGCAGCGCCGTCCAGTCGACCGCGACGCCGGCCTGCCAAAGACGGGCCAGCAGCGCGCGCGGCTCCTCCTCGCCCAAGGCGACGACGAGATCGGCCGGCGGCTCGGCCATGGCCACGACGCCGGCCCGCTCGGCCGAATGCCGCGCCAGGATCGGATAGTCCTTCGGCGCCGCGACGAGCGCGCGCGCGGCGGCGAGCGGCGCGAGGCGGAAAGCGGCGCTCTCGGCCTCGACCAGCGCGACGGCCTCGCCGTTCTCCAGCAGGCCGTCGGCGATCAGCCGGCCGAGTTCGCCCCACGCTTCGGGCGTCAGGTCGTGCGGCGCGGGCAGGCTCCAGCGCCGGCTGAGCCGCCAGTGGCAGGCCACGCAGCCGAGCAGGAACAGGCGGCGCTGCGTCTCCTCGCGCGGCGGCGCGGCGAGCCACGCCTGCATGTCGCCGCGCGGACCGAGCGCGCGCTGCCAGTCGGCGAGATAGCCGCGATAGGTGAAGTTGCTGTGCGCCAGGTCGCGCGCGCGCTCGACCGCGCGGTCGGCCTCCTCCGCCGAGGCGACCAGCCCCTCGCGCAGCGCGGCGAGATAGACCGCGTCGAGCGCCCACGGCAGGTGCATGCGTCCCGCGGCCCGATCGAATCGCGCCCTCTCTTCCTCTTCCCCTCCCCCGTCTTCGGGGGAGGTGGCGCGGTAATCCGCGACGGAGGGGTCAT
>CAMFKX010000430.1 GCA_945957375.1 uncultured Roseiarcus sp.
GCCGCCCCCGGGCGCGCGAGACGCGCGCCCTCCGGCGCGCGGGCTTCTCGGTCGAGGCCCCCGAGGGCGTGCGCTTCCTCGCCCGCAGCCGGGCTTTCGCCGACGACGAGGCGGCGGAGCTCGCCACCGCGGGGACCCTCCACGCGGACCATGAAGCCGCGTTCCCTCGCCGGCGATTTCGGCGTAGTTTGCCTGGCCGCCGGCCGCCCTAGCGGCGCGGCGAACCAGCAGTTACACTCACGCCATGACTCAAACCCGGCGCATCCTGATCGTTGACGACGACGCCGACCTGCGCAGCGCGCTCGTGGAGCAGCTCGCCCTGCATCCCGAATTCGAGGTCGAGACCGCCGACGCCGCGCGCGTCGCGCTGGAAAGAATCCCCGAGTCCAATCCCGACGTCGTGATCATGGACGTGGGCCTGCCCGACCTCGACGGCCGCGAGGCGGTCAAGCAGCTGCGGCGGATCGGCTACCGTCGTCCGATCATCATGCTGACCGCGCACGACTCGGACGCCGACGCGGTCGAGGGCCTCGATTCCGGGGCGAACGACTATGTCGGCAAGCCGTTCCGGTTCGTCGTGCTGCTCGCGCGGATCCGCGCGCAATTGCGCCAGTACGAGGCGAGCGAGGACGCCGAGTTCCAGGTCGGCCCCTACACGTTTCGGCCGACCTCGAAGAATTTGGTCGACGCCAAGGGCGCCAAGCTCCGCCTGACTGAAAAGGAGGCCGCGATCCTGCGCTTCCTGCATCGCGCCGACCAGCAGCCGGTGCCGCGCGAAGACCTGCTCAAGCACGTCTGGGGCTACAATCCGAGCGTGACGACGCACACGCTCGAAACCCACATCTACCGCCTCCGGCAGAAGATCGAGAACAACCCGGCCGAGGCCCAGCTCCTGATCACCGAGGCGGGCGGCTACAAGCTGGTCGCCCCGTCGGGACTCGCGGGGCGCTCCGCGTGACCCTCGACGGCGACGTCGCCCGGCTGGCGAGGACCCGGCCCTTCAGCCTGATGCCGCGCGAGGCGGTGCAGCTCGTCGCCTTCTCGTGCGTCAAGCAGCGCCTGCGCGCCGGCGATCCGCTGTTCGCCGCGGGCGACGAAGGCGACGCCGGCTATTTCGTGCAGTCGGGCGCCATTCTGCTCGCCGATCCGCGGCCTCACGCTCCGGCGCCGCGGCGCGCGGCGGCCGGGGCGCTGATCGGCGAAAGCGCGCTCTACGCCGCCGTGGTGCGGCGGGTGGACGCGCGCGCCGACGAGGACACCGTGCTGACCCGCATCCCGCGCGAGACCTTCAGGAGGGTGCTCGCGGAATTCCCGGAGGCGGCCGAAAAGATCCGCGCCGCGCTCGCCGAACGCACCCGCCGCCTCGTCGACGGCCTCGACGCCGCGCGCGCCCGCTCGCTCGACGGCCGCGGTCGCGAGGCCGCCTCGTGAGCGCCGGCGTCGTCGCTTTCGGGCATCTGCGCGCGCCGACGCTCGCCGACGTCGAGGCGCTCGCCGACGCCGCCTACGCCCGCCTGCCGGAGACGTTTCGTCGCCTGAGCGAGGGGGTGGTGATCCAGGTCGTCGACTTCGCCGACGACGAGACGCTCGACGAGATGGGGCTGGAGAGCGAGTTCGACCTGCTCGGCCTGTTCCGCGGGCGGGGTCTGCCCGATCGCGGCGCGGTCGACGAAACCGGCGCGCTCCCCAACATGATCTGGCTCTACCGCCGTCCGCTGCTCGACGCCTGGTGCGACGGCGAGGACACGCTGGAGGCCGTCGTCACCCATGTCCTGGTGCACGAGATCGGCCATCATTTCGGCCTTTCGGACGCGGATATGGAGGCGATCGAGCGCGAAGCGGGCGACTGATTCGGCCGCCCGGCGCCGGGTCGGCGCGGAAACGCTCGGTGAATCAACGAATATCGACGCCTTCACAAGGGCGTCATGGTGGCTGTAGAGTAGTGGCGCGGTCGGGTGCGGTCCGGCTTGGTGCAATGCGGAGGAACGGAGCGTCTTTGTGACGGTTCATGTTCAAGCCCTTTCGCCCGGCAATTGTCCGGCCCTCGTGCTGAACGCGGACTTCCGCCCGCTGAGCTATTACCCCTTGTCGATCTGGTGCTGGCAGGACGCCATCAAGGCGGTCTTTCTCGACAGGGTGAACATTCTCTCCGAATACGAGACGCTGGTCCGGAGCCCGTCCTTCGAGATGCGGCTGCCCTCGGTCGTGTCGCTCAAGAGCTACGTCAAGCCGACCCGGTTTCCGGCCTTCACCCGGTTCAACGTGTTCCTGCGCGACCGCTTCACCTGCCAATATTGCGGCGAGCGCGACGAGCTGACGTTCGACCACGTGATCCCGCGGTCCAAGGGCGGCGTGACCACCTGGGAGAACGTCGTCGCGGCCTGCTCGGCCTGCAACCTGAGGAAGGCCGACATGCTGCCCTCGGTGGCGCACATGTGGCCCGCGACCGAACCTTATCAGCCGACGGTCCACGACCTGCACCAGAACGGTCGCCTGTTCCCGCCGAACTACCTGCACGAGAGCTGGATGGACTACCTCTACTGGGACAGCGAGCTCGAAGAATAGGCCGGCGCCGGCCCGCGTTCTCCCCTCGCCGAGTTCGCCCGCGCCGATTTCGCGCCCCATCCGAAATGACGGTGTCTGTCCGCGAGCGACCGCGTTACGCTGCCGCACGGTAGCTTCCACGGAAGGGTCGTCGGCTGAACCGCGCAGATCCGGTCCTTGGAGCTACCCCCTACGTAGATTCCCGGATTGCGCCGGCCTGCGTTGTCCAAGAACCTATAATGACCAACTTTTTATTGTTGTTGATTGGGCGCGGGGGGCGGCCGATGGTGAAGCGTATTCTGGTGGAGCTGGAGACGCCCGGAGATTCGCGGTCGATGTTCCGCCTGCTGCTGGACAATGAAATCGTCGGCGAGAACCTGACCGCGGTGCAGGCGCATCTCCTCATCGGCGAGGTGTTCGACCGGATCGCCTTGCCCCGACAGGCCGCGAGAAAGCGCGAGCGCGAGCGCGCCTGATCGTTTTCGCCGCAATCCGACGCCGGCGACCTGGGGCGATGTCGCGCGCCGCTCTCATGCTATAATCGAGCATGCGCATTTCCGATTTCGACGTTCTGATCGTTCCCGGGCTCGGCGGCGCCGGCGCCGACGATTGGCCGCGGCGCTGGCTCGCCAGACTGTCGACCGCGCGCATCGTCGCCCCGGCCGACCCGTTCGACCGCCGCGCCGACGCCTGGACGGGCGCGGTCGCGGCCGCCGCCGCGCCCAGGCCATGGC
>CAMFKX010000431.1 GCA_945957375.1 uncultured Roseiarcus sp.
CGCGGCGGCAGGTCGAGACGGGCGATCGCCCGGCCCTCGTCGGTCGCCCTGCCGCCGTCGTCGAGCGCGCCGATAGCGGTCAGCAGCTCCCGCGCCTCGGCCAGCGCGCCGCGCGGCGGCGGATCGAGGAAGGCGAGGCGCGTCGGATCGGTTTCGCCCCAGACCGCGCAGTCGAGCAGGAAGCCGGAGAGATCCGCCGACAGGATCTCCGGCGTCGCATAGGGCTGGAGGCCGCCGGTCGCGCCTTCGTCCCACAGACGGTAGCAGACCCCCGGCTCGACCCGTCCGGCGCGGCCGCGGCGCTGGTCGGCGTTGGCTCGGCTGACGCGCACGGTCTCGAGCCGGGTGAGCCCGATGTCGGGCTCGTAGACCGGCACGCGCATGAGCCCGCTGTCGATCACCACGCGCACGCCCTCGATGGTGAGCGAGGTCTCGGCGATCGAGGTCGCGAGCACGACCTTGCGCCGCCCCTTCGGCGCCGGCTCGACGGCGCGGTCCTGGGCGCGCGCGTCCATCGCGCCGTAGAGCGGCGCGACGTCGACGTCGGGGCGCCGGATGCGCGCTTCGAGCGTTTCGGCGACCCGGCGGATCTCGCCCTGCCCCGGCAGGAAGACCAGCAGCGAGCCGGTCTCGCGGTCGAGCGCGTCGAGCGCGACGCGGGCGACCTCGTCCTCGACCCGGGCGCGCGGGTCGCGGCCGACGTAGCGGTCGATCACCGGAAAGGCGCGGCCGTGGCTCTCGACCAGCGGCGCGTCGCCGAGCAGGCCGCGCACGCGGGCGCCGTCGAGGGTCGCCGACATCACCAGGATGCGCAGGTCCTCGCGCAGCGCGCCCTGCGCGTCGAGGGCGAGCGCGAGCCCGAGGTCGGCGTCGAGCGAGCGCTCGTGGAACTCGTCGAACAGGACGCCGGCCACGCCGTCGAGCGCCGGGTCGTCGAGGATCATGCGGGCGAACACGCCCTCGGTGACGACCTCGATCCGCGTCCGCTTCGAGACGAGGCTCTGCAGGCGGATGCGCAGGCCGATCGTCTCGCCGACCTTTTCGCCCAAGGTGGCGGCCATGCGGGCGGCGGCGGCGCGGGCGGCGAGGCGGCGCGGCTCGAGCAGGATCAGCTTCCCGTCCCGCGCCCATCGCTCGTCGAGCAGGGCGAGCGGCGCGCGCGTGGTCTTGCCGGCCCCGGGCGGGGCGACCAGCACCGCGCGGCTGTGAGAGGCGAGCGCCGCCTTGAGCGCGGGCAGCGCCTCGTCGATGGGGAGAGGCGGAGCGGTCATCGAAGGCGCCGGCCGGCTGCGCGCTTCCGCAACATTTTGGAAAAGCGCCGGCTTGGCGCGGGGCGTCCTCGCGGCTCCGCGATTCGGGGCCCCGGGACATTTGGATTGTCTTGGATTCTCTCGTCGCAAACGTTTGTTTTCAATAGGTTACGCGCGAGGGGCGACAGAATTTCCGGCGCCGGCTTCCCTTTGGTCTTGCATCCGTTTGGCTGCGGGATCCGGGAGGGCGGCGGAGGGGTCGAGGGCATGACGCGAGACTAGCGGAAATTTCCCTTTTTCGCAATGAATGATCTTTTGATTTCCTGTTATGTCAATGACCCGAGGGCGCGACGGGGTCGGTCATTGGCCCAAGCGGGTCGCCTGCCCTTCAGGGCCGGATGGGGTGTGGAAAGCAGGGCGCGGGCGATGACCAGCGGGCGGCGAATGAGGCGCCATCCGCCCGGCATCGCTGCGGCGGCCGCGCCCCTCATCCGGCGCTGCGCGCCACCTTCTCCCCGCAAGCGGGGCGAAGGGAACGAAAAACGCCGGGCGCGTGGCCCGGCGTCGATCCTTGCTTTGCGCGCCGTCTTACGTCCCGACGGAAACCGCCGTGTGCAACGTCGAGAGGTCCACCTTCACGCCCGGCCCCATGGTCGACGAGACCGCGGCGCGCAGCAGGTAGTGGCCCTTGGCCCCCGGGGGCTTGGCGCGATTGACCGCGTCGACGAAGGCGCGGATGTTCTCGGCGAGCTTGTCGTCGCCGAACGAGGTCTTGCCGACCGAGCCCTGCACGATGCCGGCCTTCTCGGCGCGGAACTCGACCGCGCCGCCCTTGGAGGCGACGACGGCCGACTTCACGTCCATGGTGACGGTGCCGACCTTCGGGTTCGGCATCAGGCCGCGCGGGCCGAGCACCTTGCCGAGACGGCCGACGAGCGGCATCAGGTCGGGCGTGGCGATGCAGCGGTCGAAGTCGATCGTGCCGCCCTGGACCGCCTGCACGAGGTCCTCGGCGCCGACGATGTCGGCCCCGGCTTCCCGCGCTTCGTCCGCCTTCGCGCCGCGCGCGAACACCGCGACGCGCAGCGTGCGGCCGGTGCCGTTGGGCAGGTTGACCACGCCGCGGACCATCTGGTCGGCGTGCTTGGGATCGACGCCGAGGTTGAGCGCCAATTCCACCGTCTCGTCGAACTTCGCCGAGGCGTTGGACTTGACCATCTTCACCGCCTCGTCGAGGCCGTAGAGCTTGGTGCGCTCGACGGTCTTGCGAGCGTTCTGGATGCGTTTGCCGTGATGCGCCATGATCTTACCCCACCACCTGGAGGCCCATCGCGCGGGCGGAGCCTTCGATCATCTTCATCGCCGACTCGATCGAGTCGCAGTTGAGGTCGACGATTTTCTTCTCGGCGATCTCGCGCACCTGCTCGCGGGTCACCTTGCCGACAATCTGCTTGCCGGTGGTCTTGGCGCCCGAAGCCGGCTTCTTGCCGAGCTTGAGGCCCGCGGCCTTCTTGAGGAAGAAGGTCACCGGCGGCTGCTTCATCTCGAAGGTGAAGGAGCGGTCCTGAAAGGCGGTGATGACGACCGGGATCGGCGAGCCCTTCTCCAGCTGCGCGGTGCGCGCGTTGAAGGCCTTGCAGAATTCCATGATGTTGAGACCGCGCTGACCGAGCGCGGGTCCGATCGGGGGCGACGGATTGGCCGCGCCCGCCGGCACTTGCAGTTTGATATAGCCGGCGATTTTCTTCGCCATGATGCTGCTCCGAATACGGCGCGGCCCCGGGAAGCTTGCGCTCCGAGGCTCGCGCCAGGTTGCAGGTTCGTGGTGCGAACGGAGACCCCGACTGGCGAGACGGGCGTTCTTCCACGGCTGAGGGGCGGCTGGTAGCAGGTTTGCCGAGTGTGAGCAATGCCCTGTAGCCGCGCTCGCCGAGCGCGGCGGACGCGGACCTGTCTCTTATACACATCTCCGAGCCCACGAGACGTAGAGGAATCTCG
>CAMFKX010000432.1 GCA_945957375.1 uncultured Roseiarcus sp.
CTCGGCACTCTGCCGAACATGGAGAACCAGCGCGCCGCCGTCGCCCGAAAGCTGTCCGATCCGGACTTTCAGGCGTCCCTCGTCAACAAGAGCCTCGGCCTCGTCATGGGGCTCTGCGTGGTCCTCGCCGCGTTCGTGATCCACGACGCCTGGATCTGGGCCAACCCGCCGACGCCGAAGTATTTCATTGTCGACGGCGAGCATGCGCCGCGCGCGGTCGCCGCGCTCGACAGCCCGATCGTCAACGACGCGCAATTGCTCGACTGGACGGTCAAGTGGGCGTCCGCGCCCTACAACGTCAATTACCACGACTATCCGGAGCAGCTGAACACGGCGGGGCGCCATTTCACGCAAAACGGCTGGCGCACCTTCGCCGAGAGCTACATCAAATCCGGCAATTACGAGGCGATGAAGCAGGGATTGATGCTCTGTTTCGCGCAGGCGCAACGCGCCGCCGTGATCGTCGACACCAAACTCATTGGGGGCGCGCTCGCCTACCGGATCCAGTTCCCGATCCTTCAGACCTGCCAGAACAGCCAGCAGGCGAACACCCAGAAGATGATCCTGACCGCGCTCGTCGTCAGGACCAACGACGAGGACCATCGCGACGGAATCGCGATCGACCAGCTCGTCGCCGAAGCCCGGTAGGAGAAACCTCATGCGGTGGAGACACGCCCATTGGACCGCCCTCGCATTCGCCGCGGCCGTCATGGCGGCGGCGCCCGCTTCCGCGCAGCAGGGGCCCCCAGGCGCGTCGCCTCCCCAGCAGCCCGGGGCTTCGCCAAAGACCGACGTCGACTCCGCGATCCCGCTGACCCCGGGCATGATCCGCGATCTCGGGCGCCGGGTCGGCGACAACCGGCGCGCGGAGGAAGAGGTCAACACCGAGATCGCTTCGCCGATCAGCCGGCGCGTCAACGTCTCCTTTGCCCCGGGCCAGTCGACGCCCATCGTTCGGATCGTCAAGGGCTATCCGACGGCGCTGTCGTTCTTCGATCGCACCGGGCAGCCGTGGCCGATCGAGTGGGACACGAACTCCAATCCGGCGGCGGCCCAGGCCAGCAACGGCAATTGCAATCAGGGGCCGGCGGGGGGAGGGGGGCCGGCGGTGGCGAGCGCCGGCTTCTATGTCTGCACCCCAACGGCCGGATCGAACGTCCTTCAGGTGGCGGCGGCCTCGTTGCAGCCGCGCGGCGGGCTCCTCGTGACCCTGAAGGGCGCGCCGAAGCCGATCTCGTTCATGCTGGTCGCGGGCGGGGGAACCTACGACGCCGATCTCACGGTTCAGGTCGCCGATCGCGGCCCGAACGCGAAGGGGGTTGCGACCGGACCGGTCGCGCCCGACACCGCCTCGCCGTTTCTGACCGCGATGCTCGACGGCGCGCCGCCTGCCGAAGCCGAGCCGCTCGCGGTCGCGGGCGTCTCCCCGGACGATCTCAGGGCCTGGAAGGTCGGCAATCGTGTGGTGCTGCGCACCCGGTTCGCGCTGATCTCTCCCGAGTGGCTTGCCTCTCAAACCGGCGAGGGCGGCGTCACCGTCTATTCCCTGCCTGTCACGCCGGTCGTGCTGCTCTCGCAGGACGGCGTGACGGTGTCCGCCTCACTCTCGGAGCCGTGAACCGATGTCGCTCGTCCCCTCGCACCATCCGCGCTTCGCCTGGCTTCGGACGGGGCTCTTCGGCGGCGCCGGCCGCGGAGGTCCGGCGCGCCTCGTCGCGATCGCCGCGGCGCTCGCCGCGATGGCCGGCGCAGTGTACGTCTTCTCGGGGCGCCACAGCGACGTCCCGTTGGGTTCTCGCGTCGCGAGGATGGCTCCCGGCAATCTCCTGCCCGGCGGGACGCAGGGCACTCCGGCGCAGGACGCGCTTCTGAAGAAGGATTCGCAGGAAAAGGCGTTGGCCGCCGCGGAGGCTCACAAGTCGTACACGCCACCCATCCCGAGCTCGACCGCCTTCACCGGTCCGCCGCCGGCCGAGGTCGGCATGGGGGAGTCTCCGGCGCCCGACCTGCCTGCAGCCAAGCCCGTGCCGCCGCCGCCCGCGATCGTGCCGCCGGCGCCGCCCGTTTTCACCCCGCCCGAGCACGCGGCGCTCGAGCCTCCGCCCGGCGAGCGACGTTTCGACGGCGCCCGCGTCACGAAGATCGCGGCGACCAACGTCGAGGGCGACGAAACGGCTGAAGAGGCGAGGGGCGCGTACCAGCGGCGGCAGAAGGCGATCGCCGACCTCCTCGGCGGCTGGAACGCCCGGCCCCCGCAAACGACGGTCGTGATCGAGCCTGCGGCGCTGAAGCCGGGGCCAAGCGATCCCCCGGCGATCGGCGATCGGGCCGGCGTCAGGGGAGCCGAGGGCGCGGTCGGGCTTGAGAAGGTGCTCGTTCCGGCCGGCCGCGGCGTCTACGCCCATACGGTGCTTGCGGTCGATTCGGACACGAACGGGCCGATCGTGCTCGAGGCCGACACCGGGCCGATCTCCGGCGACCGGCTGATCGGGACGTTCTCGAAGTCGGGCCTCGACCGGCTCGTCGTCAAGGTTCTGACGGTCGAGCATCGTGGCAAGTCGCTCGATGCCAACGGCATCGTCATTGCGCCCGATTCGATGGAGACGGCGGTCGCGACCAGCATCGACGAGCATTATTTCGAGCGGTTCGTTCTGCCGGCGGCGGCGGCCTTCGTGTCGGGCCTCGGGCAGGCCGTCGCGCTCTCGAATTCGACGACGACGACGAGCCCATGGGGCACGACGCAGAGCTTCGGACCGCTCACCGTCCAGCAGCAGGCGCTGGTGGCGGGCGGGGCGGCGGCGTCTGCCGTCAGCAACGCCATGACGTCATCGATCCCCAAGGGGCCGACCGTGCATCTGGCGGCCAATGTCTCGGTCGGGGTGATGTTCCTGTCGAACCTCACGGCGAAGTAACGCGGCGCATCAATCCGGGCGATGTCGACGTTCGGCGGCTTTCGGGCCGCCGAACGTTTTTCATGTTCGGCGTTCGCGCGGGGCCTCGCGATCCTCGAGGCTTCAGGGACGGTCTTGAGGAGCTCATCGACCATGACCGCGCATATCCGATTGGTCTCGCCCCCGGGCGAGGAACGCCGAGACCTCGAAGGCGACGGCGCCGAGGCCGACGAGGCGCCCTTGGGGCTTCCGGAGGAGTCCCGCGGCCAGGCCGCCGACGCGCATGCGAAGACAGGTTCCCGGGGCGCCGGAGAAGACGATCGCCAGGGGGACTGGATCCTTGG
>CAMFKX010000433.1 GCA_945957375.1 uncultured Roseiarcus sp.
TGCGCTCGCGCCATTGCATGACGCGCTCGCGCTTCCAGACCCAATGAACGTCGCCCTCGATACGGAGGTTGGCTTCTTCCTGCGCCTCCCGAAGGGCAGCCTCGGCATAGTCCTCGCCCGGATCGACCATGCCCCCGAGCAGCACCCAGAACGGGTCGTAGAACGGATCGGCGGGGTCGTAGACCGCAGGGTTGTGGACCTTGAACATGAAAAGGCGATCCTGCGGGTCGAGCAGGATCAACCGGGCCGACGGTCGTTCGATCATCGCGCTGCGATCATTTCGCCTTGAGCAGCTTCGCCGCGTCGACCGCGCCGTAGGTCAGGATGCCGTCGCAGCCGGCGCGCTTGAAGCTGCCCAGCGTCTCCAGCAGCACCTTGTTCCAGTCGAGCCAGCCGCGGTCGGCCGCGCCGCGCAGCATCGCGTACTCGCCGCTCACCTGATAGGCGTAGGTCGGTACGCCGAAGGCGTCCTTCACACGGCGCACGATGTCGAGATAGGGCAGGCCGGGCTTGACCATCACCATGTCGGCGCCTTCCTCGATGTCGAAGCCGACCTCGCGCAGCGCCTCGTCGGAGTTCGCCGGGTCCATCTGGTAGGTCTTCTTGTCGCCTTTCAGCGCACCCGAGCTGCCGATGGCGTCGCGGAAGGGATTGTAGAAGCCCGAGGCGTACTTGGCGGCGTAGGACATGATCTGGGCGTGCTGGTAGCCCTTGGCGTCGAGCGCCTTGCGGATCGCGCCGATGCGGCCGTCCATCATGTCGGACGGCGCCTGCACGTCGGCGCCGGCTTCGGTCTGCACGATCGCCTGCTTGACCAGCGCCTCGACCGATTCGTCGTTCAGGATCACGCCGTCGCGCACGATGCCGTCATGACCGTCGCTGTTGAACGGATCGAGCGCCACGTCGCAGACGATGCCGATGCCGCTCACCGCGGTCTTCACCGCGCGGATGGCGCGGCAGACGAGATTGTCCGGATTGTAGGCTTCCCGCGCGTCGGGCGTCTTCGCCTTCGGATCGGTCTCCGGAAAGATCGCGAGGGCGGGGATGCCCAGGTCGCGTGCCTCCTTGGCGGCTTCGACGAACAGATCGACCGTGAGCCGATCGACGCCGGGCATGGAGACGACGGGCGTCCGCTCGTTGCTTCCCTCTTGCACGAAGACCGGCCAGATCAGGTCGTCGACCGAGAGCTTCGTCTCTGCGACCAGCCGGCGCGACCAATCCTCGCGACGGTTGCGCCGCAGGCGCGTGGTCGGGTAGCGGCCGAGGGTGGAAAAGCGTGTCCCCATGGCGGGGTTATGGCGCGAACCGTGAAACCCCGCAATGTGGCTTGTTTGACTGCGAGGGAGGCGCCGATATGATCCGCCGCGCATGGATTTCACGCTTTCCGAGGACCAGCAGGCCTTCCGCGATACGGCACGGCAGTTCGCGACCGATCGCATGCTGCCGGAAGCGGCGCGCTGGGACGCGGAGAAGGTCTTCCCCGAAGAGGTGCTGCGCGAGGCGGCCGCGCTCGGGTTCGGCGGAATCTACGTCCGTGACGATGTGGGCGGCAGCGGTCTCAGCCGTTTCGACGCGGCGCTCATCATGGAAGAGCTTGCCGCCGCCTGCCCGAGCACTGCGGCCTACATCTCGATCCACAACATGGCCGCCTGGATGATCGACGCCTTCGGCGACGACACCCAGCGCCGGCGGTTCCTGCCGAAGCTCTGCTCGATGGAGCATTTCGCCAGCTATTGCCTGACCGAGCCGGGGGCGGGTTCCGACGCGGCGGCGCTGTCGACGCGCGCCGAGCGGCAGGGCGACCATTACGTCGTGAACGGCAGCAAGGCGTTCATCTCCGGCGGCGGGCGCAGCGACATCTACGTCGTGATGCTGCGTACCGGCGGACCGGGGGCGGGCGGTGTGTCGACGCTGGTCGTCGAGGCGGGCACGCCCGGCCTGTCGTTCGGCAAGCAGGAACAGAAGCTCGGCTGGAACAGCCAGCCGACGGCGGCGGTGATCTTCGAGAACTGCAAGGTTCCGGTCGCCAACCGGCTGGGTCTCGAAGGCGACGGCTTCAAGATCGCGATGAAGGGGCTCGACGGCGGACGCATCAATATCGGCGCCTGCTCGCTGGGCGGCGCTCGCGCCTGCCTGGAGACGGCTTCCCGCTACGTCCAGGAGCGCAAGCAATTCGGCAGGCCGATCGCCGATTTCCAGGCCACGCAGTTCAAGCTCGCCGACATGGCAACCGAGCTCGACGCGGCGCGACTGATGATCTGGCGGGCGGCGGCGCTGCTCGACGCGAAGTCGCCGGAGGCCACGCAGGCGGCGGCGATGGGCAAGCGCTTCGCCACCGACGTGGGCTTCGGGGTCGTGAACGACGCGCTGCAACTGCATGGCGGCTACGGCTACTTGAAGGACTTTCCCATCGAGCGGTATCTGCGCGACCTGCGGGTGCACCAGATCCTCGAAGGCACCAACGAGATCATGCGCGTGATCATCTCGCGCCGCCTGTTGATGGGGTAGGGGCGCAGGACTGGAGCTTGGATGTCAGAGCCTGAAATTCTGTTCGATGTGAAGGACGGCCTCGGCCTCATCACGCTCAACCGGCCGAAGGCGCTCAATGCGCTGACGCATGGCATGATCCTCGAGCTGGAGAAGGTCATTCCCGGCTGGGAGAAGGACCCGGCGATCAAGGCGGTGGTGCTGCGCGGCGCCGGCGACCGCGCCTTCTGCGCCGGTGGCGACGTGACCAACCTCTATCGCGAGAGCCGCGACAATCCGTCGGGCACGCTGCGGCGCGATTTCTTCCGCGACGAGTACATCGTCAACCGCCGCATCTACCGCTACGCCAAGCCGTGGATCTCGCTGATCGACGGCATCGACATGGGCGGCGGCGTCGGCCTGTCGGTGCACGGCTCGCATTCGGTGGCGAGCGAGAAATTCCTGTTCGCCATGCCCGAGACGACCATCGGCCTCTTTCCCGATGTCGGCGGCGGCTACTTCCTGACCCGCCTGCAGGGCGCGCTCGGCGCGTTCCTCGCGCTCACCAGCCATCGGCTGAAGATCGCCGACGGCGTGTGGGCCGGCATCGTCGATTCCCATGTCCCGAGCGCGCGGATGGACGACCTGCAGGCCGCGCTGGGCGCCGCCGATCTGTCGGGTGTCGATGCGAATCGCAAGGTCGATCGTGTCATCGCCGACTTCGCGGCCGATCCGGGCCTGCCGACCTTGCCGGCCATGATGCCCGAC
>CAMFKX010000434.1 GCA_945957375.1 uncultured Roseiarcus sp.
CTGTTCTAAATCCTGAACACATGAACAAAGCCGCCGACGATTTCGCGATCGGACCGAGGCTCCGGCGCCTTCGCGCGCGGATGGGCCTGTCGCAGCGGGAGCTGGCGCGCCGCGCCGGCGTCTCGAACGCCACCATCTCGATGATCGAGGCCGACCGCGTCAGCCCGTCGGTCTCGGCGCTGCGGCTGGTGCTGTCGGCGCTCGACGTCGGGGTGGCGGATTTCTTCGCCGGCGCCGAGGAGCCGGCCGAGCAGGTGGTCTATCGCGCCGACGAACTCACCGAGATCGCCGGCGGCGCCGTCTCCTACCGCCAGGTCGGCGCCAACCTGAAGGGCCGCGCGCTGCAGATGATCCACGAGCGCTACAAGCCGGGCGCCCAGTCGGGGTCGAAGATGTTGAGCCACCAGGGCGAGGAGGCCGGGCTCGTGATCAGGGGGCGTCTCGGGCTCGAAGTGGACGGACAGCGCTACGAACTCGGCCCCGGCGACGCGTATTTCTTCGACAGCCGCAAGCCGCACGCCTTCCGCAACGTCGGCGGCGAGGAGCTGGTGATCGTCTCGGCCTGCACGCCGCCGACGTTCTGACCGTCGTTATGGCGTCGCGGCGCGCGCTGCGGCGAGATGGTCGTCGAGGGTCGCGTCCAGGCGCTGGTAGAGAAGCTTGTTAAACTCCGCGTCGCCGCCGCCGGCCTGCGCCGTCTGCAGCGCGCGCAGATAGGCGAGGCGATCCTCGGGGCGGACCGCGATCGGCGGATAGCCGCCGCGCAGCAGCGTGAGGTTCATCAGCAGGCGCGCGGTGCGGCCATTGCCGTCGTCGAAAGGGTGGATGTCGACCAGGCGCCGGTGGGCCGCGAACGCCGTTTCGGCCGTCGCGGGCGCCGCGGCGAGCCAACGCCCAAGGTCGCCCATCAGGGCTGGAACCTCGGCCGGCGTGGGAAAGGCATGGCGTCCCGCATCGGTCGCCACGAACCGACCGTGGCGCGCATAGCGCCCGGCGATCTCGGGAGCCGAGCGGCGCATCACCAGCGTGTGAAGGCTGCGGATGTCGAATTCGGTCGGCGGCGCGTCCCGGCGGGCGAGGTCGCGCACCCAGGCGATCGCCTCGTGGTGGTCGATGGCCTCGAGGTGATCCTTGAGCGGCTTGCCGCCGATCGTGATTCCCTTCTCGATGACGAGATTGGTCTCGATCTGGCTGAGCGTGCTCCCCTCGATCGCGTTCGACGTGTAGGTCAGCTCGAGGTCGGCGGCGCGTTCGAGATCGACCAGCGCTCCGGGTCGCGCGGCGCGGAGCGCGGCGAGCGTCGCCCGCTTGGCTTCGATCGCGGCGACCTGCGCGTCCGGCATCGGCGCCCGCCCCGCCGCTCAGGCGGCGTCGGCCGCGGCCAGACACCCTTCCGCCCGGAGCGCCGCGACGATCGGTCCGGCGTCGGCGGGTTGCATGCCGGCGAGGTTGATGCGGCCGGAATCGGTGCAGTAGATCGCGTGGCGCTCGCGCAGGCCCACCGCCTGGGCCTTGGTCATGAAAAGGTTCGAGAACAGGCCGCGCTGCGCCTCGACGAAGGCGAGCGCCGGGTCGGCGGCCGCGAGCGCGGCGCGGTTGCCGTTGATGCGCGCGCGCATGGCGTCGAGCTCCTCGCGCCACATCGCCGTGAGGTCCGGGCGTTCGAGCACGATCCGCGTCACCGCCGCGCCGTGATCGGGCGGCATCGACCAGGCGACGCGCGCGAGCCAGGCGACATTGCTCGCGACCGTCGCGGTCTCGGCCGGACCGCGCGTGAGCACGTAGAGCGCCCCGACCCGATCGCGATAGAGGCCGAAGTTCTTGTCGCAGGAATAGGCGACCAAAGCCTCGTCGACCGAGTCGAGCACGAGCCGGGTCGCCCAGGCGTCCTCCTCGAGTCCGTCGCCGAGGCCCTGGTAGGCGAGGTCGATGAAGGGGATGAGCCTTTGCGATTTCACGATGTCGATGATCTCGCGCCACTGGTCGCGGGAAAAATCGATGCCGGTCGGGTTGTGGCAGCAGCCGTGCAGCAGCACGACGTCGCCCGGGGCGGCGGCGGCGAGGCCCGCGCGAACGCCGTCGAAGTCGACGGTCTGCGACTTGAGGTCGGCGAATGTGTGCGCCTCGACCGCGAGGCCGGCGGAGGCGAAGATCGGCGCGTGGTTGGGCCAGGTCGGCGCGCCGACGCGCGCCGTCGCGCCGGGCCGGGCCGCGCGAAGCAGTTCGGCGCCGAGCCTCAGCGCGCCGGTGCCTCCCGGGGTCTGCAAAGCCGCCATCCGGCCCTCGAAACGGCGCATGTCGCCGAAGATGATCGGCTGGAGCAGCCCGGAAAAGCCGGCGTCGCCCTCGGGGCCGAGGTATTTCTTGCTGTCCTGCGTGTCGTGCAGGATGCGCTCGGCCGCCTTGACCGCCTTGAGCACCGGCGTGTTCCCGTCCGCGTCGCGATAGACGCCGACGCCGAGGTCGATCCGGTGCGCGCGGGGGTCCGAACTATGGGCCTTGATCAGCCCGAGCAGGGCGTCCGGCGGCTTGGCGGCGAGCGCTTCGAACACGCGAAATGTCTCCTCGAATGAGCGCGGAAGCGAACCATTTGACCCGCTTTCTCGCCCTTGTGCGCTTTTCCGCAACGGGCGCCAAGCGCGCAAGATTGCGTTGCCGGGGTTTGATTTCGGCTCGAAACTGCTAGGTTGTGCCGGGGTTCCCGTTGGTCCGAGGGAGCAAACGCCGTGAAGCCGATTGCGCAAACCCCCGAGACCGAGGCGATGGCGCAGCGCGTCGTCTGGTTCGAGACGTCGGCAAAGGCCCTGGCGGACCCGATCCGCTTCGCCGCCTATGCCTTTGCCCAGGCCACGCATGAGGACATGAAGCTGTTGCGCCGCTACCTCAGCGACGATGACCTGCGCGAGGCGCTCGATCGCGCGCCGCCGGGCGTCATCGATCCGCGCTCGTGGGCCTACTGGAACTCCAGGCTCGGCCGCTATCCGGCGCCGCCGATGCCCTCGCGCGGCTTCAGATGAAGCCCGCGCCCGTGCGCAAGCCGACCGTCAGGCGGGTTTCGCCTTCGCCGGGGAGGAAAAGATCACGACGTTCCCCGCCAGACACATCGTGACGCCGAGGATGCCCAGCGTTGTCCAGCGATATCCCTCGAACACGGTCGAGATCGCCAGCGCCACGATCGGGAACAGCACCGTCGCGTAGGCCGCGCGCGACGAGCCGATCCGCGCCACGAG
>CAMFKX010000435.1 GCA_945957375.1 uncultured Roseiarcus sp.
GCCCCAGGCCGGCGCCGGCGACGAAGTGGCGCCGCTCGCGGGCTCGGTCCAGTCGATCGACGTCGCGATCGGACAGACGGTCAAGCCCGGCGACAAGATCGCCACGATCGAAGCGATGAAGATGAAGACCGAGGTGTTCGCCAAGGGCGCCGGCAAGGTGGTCGCGATCGCCGTCAAGCCGGGCGATTCCGTCGACACCGGCGGCGTCCTGATCACCCTCGGCTGACGGAGTCCTTCAATGACGATGCCCGACTCGCTCTACGGGGCCTTGATGCTGAGCTTCGTCGACTTCTTCATGTCGATGGTGATGATCTCCGGAATCGGCGTCGTGCTGGCGCTGTTCCCGCTGCTCAACCGGCTCGGCAAGATCGATGAAAAGGCGTTGCGCGACGGTCAGCATTGACCGCCGGACCGCTCGGGGCTGGAGGCGCATCCCTTGATTGAACAGTTCTTTTCCTTCCTCGCCGCGCTGATGGATCAGACCGGCCTCGCCCATATCTGGTGGGGCAACGTGGTCATGATGGCGATCGGCTGCGCCATGATCTACCTGGCGATCGTCAAGCGCTACGAGCCGCTGCTGCTCGTCGGCATCGGTTTCTCGTGCATCATCTCGAACGTGCCGGGCTCCGACCTGACCCAGCCGGGCGGCCTGTTCTTTTACGCCTACAAGGGCGTCGAGCTGCTGATCGTGCCGCCGTTGATCTTCTTCGGCGTAGGCGCGATGACCGACTTCGCCCCGATGATCGCCAATCCGAAGCTGGTCATCCTCGGCGCCGCGGCGCATCTCGGCATCTTCGTCGCCCTGATCGGGGCGAAGCTGCTCGGCTTCACGCTGCACGAGGCCGGCGCGATCGGCATCATCGGCGGCGCCGACGGCCCGATGGCGATCTTCATGACGGTCAAGCTCGCGCCCCATCTCCTGCCGCAGATCTCGGTCGCCGCCTATTCCTACATGGCGCTGATGCCGCTGATTCAGCCGCCGGTGATGAAGCTCCTGACCACGCCGGAAGAGCGGCTGATCCGGATGAAGCAGTCGCGCCAGGTGACGCGGCTGGAGAAGATCGCCTTCCCGGTGGTGATCGGCATCATCGTCAACCTGTTCTTCCCCCCGGTCGCGCCGCTGATCACCATGCTGATGCTCGGCAACCTGTTCAAGGAAGTGCTGGTGGTGAGCCGCCTCGCCAAGACCGCCGCCAACGATCTGATGAACGTGATCATCATCGTGCTGACGGTGGCGATCGGCTCGACCATGGCCGCCGACCGCTTCCTCACCGTCGACACGATCGAGATCGTCGCGCTCGGCCTGCTCGCCTTCCTGTTCGGCACCGGCTCGGGCGTCGTCGGCGCCAAGATCATGAACCTGTTCCTGACCGAGAAGATCAACCCGCTGCTCGGCTCGGCCGGCATCGCCTCGGTGCCGATCGCTGCGCGCGTCAGCCACAACGTCGCGCTCGAATACGACAAGGAAAACTACCTCATCTATCACGCGATGGGGCCCAATCTCGCGGGCGTGTTCGGCACCGCGATCTCGGGCGGCATCATGCTGGCGTTGATGGGCGTGAAGTAGCGCGGCCTTGTCCGGGAAATCCGGAGCGGGCGGCGCGCTCGAAATCCTCGCCGCCGGCGAAGCCTCGACCCGGCCGCCGCTGCTGTTCGTCCACGGCGCCTTCTGCGGCGCCTGGATCTGGGCGGAGCATTTTCTGCCGTTCTTCGCCGCGGCCGGCTGGCGCTGTCTTGCGGTGTCGCTCAGCGGCCATGGCGCCAGCGACGGACGCGAGCGCCTCGACCAGTTCGGCGTCGCCGATTACGTCGCCGACGTCGTCGCCGCGAGCCAAGGGCTCGACCGCCCGCCGGTGGTGATCGGCCATTCGATGGGCGGCCTCGTCGCCCAGCGCTTCGCGATGACGCGTCCGGCCGCCGGCCTCGCGCTGCTCGCGCCCGCCGGGGTGATGGGTATCGGCGGATCGTTCCTGCAGATGGGGTTGCTCAATCCGGACCTGCTCAGGGCGCTCGGCCGCGTCCAGGCGCATGGCGCCGACGCCGCCGACTACGAGGCGATCCGGCGCGGGCTGTTCTCCGCCGATTTCCCGGTCGATCTCGCGATGCGCTACGCCCGCATGTTCCAGCGCGAGTCCCTGCGCGCCAATTTCGAACTGATGGCCCCGCAGTGGTTCGCCCTGCTCGGGCGCCCGCGCCTGCCGACCCTCGTGCTCGGCGGCGCCGACGACCGCTTCATTCCCCTGGCGGACTTGCTCGCGACCTCCGCTTTCTGGGGCGCCGAGCATCGCGTGATCGACGGCGTTCCGCACGCGATGATGCTGGACACGTCGTGGCGCGCGCCGGCTGAAGCGGTCGCCGCCTGGCTGGACAGGACCTTCGGCCGGACCTGATCGGGCAAGAGCTTGTCATGGCGGACCGCCAGACCGCGGACGCCGACGTCCCCGACCCCCGTCGGCTGCCTGACCGAGCGGGTCAAAAATGCGACCCGCAAGGCCGCACTCGCTGTCCAAAGGACGTATCCATGTCTTATTGACCCAATCAAACGACAGTGGTTTGATCTCGATACGAGTATTGACGCTGTATATTTTAAAAGTCCGATCCATTATTCGCCCGGCCAGCCCCTTTTTGGATTGAGCGTCCCGGTCGACCAGCGGGCGACCCGATAGCCATCTCTTCGTGCGTCAAAGCGAAACGTCACGCCATTCCTTCCCGTCACGACGGAGGACGCCATGACCAATATGCGCCGCTGTGCAAAGTCCGCCGGCCGTTCCTTCCCGTCGCCGGTTCGGTCGCGCCTCGCCCTGCTCGCCGGCGGTTCGCTCGCCGCGCTCGTCGGCGTGGCGGCGCCCGATGCGGCGCAGGCCGCCTGCTCCGGGTTCCCGCAAGTGATCCGGAGCCCGATCGCCGGGCCGGTGTTCGGCACAGGCGGCTCCATTCTGGTCGCCAACAGGGGAAGCATCGCGGGCGGCCCGACCGGCGTCGCCGCCGTTCCCTGCCCGGTGTCGACGCTGACCAATCGCGGGACGATCGCCGGCGGGGCCGGAACCTCGGGTTCGGCGGGCGGCGTCGGGGTGCTGAACGCGCTGACCATGGGAACGCTGACGAATTTCGGCAGGATCGCCGGCGGCGCCGGCGGCGCGGCGCCGACCAGCGGCGGTCTGGGCGGCGCTGGCGGGGCCGGCGTCAGCAACGCCGGCGTCATCACGACGCTGACCAACCGGGGCTTCAT
>CAMFKX010000436.1 GCA_945957375.1 uncultured Roseiarcus sp.
GGCGCGCGCCCCGCGGGCGCCGCGTCGGGCATGGGCCGCGATCACCGCAAGCGCCGCCGGCGTGACGCCCTCGATCCGGCCGGCCTGGCCGAGACTACGGGGGCGCACCGCCGCGAATTTCTGGCGCATCTCGCGCGACAGCCCGGACAACTCGGCATAGTCGAGGTCCTCCGGCAGCAGGAGCGCGTCCTCGCGACGATAGCGCGCGACGTCCTCGGCCTGCCGGTCGAGATAGACCGCGTATTTCGCGTCAGCCTCGAGACGTGCGACCAGCGCCCGGGGAATCTCCGCGATCGCCGGCCACACCCGCGCGAGGGTCGCCAGCGGGAACTGCGTCTGCGCGGCCAGCTCAAACGCCGACCGCCGCACGCCGTCCTGATTGACCACGATCCCGAACGACTCGAGCGTCGCGGGAGTCGCGGCGGCCTCTTTCAGCACGGCCCGCGCCGCGGCCAGTTGCTTCAGCGTCCGACTTAGTCGCGCCGCCCTCGTGGCCCCGATGCAGCCGAGGACGACGCCCCGGGCGCCGAGCCGCTCATCGGCGTTGTCGGCGCGCAGCGACAGCCGGTACTCGGCGCGCGAGGTGAACATCCGATAGGGCTCGCTGACGCCCTGGGTGGTGAGATCGTCGATCATCACGCCGAGATAGGACTCGGCGCGGTCGAACACGGCGAGGGCCGCGCCGCCCGCCTTGCGCGCCGCGTTGATCCCCGCGACCATCCCCTGAGCCGCCGCTTCCTCGTAGCCGGTGGTCCCGTTGATCTGGCCGGCGAGGAACAGGCCGGGAAAGCTCCGGGCCTCCAGCGTCGTCTCGAGGCCGCGCGGATCGACATAGTCGTATTCGATGGCGTAGCCGGGGCGCAGAATGGTCGCCCGTTCGAGGCCGGGGATCGAGGCGATCATCGCCCGCTGCGTCTCGGCCGGCAGCGAGGTCGAGATCCCGTTCGGATAAACGGTCGGATCGTCGACGCCCTCCGGCTCGAGAAAGATCTGGTGGCTGTCGCGATCGGCAAAGCGCACCACCTTGTCCTCGATCGACGGGCAATAGCGCGGGCCGCGGCCGGAGATCATTCCGGAATAGACCGCCGAGCGGTGGACGTCGGCGCGCACGATGCGGTGAGTCTCCTCCGTCGTGCGGGTGATGTGGCAAGGCAACTGCGGCGCCGCAGCGGCCTCCGTATCGACGGAGAAGAACTCGGGCGTGTCGTCGCCGTGCTGGATCTCCAGCGCCGCCCAATCGATCGTCCGGCCGTCGAGCCGCGCCGGCGTCCCGGTCTTCAGCCGCGCGAAGGCGAAGCCGGCCCGCTCCAGGCTCTGCGCCAGCGACACGGACGGCGGCTCGCCGAAACGCCCGGCAGGCGTGCGGATGTCGCCGAGGTGGATGACGCCGCGCAAGAAGGTTCCGGTGGTCAGAACCACAGCGCGACATCGCAATAGCCGGCCGTCGGCCAGGTCGACGCCGGAGACGGCGCCGCCATCCGACCGCACCGCGGCCGCCTCGCCTGCGACCACGGTCAATCCGGCCGTTTCCGCGATCAGCCGCTGCATGGCGCGACGATAGAGCGCCCGATCGGCCTGAGCCCGCGGGCCCTGCACGGCGGGACCCTTGCGACGGTTGAGCACCCGGAACTGAATGCCGGCCGCGTCGGCCGCGCGGGCCATCACGCCGTCGAGCGCGTCGATCTCACGCACCAGGTGGCCCTTGCCGATGCCGCCGATCGCCGGGTTGCACGACATCTCGCCGATCGTCGCCGCGCTCATGGTGGCCAGCGCGGTCACCGCGCCGCAGCGCGCGGCGGCGGCGGCGGCCTCGCAGCCGGCGTGGCCGCCGCCGATCACGACGACGTCGAACGATCCTGCCTGTTTCACGTGAAACAATCCGCCTTCCTTGCCGCTACCCTTGCCGACCCTCACTTGCCGACGCACAGGCGGGCGAAAATCCGCCCGAGCACGTCCTCGACGCCGATTCGTCCGACCACACGATCCATCGCCGCCGCCGCCGAGCGGAACCGCTCCGCCGCCAGTTCGACCTCGATCGGCGCGGACGACGCCAGGGGCGCCAACGCCTCCCGAGCCGCCGTGAACGCCTCGCGATGCCGGGCCAATGTGAGCACGGCGGGTTCCGTCGACGCAAGGCCGGCGATGGCGCGCTCGGCGATCGCCGCGAGCAGCGCGTCGATTCCTTCGCCTCTCCTGGCCGATATTGCAAATCGGCCGGCCTCCGGCGCGGCGTCCAGGCGTGGTTCCGCCAGATCGCACTTGGTCCGGACGATCAGCGCCGGCCCCGCTACGGCCGGCGCCGGCCCATCTTGATCCACCAGCCAGAGCGTCAGGTCGCCGTTCGCGGCGCGCTCGCGCGCCCGCCGGACGCCTTCCCGCTCGACCGGATCCTCGGTCTCGCGGATCCCCGCCGTATCGACCAGAATCACCGGATAGCCTTCGAGGTCGAGGGCGACCTCGATCAGGTCGCGCGTCGTGCCGGCGAAGGGCGAGGTGATCGCCACCTCGCGCCCGGCGATCGCATTCATCAGCGTCGACTTGCCGACGTTCGGCGGCCCGGCGATCACCACCACGAAGCCCGACCGCAGGCGCTCCGCCGACCGCGCCCCGGCCAGTGCGCGGTCGATCCGCGCAATCGCCGCCGCCGCCGCCGCCCGGACAGAATCGGAGGTCAGGTCGTCGGCGTCCTCGACATCGGAAAAGTCGAGCTGCGCCTCGACCGTCGCCATCGCCTCGATCAGCAAGGCGCGGATCGCGTCGCACTCGCGGCTCAGCGCTCCTCCGGCGATCCGCTGCGCCTGCCGCCTCTGCGCTTCCGTCTCCGCTTCGACGAGATCCGCCAGGCCCTCCACTTCCGCGAGGTCGACCTTGCCGTTGAGAAAGGCGCGCCAGGCGAACTCGCCCGGTTCCGCCGGCCGGACGCCGGGCACTTGCGCCAAGGCGCGCGCCAGCGCCGCCGCCACCGCGCGCCCCCCGGTCACATGCGCCTCCGCCATGTCTTCGCCGGTGAAGCTGCGCGGCGCTTCGAAGCGGGTGACCAACGCCCGGTCGATCGGCGCGCCGGTCGACGGGTCCATCAGCGTGCGCAACACCGCGACCCGGTCGGGGAACGACGCGCCCGGCGCCAGCGCCGCAAGCAGGTTCGAACAGGCGGGACCCTGTCTCTTATACACATCTCCGAGCCCACGAGACGTAGAGGAATCGCG
>CAMFKX010000437.1 GCA_945957375.1 uncultured Roseiarcus sp.
CTCGCGCAGCGCCTCGACGGCGTGGCGCTCGCGGCGCTGTTCGACGATCCGGACTACGCGGTGCGGCTGGCCGCGGCGCGCCGGGCCGAGCCGGCCCTGCTCGTCCGCCTGAGCGACGATCCGGACCCGTCCGTGCGGCGCGAGGCCGCCTATCGCGCCCCGGACTATTTTCTGCCCCGGATGGCCGCCGACCCGGACCCGCTCGTGCGGATCGCCGTCGCCGAGCGGCTGCCCGAGGAGCGGCTCGTGCTGATGGCGAAGGACGACGATTTCCGCGTCCGCTTCGTCTGCGCGGAGCGGCTGCCGACGGCGCTGATCGGCGCGCTGGTCGACGACGAGGACGAGGTCGTGCGCGAGGTCGCGCGCGCCCGCAAAGCGGCGGAGGGCGAGTGATGGGGCTGGCGCGCGAACAGGAAATCGAGATCCGCAACGAGCCGGTCTTCAAGCCCGGCGAGAAGGTTCGGTCGCTCAAGCACATCCGCAACGACGGCACCTACCGGGGCCGCGACATCGGCGACATCCTGGTGCGCAAGGGCGAGGTCGGCTACGTGCGCGACATCGGCACCTTCCTCCAGCAGTTCTACATCTACGCGGTCGAATGGGTCGACAGCGCAACCGTCGTCGGCATGCGCGGCAAGGAGCTGACGAGCCTCGACGACGCGGCGGCCGCCCGGCCGCCTCGGCAATCCTCGTCCTGAGCCTGTCGAAGGACGCTCCAGAAGGCGGCGCCGGCGCAGTCCGCTGGATCATCCTTCGACAGGCTCAGGATGAGGCCTTCGACAGGCTCAGGATGAGGCCTTCGACAGGCTCAGGACGAGGCCTTCGACAGGCTCAGGACGAGGCCTTCGACAGGCTCAGGATGAGGTTCGAGGATTGCGCCGCTCGCAGAGCCATGGCGGCGGCCGCCAAGGAGACGTGACAATGAAGGTGATGATCCGCCGCGGCGAAAAGGGCCTCTCCGCCTATGTGCCCAAGAAGGATCTCGAGGAGCCGATCGTCTCGACCGAGCGCGAAACGCTGTGGGGCGGGTCGGTGAAGCTGCGCAACGGCTGGACCCTCATCCTGCCCGAGATGCCGCCCGAGACGAAGCTGCCGATCACGGTGAACGCGAAGAAGCTGGGAGAGGACGAATGACCGCCGCCGCCGTCGCCGAGCGCGCCACCCCGACGGCGGACCCCGCCCGTCGCCTCGCCGTCGTGCGCGACCTGCTGGTGCGCGACGCGCTCGTTCCCTATCTCGGACCGGGCCTGCTCGCGCTCTCGGATTCGTCGCTTCCGGCGACGCCGGAGGCGGTCGCCGCGATGCTGCACGCGAGGGCGCCCGCGCCTTCGCGCATCCGCACCAACATGTGGGCGGTCGCCCAGTTCATCGAAAGCCGCCGCCATCGCAAGACCCTGCAGGCGTTCATGGCCGACGCCTTCTCGGCGCCCGCCGAGCCGAGCCCGTTCCTGCGCTATCTCGCCAGCCTGCCGATCTCGCTGGTCGTCAACGCCTGGTACGACGCGGCTTTCGCCACCGCGCTCAAGGAGGCCGGGCGCGTCGATTTCGTCGAGATCCAGGGGATCACCCGCGCGGGCGTGACCGCCGACATCTGGACCCGGGCCTACGACGCCGCTGGCGCCGAATGCCCGGCGTCGGCGGCCGACACGACGAAGACGGTGCTCTATTCGCCCCACGGCGGCGTGCGGCCGGCGAAGAACTTCCTCGTCGCCGATTCCGACTATGTCGAGGTGATGACGGAAATCGACATCCAGACGCCGATCCCGCCCGCGGCCCGGGCGCGCCGCGCCGAGCGCGGCTTCCTGTTCCTCGGCTGTCGCTTCCACGACCAGATGTTGCGCACCTACGCGCGCCAGATCATGAAACGGTCCACCGGTCCGCATTTCGCGGTCGCCGAGGTCGCGGCGATGACGCGCAACGAGCGCAAGTTCTATCAGGACCAGATGATCGAGGTCCTGGACGTTCCGCTCGCCGAGGCGGCGGAGGCGCTGATCGGCTGAGGGCGCAGCCCTCAGCTTGGCTACGGCCAATAAGCGGCGTCGAGCGCCTGCTCGATCGGCCACGGGCAAGCCGCCGGAAAAGCCGAGCGCTCGAGCCCGGTTTCCGTCACGGCGATATCGAGCGCGTCGAGCCAGATGTCGGCTCGCCAGCCGGGATCCCGCAGGGTCGCCTTCAGGCTCGGCATCGCCTGAAGGCGCCGCGCGATCCGCTCGCGCCGAATTTCGATCGTGTCGCGCCGGCTTCTTGACTGCAACTGCGGCTGAAATCGCCATTTCAGCAGCTGGGCGAGCAGCGCCGCCGTCCGGCTCGCGAGTTCGCGCTGTTCCGCCTTGCCCACGTCTTCGATATCGTCCGCGATGGGCTCGATGTCGAGACGCGCGAAGTCGCCGGCCCGCAGCAGGCGCGCCTGCTCTTGCGCCCAGCGCACGACATCCTTGTCGTAGAGCGTCCTCGTCACCGGTCGTCACCGCCTCCGCGCGCTTCGAGGATAGGCGAATCCTGGCGGCGCTCAACGTCTTCGACACGTCCTGTCGGGTTTTGTCGCGGTCGCGACACGTCGTCGTCAAAGGCAAGCAGCGCCCCAAACTCGACTCAAATCATTGAAAATATTATGGATTATGTCTCGATGGAGCTTTGGCACGGTCCTTGAAACCGAAGAGCCCGAGGCGGCGAAGTCCGCTGCCCAGACTTCAACAAGGGCCCCTGGCCCACTCGCGAAAGGAACAGCGCCATGGCGGCTCTTCGCCAAATCGCCTTCTACGGAAAGGGCGGCATCGGTAAGTCCACGACGTCGCAGAACACGCTGGCCGCTCTGGTCGACCTCGGGCAGAAGATCCTGATCGTCGGTTGCGACCCCAAGGCGGATTCCACCCGCCTCATCCTCAACGCCAAGATGCAGGACACCGTCCTGAGCCTGGCCGCCGAAGCCGGCTCCGTCGAGGACCTCGAACTCGAGGACGTGCTCAAGGTCGGCTACAAGGGCATCAAGTGCACCGAGTCCGGCGGACCGGAGCCGGGCGTCGGCTGCGCCGGCCGCGGCGTCATCACCGCCATCAACTTCCTCGAGGAGAATGGCGCCTACGAGGACGTCGACTACGTCTCCTACGACGTGCTCGGCGACGTGGTGTGCGGCGGCTTCGCCATGCCGATCCGCGAGAACAAGGCGCAGGAAATCTACATCGTCATGTCCGGCGAGATGATGGCC
>CAMFKX010000438.1 GCA_945957375.1 uncultured Roseiarcus sp.
CACGGCCTCGGCCGACCGAACCCGGATCGAGGTGACGCTCGACGAAACGCCGCTGGTCGAGGCGCTGTGGCGGGTCTCGCACACGTTCCTGATCATCGCGCTCCTGATCGCCACGGTCGTCGCCGGCGTCCTCTGGTCCGCCCTGTGGGTCATGGTGCTGCGGCCGATGCGGCGCCTGACCTCGAACATCGTGGCGTTCGGCGAGCGTCCGCAGGACGCCAGCCGGATCATCGCGCCGAGCGGCCGCGACGACGAGATCGGCCGCGCCGAGCGCGCGCTGGCGGCGATGCAAGTGTCGCTGGGGCACGACCTGACCCAGCGCAGACGGCTGGCCGAGCTCGGCATGGCGGTCGCGCGCATCAACCACGACCTGCGCAACATCCTGTCGGCGGCGCAGCTGATCTCCGACCGCATCTCCGCGATCCCGGATCCGCAGGCGCAGAGGCTCGCGCCGCGGCTGGTCGCGACCCTCGACCGCGCGATCCGGTTCTGCCAGGCGACCTTGACCTACGGCGCCGGAACCGAGCCGCCCGAGCGTCGCCGGTTCGACCTCGCGCGGATGGTCGAGGAGGTGGTGGAGACCGCCCGCGCCGAGCACGGCGCCGCCATCGAGCACCACGTCGACATCCCGCCGCGCTTCGAGGTCTACGCCGATCCCGACCACATCCTGCGCGTGCTGGAGAATCTGGCCCGCAACGCCGCCCAGGCGCTGATGATCAAGGGCGCGGCCGAGGGCCGGCCGAAGTCCGTGCGCTTTGCGGCGATCCGGATCGACGGCGCGGCGCTGGTCGAGATCAGCGACACCGGGCCGGGGGTCCCGCCGGATCAGACCGAACGGATCTTCGAGCCCTTCCACAAATCGACCCGGGCCGCCGGGACCGGGCTCGGCCTGTCGATCGCCGCCGACCTCGTGATCCGCAACGGAGGTACGATCGAGCTCGCCCCGCAAAAGCAGGACGACTTCTATTGCGGCGCGCGATTCCTGATCAAACTGCCGACGCCGGCGGAAACCCGAGCGGCCGTCGCCGCGCATTTCCAAAGGCCCTCGGCCTAGCTTCCGCATCCCTCGGCGCTCGGCTATGAGGGCTGTCGTCGGCGCCGGCGCCTTTGAGCCTGCGCGCGGAGGCGCAGACATGACCATCGCCACCCCTGCCCTTCGGACGCGGGATATCGCCTTCCTGTCCTCGGGGTCGAACGAGGCGGAAGAGGCGCGCCACACGCTGGTGTCGCTCTACGGCGACGTTCCCCCCCGCGAGGCCGACGTCATCGTCGCCCTCGGCGGCGACGGGTTGATGCTGCAGACGCTGCACCGGACGATCAAGGTTCCGAAGCCGATCTACGGCATGAACCGCGGATCGGTGGGCTTCCTGATGAACGAGTACTCCGAGCACAATCTGCCGGAGCGGCTCGCCGCGGCCCTGCCCTCGATCATCCACCCCCTCCTCATGCGCGCCCACGACGTCCGCGGGATCGAGACGACCGCGCGCGCGATCAACGAGGTCTCGCTGCTGCGCCAGACCTACCAGGCGGCCAAGCTCAGGGTGGTGGTCGATGACGCCACCCGGCTGAACGAGCTGATCGCCGACGGGGTTCTGGTCGCGACGCCGGCCGGCTCGACCGCCTACAATCTCTCGGCCAACGGCCCGATCCTGCCGCTCGGGGCCCCGCTGATGGCGCTGACTCCGCTGTCGCCCTTCCGCCCCCGCCGCTGGCGCGGCGCCCTGCTGCCCGACGCGGCGCAGGTCCAGATCGAGATCCTCGAAGCGGACAAGCGCCCGGTCGCCGCAGCGGCGGACCACTACGAGATCCGCCGCGTCACCCGGGTCGAAGTGTCGATGGACCGGGCGACGTCGCTCGTCCTGCTGCACGACCCGGGGCATTCGCTCGACGAGCGCATCCTGCGCGAACAATTCCGGTACTAGAGGAACACGATGGTCCAATCGGCGCGCGTCACCGGCGAGACAATCCTCTCGCGCGGCCGCTTCGATCTCACCCGTACCGACATCGAGGTCGTCGAGGACGACGGCTCGCGACGGACATTGTCGCACGAGGTCTACCGGCACGGTCTCGCGGCGGCGGCGCTGCTCTACGACCCGGACCGGTCGGTGGTCACCCTGGTCAAGCAGTTCCGGGCGGGCGCCTTCCTGTGCGACGGGTCGCTCGCCACGGTCGAGGCCTGCGCCGGAATGCTCGACGGCGACTCGCCCGAGGCCTGCGTGGTTCGCGAGGCGATGGAGGAGACCGGCCTTGCGATCGGCGCGCCGCGCCACGCCTTCGACGCCTTCATGAGCCCCGGCGGCGTGACCGAGAAAATCGCCTGCTTCGTCGCGCCCTATCATGCGGCGAGCCGGCGCAGCGCAGGCGGCGGCGTCGACGACGACGAGCACATCGAGGTGATCGAAGCGTCGTACGCGGAGGCGCTCGCGATGATCGAACGCGGGGAGATCGCCGACGCCAAGACGATCGCCCTGCTCTATTTCGCCAAGGCGTCCGGCCTCCTCGGGTGACCCCAATCGTCGGTCGCCGCCGCGTCGGTCAAAAAGTTCAATGGCGACCGGCGTCACAGGAGCTTCAAGCTCATGTGAAAATCGGCTTTATTGCGCCGCGTCGCGGCGACGATCGCTCTCGCCCGCCCCCTGCGGCGGGTCCATCACGAAAGGAACCAGAATGGCGCTCTTTGACGCCCTGATCGACGAGCTGTCGACCCGCTTCGGACTCGGCGCGGCCGCGGCGCCGCTGACGAAGGAAGCCGTCGGCCTGATTGTCGGCGCCGAAGGCGGGATCGCCGGGTTCCTCGATCTCTTCAAGCGCGCCGGGCTCGGGGCGGTCGCCCTGTCGTGGCTCGGCAAGGCGGACCCCGCGCCGCTGACGCACGACCAGCTCGAAAAGGCGCTCGGCGCCAAGACAATCGATTCGGTTGCGCACCGCGTCGGCGTCGGCTTGCCCGCCGCGACCGCGGGATTGTCCTTCGCGCTGCCGAAGCTCGTCGGCCTTTTGACCCAGGGCGGCGCCGTCCCGGCCGCTGTCCCCGCGGCGGTGACGGCCTTCGCGGCGCCGGCGGCGACGAGCGATGGTCATGGTCACGGCGAGGTCACGCGCATCGGCGCCCCCGGCGCTTCGCCGCGCTGGCTGTGGCCGCTGATCGCGGTCGCGTCGATCGCCGGCGCGGGCTGGGCGGTGTGGCCGATCCTGTTCCCGGC
>CAMFKX010000439.1 GCA_945957375.1 uncultured Roseiarcus sp.
GGTTGGCGGCGCGCTTGCGGTCGATGGTGCTGACCGCGAAGCGGAAGGCCGCGCCGAGCGCCGCCTCGCTGGCGCGCGCCACGAGACGTCGCGCCGAGCCCGGCGCGTTGCGCGTCAGCGCGGCGATCGGCTTGCCGACCGCGTCGGTCAGCCGCTGGGCGAAGCTGGTCCCCTCGAGGCACGCCACCGCGCGCTTCAGGTCCTCGGTTTCCTGGCGCGACAGCCGCGCCGGCATGACCTCGATCTCAGACATCTCGCCCTCGCACGCGGTCATCTCCGGCCCGCGACTGCGGGATATGGGGGGCCTTGGCCCGACGCCAAGACCGCCGCCGGAGAATTACATGAACAGGATGATCCCGAGGAACAGCGCGCCCGCCGCCCAACAATAATAGGCGAACGGGCTCAGCGCCTCGAACTCGTTCTTGTGCAGGTAGCGCATTAGGAAATACACGGTGGCGTAGGCGACGACGCCGGCGACGACGCCGGACAGGATCGCCATCGGACCGAGGCTCGCGCCCTGCTTCATCAGCTTGGGCGCCTCGTAGACATTGGCCGCGAGGATGATCGGCGTCCCCATCAGGAACGAGAACCGCGCCGATTCCGCGTGCTTCAGCCCGGCGATCACGCCGGCGACGATGGTCGAGCCCGAGCGGGAAATGCCGGGGATCAGCGCCAGGCACTGGGAGAAGCCGATCGCGAGCGCGCCTTTCCAGTTGAGCTGGTCGAGCCGTCCGACCGTCTCGCCGGCGACCAGGTCGCCGAAATAGAGCAGGAACCCGTTGACGATCAGGAACGCCGCGGCGATCGCCGGCGAGCCGAAGGCCTCGGTCAGGATCTTGTGCAGTCCGGCCCCGATCACCACCGCCGGGATGGTCGCAAGCACCACCAGCCAGAACACCCGCCGCTCGGACGCCGCCCGTTCGCCCCGGCCGATCAGCGACAAGGCGAAGCTCCACCAGTCGCGCCAGAAATAGATCAGCAGCGCGACCGCGGTGCCCAGATGCATCACCGTCAGATAGGCGAGCCAGTCGGGCGCCCGGAGGTCGACCGACCAGTTGAGCAAGCGTGGCAGAATCACGGCGTGGCCGAGGCTGCTGATCGGAAAAAGCTCCGTCACGCCCTGCAGCACGGCCATGATGATGGCTTGAATGGCGGTCACCGACGATCCCCTTGAATGCTGTTCGGTCTCGCGGGGCGTCGACGGCGGCCTTGCCCCGCTCCCTCTCTCCCCGCTTCGCGCGGAGAGGACATGTTCGCGCCCCCCTCGTCCCTACAACCTCATCCTGAGCTTGTCGAAGGGGAACCTCATCCTGAGCCTGTCGGAGGACGATCCCGCCGGCTCGGCCCTCGGCGCCGTCTCAAGCGCCCGTCAGCATCCCGAAGCCAGTCCGGGAATCGGGACGGGGCGTCGAATCGCCGCCGATCGGCTGGATCGCCTGGGGGGTCGCCGATTCCGCTACGTGCAGGACACGCGCCCGCACTTGTGCACCGAATCGATCTTGCTCTTGAGCTCGCCGTAGCCGACCGCGCCGACCACCAGATCCTGCCCGAGCACGAAGGTCGGCGTGCCGTTGATCTGGAGGGCGTCGGCGAGCTGCATGGTCTCGTCGAGGCCGGCCTTGACGTCGGCGCCGTCCATGTCCTTCGTCAGCTTGTCCATGTCCAGCCCGAGGTCCTTGGCGACCGCCATCGCCTCCGCCTTGCCGACCGGTCCGTGGCTCGCGAGCAGCTTGGCGTGGAACGCCCAGAACTTGTCGCCGGGAAGCTGGTTGCGCGCCGCCGACGCCACCTTGGCCGCCTCGATCGAGCCCGGACCGAGCACCGGGAAATCCTTCAGCACGACCTTGAGATTCGGGTCGTCCTTGACCAGCTTGGCGATGTCGGGCAGCGCGCCTTTGCAATAATGGCAATTGTAGTCGAAGAATTCGACCAGCGTGGCCGAGGCGTTCGGGTTGCCGATGGTCGCCTGGTACTTCGAGCTGAACAGCGGGCCGGCCTGCGACATGACGATCTTCTGCCGTTCGGCTTCCGCGGTCGCCTTGTCGTGCTTGTCGAGCGCCTCGATCGCCTCCTTCAGCACTTCGGGGTTCTTCACCAGATAATCGTGGATGAAGGCGCCGAGCTCCTGCTTCTGCGCGGCGCTGAACTCGTCGGCGCGCGCCGGCGCGGCGAAGGTCAGGGCGGCGCCGGCGAGCGCGGCGGCGAGGCCGATGGCGGCGGTCAATTTCATGCCAAACTCCAGGTTTTTCGGGCGCGGCCCGCGCGCCGGAACATGCGACAGCCCGCCTTAAGCGCGACGATTGCGCCATCACCGTGTCCGGTTCGCCGCTTTCTAACGGATTTCCGCAAGGGTGTCTTCCCGCGACCATGGCCGCACCCGCAGCCCTCATGCTGAGCTTGTCGAAGCATGATCCAGCGTGCGCTGGCGCCGCGCCCTCTGGAGCGCCCTTCGACGGGCTCAGGACGAGGGCGGTGGTAACCGTTGCCCTCCCCTATGACGTCGCGATCATCAAGGCGGCGAGGGAGACCGGGCTCGACGAAGACGCCTTTCCGGCCGCCTGCCCCTGGACCTTCGCGCGGGCGACCTCCGATTTCTGGCCGGAATAAGAATTCCGGCGCACAATTGCCGATGCGCCGAGGCCCGAGGGAGGCGATCCGCCAGACGGCGCCTCCCGGCGCGCCGCGCGCCGGGAGACGGGCGCGAACCACCCGGGCGCGAATCGTGCAATTTCAAACCTTTGCGGCGGCATTTCCGGGCGAATGTAACGGCCAAGGTGGGACCGATTGAGCGCCTCGACCTCGTCCTGAGGAGCGGCGCCAAAGGCGACGCGTCTCGAAGGACGCTCGCCGGCCGCGCCGGCGCCTTCTGGAACGTCCTTCGAGACGCGCTGCTGCTCAGCGCTCCTCTGGACGAGGAGTGGCGGAGAGCCCCAGCTCGGCATTTCCGGGCCGATCTCCGCGCTGAACAAGGGGCTGCCGACCGGCCCGGTTTCCCGGTCGGCGCGAGCCGCGAGGCCGCAGGGCGCCGGAGAGGGCTCCTGGCCGACCGGCGGCCCCGGGATCGACCCGATCAGGGCGCGTTCGTGGTGACCCTCGCCCGTCTCGGCCTCGGCCGCTTCCGGCAAAGGCGGCGCGCCTCGGCTCGGGTCCGCGAGCGCC
>CAMFKX010000440.1 GCA_945957375.1 uncultured Roseiarcus sp.
GGCGCGGGCGATGTCGATGAGCCGCGCCTCGGCGCTCTCGGCGAGCCCGCCGGCCATCTCAGGTCTCCGCGATTCCGCCGAGATCGTCCATGCGCGCGACCTCCGACCCGTGCGGCAGGGCGAGATAATCGGCCGAGCGCATCTCGAACAGACGCGACGCGGTGCGCGCGAACTCGAAGGCCTCGGCGCCGCCCGCCGCCTTGTACAGCCCCTCCGGCTCGGCGGCAGCCGAGGCGACCAGCTTCACCCGCATGTCGTAGAGCGCGTCGATCAGGATGATGAAGCGCTTGGCCTCGTTGCGCTCGCCCGCGCTCAAGGTCGGAACGCCGTCGATGAACACGGTGTGGAAGCGCTCGGCGATCTCGAGATAGTCGACGGAGCCGAGCGGCTTGCGGCACAGGTCGTCAAAGCTGAAGCGCGCGACGCCGTCCGAGGCCTGCGGCACGTCGAGGCGGCGGCCGAGGATCTCGATCTCCATCGGCTTGCCGCGCGGAACCCCGGCCAGCGCCAGGAAAGCCGAGTCGAGCGCGGCGTCGGCCTTTGGTCCGAGAGGCGTGTAATAGACCGGCGCGCGCACCAGCTTCTCCAGCCGATAGTCGGTGCGGGCGTCGAGCTCGGCCACCTCGCAGCGCGCTTTCAGAAGCGCGATGAACGGCAGGAACAGGGCGCGGTTGAGCCCGTCGCGATAAAGGTCGTCCGGGGCGACGTTGGAGGTCGCGACCACCACCACGCCGGCGGAGAAGAGCGCGGTGAACAGGCGCCCGAGGATCATCGCGTCGGCGATGTCGCGCACGGCGAATTCGTCGAAGCACAGCAGCGAGGCTTCGCGCGCGAGGTCGGCCGCGACCGGCGCGATCGGGTCCTCGCCCGCGACCGCGCCCGCCTTGCGCGCCTGCCGCCAGGCGTGCAGCCGCGCGTGGACGTCGGCCATGAAGGCGTGGAAATGGGCGCGCCGCTTCTTCGGCGCGTCGACCGCGGCGAAGAACAGGTCCATCAGCATGGTCTTGCCGCGTCCGACCGCGCCGTGGAGGTAGAGACCGCGCGGCGGCTCCGCCGGCCTGGCGCCGAACAGGCGCGAGAGGACGGATGGCTTCGCCTCCGGGCGGTAGCCCTTGAGCGCGGCGGCGAGGGCGTCGAGCCTCTCCACCAGCGCCGCCTGCGCCGGATCGGGCTTGATCTGGACCTCGTCGACGAGGGCGGAATAGCGCTTGGCGACGGTCATCGTCCCCGCTCCGGGCTTTGCGCCCCCTCTCCCCGCTCGCGGGGAGAGGGTTGGGGTGAGGGGCTGCGCCGCCGCTTGCCGGAGAGGTCCGCGCCGCCCCTCATCCGGCCTTCGGCCACCTTCTCACCGCAGGCGGGGAGAAGGGATGCGCTCCCCTCATCAGCCTCTTGACCATCGTTCGTCACCACCCCCATCGCCTAATGCGCCTCTTCCCAGTTCTGCGCCGAGCGCGCGTCGACCTGAAGCGGCGCGTGCAGCTTCACCGCCGGCTCGGGCGCCTCGACCATGACCTTGCGCACCACCGGCAGCGTCGCCTCGACCTCCTCGTCGGGCGCCTCGAACACGAGTTCGTCGTGCACCTGCAACAGCATCTGAGCCGACAGCTTCGCCTTTTCCAGCGCCGCCTCCATCCGCGCCATCGCCCGGCGGATGATGTCGGCGGCCGAGCCCTGGATCGGCGCGTTGATCGCGGCGCGCTCGTTGAAGGCGCGCTCGGAGGCGTTGGACGAGCTGATGCGCGGATAGTGGCACTTGCGCCCGAAGATCGTGGTCACGTAGCCGTCGGCGCGCGCCGCCTTCTTGGTCGTCTCCATGTAGTCGCGGATGCCGGGGAAGCGCTCGAAATACTTTCGGATGTAGGCGCCCGCTTCTTCGCGCGCGATGCCGAGCTGGTTGGCGAGGCCGAAGGCCGAGATGCCGTAGATGATGCCGAAATTGATCGCCTTGGCGCGGCGGCGGATCTCCGCCGGCATCCCCGCCACCGGCACGCCGAACATTTCGGAGGCCGTCATCGCGTGGATGTCGAGCCCCTCGGCGAACGCCGTCTTCAAGGCCGGGATGTCGGCGATGTGGGCGAGCAGGCGCAGTTCGATCTGGCTGTAGTCGGCCGAGATCAGCTTGCGCCCCCTGGGCGCGACGAAGGCGCGCCGGATCTTGCGCCCCTCCTCGGTGCGCACCGGAATGTTCTGCAGATTCGGCTCCGACGACGACAGCCGCCCGGTGGTGGTCGCGGCCAGCGCGTAGCTGGTGTGGACGCGTCCGGTCGCCGGGTTGACGTAGCCGGGCAGGGCGTCGGCGTAGGTCGATTTCAGCTTCGACACCTGCCGCCATTCGAGCACCCGGGCCGGCAACTCGTGGCCCTCGGCGGCGAGGTCGTCGAGCACGCTCGCCGTCGTCGACCAGGCGCCGGTCGCGGTTTTCTTGCCGCCGGGAAGGCCCATCCGGCCGAACAGGATGTCGCCGAGCTGCTTCGGCGAGCCCGGATTGAACGGGCCGCCGACGATGCGGGAGATGTCGGCCTCGAGCCGCGCCATGGTCTGGGCGAAGTCGCCGGCGAGGCGCGAAAGCATCTCGCGGTCGATCGCGACGCCGCGCCGCTCCATCCGCGCCAGCGTCGCGATCATCGGCCGCTCGAGCGTCTCGTAGACCGTGGTCAGACGCTCGGCGGCGAGGCGGGGCTGCAGGACGCGCCACAGCCGCAAGGTTACGTCGGCGACTTCGGCGGCGTGTTCCGCCGCCTTCTCGATCGTCGCGCGGGCGAAGCCGACGAAGGTCCGCCCGGTCCCCGCGACCTCGGCGAAGGCGATCGGCTTGTGGCCGAGGAACTTCTCCGAAAGCGCCTCGACGCCGTGGCCCTCGGCGGTCGCCGAGGCGTCGAGCGCGTAGGAGATCAGCATCGTGTCGTCGACCGGCGCGACCGTCACGCCGCGCTGGGCGAGCACCTGAAGGTCGAACTTCACGTTGTGGCCGATCTTCACCACGCCCCGGGATTCCAGCAGCGGCTTCAGCAGCGCGATCGCGTCGGCCTCGCGGATCTGGTCGGCGACGAGGCCGCTGCCGTCGAACAGGTCTTCGGCGCCGGCGCGATGGCCGAGCGGGATCTGTCTCTTATACACATCTGACGCTG
>CAMFKX010000441.1 GCA_945957375.1 uncultured Roseiarcus sp.
CGGCGGCCCAGGCCGTCGGCGCGCCGCTCGGCGAAAATTGCGGCTACGGCGCGGTGGAATGCGCGCGCGGCCGCCTCTATCATCTCGCAGCCATGACCGACGACCGCATCGCCGCCTACGCCGTGCTCGCCCCGACCGAGTGGAATTTTCACGCCCAGGGTCCCTTCGTCGCGGCGCTGACGGGCGCCCAGCTCGAGACGCCCGCTGCGCGGGCTCCTCAGGACGAGGTTTCAGTGGTGAATCGCAGCCCTTCGAGCGAAGCGGCGCGGCTTGCGTCGGCGCGGTTCGCCGCCCTCGTCGATCCCTGCGTCGCGTTCAAAGTCGAAGTCGAAGGCTGACCGATGCACGAGATGGCGCTGACCCAGGGCATCGTCGAGCTGGCGGTCGAGACGGCGAAGCGCGAAGGCGCTACGCGCGTACGGCGCGTGTTCGCCGACATCGGCGTCCTCAGCCATGTCGAGCCGGAGGCGCTGCTGTTCTGCTTCGACGCCGTCTCGGCCGGGACGATCGCCGAGGGCGCGACTCTGGAGATCGAGCGCGTTCCCGGCGCCGGCTGGTGCATGGACTGCGGCAAGACGGTCCCGCTCGCCGAACGCTTCGGCGCTTGCCCCGAATGCGGCCGCCATCACGTCCAGATGACGGCGGGCGACGAGATGCGGGTGCGCGAGATCGAGGTGGAGTAGGGCGTCTTCCAGAGCGCAAACCTCGTCCTGAGCCTGGCGAGCCTCGTCCTGAGCCTGTCGAAGGACGCTCCAGATCACGCCTGCTGGATCATCCTTCGACAGGCTCAGGATGAGGTCCGCGGAATTATAATATTATGCAGCGAGTTTGAGGTCACGGGGCATGCTTGGGGAACATCCATGAGCGGGCCCGGCTGATTTGCTCTTCGCGACCGGTCACGGGCGCACGAGGCAGCGGCAGGTCGTGCTCGCCGAGCAGGCTCAGGATTTCCCCATAGGTCGCGCCGCCGAGGCGGCGACGCAGATCGAGAGCCGACATCTCGCCGCGCGAAAAGGCTTCAAGCTGCTGTTTTTGTTTTTCGTCCATGGGCGCTATTCATACCACAAAGGCTGACGGCGGCGGTTCAGTCCGAAGACGCGAGAGTCAGCGCCGCCAGCGCAAGGAGGAAGCCCTGACAAAACTGTTCGATCTCACCGGCCGCATCGCCATCGTCACCGGCTCGTCGCGCGGCATCGGCCGCGCCATCGCCGAGGCTTTCGCGCAGCACGGCGCAACGGTCGTGATCTCGTCGCGCAAGGCGGAGGCCTGCGCCGAGACCGCGGCGGCGATCAATGCGGCTGAGGGGCGCGAGGCCGCGGTCGCCATCGCCGCCAACATCTCCTCGAAGGCGGAGCTGCAGCGCCTCGTCGACGAGACGCTTCGCCTGTTCGGCCGGATCGACGCGCTCGTCTGCAACGCCGCGTCCAACCCCTATTTCGGGCCGCTCGCCGGCATCTCCGACGACCAGTTCCGCAAGATTCTCGAAAACAACGTGATCGCCAACCACTGGCTGATTCAGATGGCCGCGCCCGGCATGATCGCGCGCAAGGACGGCTCGATCATCATCGTGTCGTCGATCGGCGGCCTCAAGGGTTCGCCGATGCTCGGCGCCTACAACATCTCCAAGGCGGCCGACTTCCAGCTCGCGCGCAACCTCGCGGTCGAGTTCGGCAAGCACGCGGTGCGGGTCAACTGCATCGCGCCGGGCCTGGTGCGCACGGACTTCGCCCGCGCCTTGTGGGAGAACCCGGACACGCTGAAGGCGGTGACCGCGACCACGCCGCTGCGCCGGATCGGCGAGCCGGAGGAAATCGCCGGCGCCGCGGTCTATCTCGCTTCGCCCGCCAGCACGTTCATGACCGGACAGACGATCGTCGTCGACGGCGGCGCGACCATCTCGGGCGGATGAGGCGAGCCGGCCCATTGTCGGCGCCGGCGTTCGCCGTGTGGGCCGCAGCCGGCCATGCGGAGCCCGCCGTCGCGCCGGAGGGGCCGGCCTGCGAAGTCCATGCGTCGCTCGATCTCAGCCTCGGCGGGACGCCGGTGGCCCGGCTCGCCGTCGGCGGGCGCGCCGGCGCGTTTCTGATCGACACCGGGGCCAGCGCCAGCGCGGTCGACGCCGGCGCCTATGGGATGCCGGTCGGGACCACGGCCGCGCTCGACGCGGGCCTCTGCCGACCGCCGTCGCCGTTCCGCGCCGAGGACATGAGCGCCTACCGGGCGCCCGGCGGTCCCCAGAGCGGCCGGATCGGCGCCGACATCCTGAGCCGGCTCACGGTCGTCGTCTCCACGGCGGGCGCCTCGGGGACCATCGCCGTCGGCTCGGGACGCTTCGCGCCGCCCGACGCGCGTTCGTTCGTGCGGATCGACGGCCCGGGCGACGGGCCGCGCGACATCCCCGTGGTCCGCCTCGCCATCGGCCCGGTGACGGTGGCGGCGCAATTCGACAGCGGCTTCGACGACGAAGCCGCGCCGGGGATCGTCCAGGTCAACGCGGCGCTGCTCGACGCGCTGAAAGCCGCGGGCGTCGCGATGCGTCCGGCGCCGCCCGGGCGGACGCTCGGCTGCGCGGGCCTCCGCGTCTATCCGCGATGGCGGGTCGAGGGCGCCGGGCTCGCGCTGCTGGCGAGCGACGGAACCCCGGCCGGCGGCGGGCCGCCTCCCCTGCTCGAAGTCAAGGACGACGCCGCCTGCGGCGGCATCGCCGCGAGCGCCGCGCCCGTGGCCCAGATCGGCGCCTCGTGGCTCGGGCGCTGGCGCACGACGATCCTCGACGGCCCGACCGGCGCGGTGTGGATCGCGGCCCCGTCGGCGTCAGCCGACCCGGCCGCTCGTTGAAGACGCCGCCCCAGGTTCCGAGTCGGGCAAGATGCGGACCTCATCCTGAACCCGCGGCAGGGGCGGGCTCGGCCGGCGAACGTTTTCGAAACCGGGACAGGCGCCGCGATGAAAATGTTCATGCGGCCGTTTCAGGGACTTGGGCGCCGAACCTTCGAACCTCGTCCTGAGCCTGTCGAAGGACGCTCCAGATCGCGGCGACGTCTCAGCCTCCTGGATCATCCTTTGATGTGGTGGACGGCGCCCTTACGGCATCTGAGGTGCCAAG
>CAMFKX010000442.1 GCA_945957375.1 uncultured Roseiarcus sp.
CTGTATGAACGTCCGACGGCCGACCGGCTCGCGAGCGCGGGCGGCGTCGGCCGGACCGAACAGGGAGATCGTCCGATGTGCGGCGTATGCGGCTGCGGGCAGGCGGAAGTCGTAATCGGCGAGGCGGGCGGCGCCGTGCCGGCGCACAGCCACGGCGAGGAGCCGGGCGGCCACGACCACCCGCATGCGCACGGTCATCGCCATGCCGACGACCCGCAGGGCGCGAGCGCCGAGCGGATGATCAAGATCGAGCGGGACATCCTGTCGAAGAACGACGCCTTCGCGCGCCAGAATCGCGCGGCGTTCTCCGCCGGGCGGCTTTTCGTCCTGAACGTCGTCTCGAGCCCCGGCTCCGGCAAGACCAGCCTTCTCGTCAAGACGATCGAGGCGCTCGGCGGACGGCTGCCGGTCGCAGTGATCGAGGGCGACCAGCAGACCTCCAACGACGCCGAGCGCATTCGCGCGACCGGCGCCCCGGCGCTCCAGATCAACACCGGCAAGGGCTGCCACCTCGACGCCCATATGGTCGGACATGCGCTGGAATCGCTCCGCCCCGAGCCGGGCGCGGCGCTGTTCATCGAAAACGTCGGCAATCTGGTCTGCCCGGCGGCGTTCGACCTCGGCGAAGCGCGCCGCGTCGTCGTCCTCTCGGTGACCGAAGGGGAAGACAAGCCGCTCAAATATCCCGACATGTTCGCCACCGCCGACCTGATGCTGCTCAACAAGGCCGACCTGTTGCCGCATCTCGATTTCGACGTCGGCCAGTGCCTCGCCAACGCGCTCCGGATCAACCCGAACCTGCAGACGCTCACCGTCTCGGCGCGCTCGGGCGAAGGGATCAGCGCCTTCGTCGCCTGGATCGAGGCGAACGCTTCCCGCCACGCCGCCGCGGTGGCCAGGGCCTGAGGTCGCGATGGGCGCCCCGGCGGCTGCGGAGACGATCGGCCGCCTTCGCCTTCGCGTGCGCGGGGTCGTCCAGGGCGTCGGCTTTCGGCCGTTCGCCTACGGCCTCGCCGACCGGCTTGCGCTCAGCGGCTTCGTACGCAACGACAGCGAAGGCGTGCTGATCGAAATCGAAGGCTCCGGCGCGCCCGCCTTCGTCGCCGAACTGGAAAGCGCCCCGCCGGCGCTCGCCCGCATCGATTCGATCGAGGTCGCCGCGATCCCGCCGACCGGCGGCGCTGGCTTCGCCATCGAAGCCTCGCGGCAGGGTCGGTCGGCGACCCGCATCGGCGCCGACGCCGCGCTCTGCGACGCCTGTCTCGACGAGCTGTTCGATCCGGAGAGCCGCTTCTTCGGCTACCCGCTCGTCACCTGCACCCATTGCGGCCCGCGCTACACCCTGACGCGCGCGCTTCCCTACGATCGGGCGCAGACCTCGATGGCGCCTTTTCCGATGTGCGCCGACTGCGCCCGCGACTATGCCGATCCGGCGAACCGCCGCTTTCATGCCGAGCCGATCGCCTGTCCGCGCTGCGGGCCGCAGCTCAACGTCCCGGTCGCCGAGGCGGCCGCGGCGCTCGCGCGCGGCGAGATCGTCGCGCTCAAGGGCCTCGGCGGCTTTCATCTGCTGTGCGACGCCCGCGACCAACAGGCGGTCGCGACCCTGCGCCAGCGCAAGGCGCGCGACGCAAAGCCTTTCGCGGTCATGGTCGCGAACCTCGCCAGCGCCGACCGCGTCGTCGAACTCGGCCCGGACGAGCGCGCGCTGCTCGGCCATCGCGCGCGCCCGATCGTGCTGGCGCCGAGCCGCGGCGTCCTCGCGCCGAGCGTCGCGCCCAATCTCCGCGAACTGGGCGTGATGCTCCCCTACACGCCGTTGCACTGGCTGGTCCTGCATGCGCTCGCCGGCTCCCCGGAGTTCCGCGCCTTTCGCGACGCGCCTTGCGATCTGGCGCTGGTCGCGACCAGCGCCAATCTCGGCGGCGAGCCGCTGGTCGCCTCCGACGAGGACGCGGAGCGGCGCCTCTCCGGCGTCGCCGACCTGATCGTGACCCACGGCCGGGCGATCGTGGTCAGGGCCGACGATTCGGTGATGCGGATCGCCGCCGGCGCGCCGGTCTACCTTCGGCGCGCGCGCGGCTTCGTTCCCGACCCGATCGATCTCGGCGAAGACGGGCCTTGCGTGATCGCCGCCGGCGGCGACCTCAAGAATACGGTCACGATCACCCGCGGCCGCGAGGCGTTCGTTTCGCAGCATATCGGCGACCTCGACGATCGCGAGACCATTCGCTTCCGCCTCGAGACGATCCGGCATCTGACCGCGATCCTCGACGTCGAGCCGGATTGCGCGGCTTGCGATCTCCACCCAGATTTCCTTTCGACCCGCTGGGCGGAGGGGCTGGGCCTGCCGGTCGCGCCGGTGCAGCACCACGTCGCCCATGTCGCGGCGGTCGCCGCCGAGCGGCGCTGGCGCGGCCCGGTTCTCGGCGTGGCGCTCGACGGACATGGCTATGGGACAGACGGCCAGCCGTGGGGGGGCGAGTTGATCGTCCTCGACGGGGCGCGCTGGGAGCGGATCGGCGCGCTCGCGCCGCTCGCCCTGCCGGGCGGCGACAAGGCGGCGCGCGAGCCGTGGCGGATGGGCGTCGCGATGCTCGAAAAGCTCGGTCGGCTGGACGACGCCGACAGGCTGTTCTCCGGCGCGCCCGGCGCGGCGCGGGTCGCCGAAGCGCTCCGGCGCGGCGCCCGCTTTCCCCGGACCACCAGCCTCGGGCGGCTGTTCGACGCGGCGGCGGCCCTGGCGGGGGTCCGCCTCGTCCAGCATTACGAGGGGCAGGCGGCGATGGAGCTGGAAGCCCTGGTCGACCATCCGCGCATCGTCCCGGGCGGGTGGAGCCTCTGCGATGGAGCGCTTGACCTTTCGGGTATCATGGGGACGATGCTCGACGAGCGACTTACGGGCCGCGTGGCCTCCGAGGCGTTCCACGGGACGCTGATCGCCGGCCTCGTGGACTGGATTCGCGTTGCCGCCGCGGCGCGTGGAATCGTTCGTGTCGCGCTCGGCGGCGGTTGCCTGATGAACCGCGTGCTCGCCGAGGGGCTCGTCGCCGCCCTGGCGCGCGCCGGCCTCGAACCCGCGCTGCCG
>CAMFKX010000443.1 GCA_945957375.1 uncultured Roseiarcus sp.
GTTAATCGGCTAGCCTCGATCCTCTTTTGCCTCATCTTTTCATGATGATAGGCCAATGCCTGAAACCCACCGGCGAGTGGACAATCTGAATTCACGGTGGCCTTGGCGACCCTGTGTCAAGGCAGATCGGTTCCGAAAGCTGAGTCGCTTCAAACAGCGATTCCTTTTTCACCCCTCGACGGCCGTGCTCTTTCGCTGATTGGCGACAGGGCAGAGGAGCGACACTTGTCGCGGCCGGAAGAGTCATGAGCCTCGGCGCCGACGACTCGCCGAGCAGCGCGAGCCCCTTGTTGAGCAGGCGAAGTAAAGCCCAATCAACCGTCTTTACACGCCGAGGCGCGCCGCCTTCCCGCGGCGCCCGGTCCGCGTCGTCGAATAGCGGGATCTCCGTATATTCCGGAACCGAGGAGTCGAGGACCATGAGTTCGACTGTGGCCGCTGCCGAGGTTTCGAAGGACTTTGGCGCCTATCAGGAGGCCGCCCTGCGCGAGCCGGTGATCATCACCGCGGTCGTCCGCGCACCGTGCGGATGGCCTACGAGGATTTCCCGCGGCTGTCGAAGCGGGACCGCCGCGTTCAGCGCACCACGGACCTGACCGACGAAGTCATCGTGGCGGTCGAGGCGAGCACGATGGCGGCGAGCTCCGAGCCTCTCGACGGCGAACTCGATCCGAAGCATGCTGCCGACTGAGATCCGGGTCGGCTGGATCTTTCGCTACGCCTACCTCTCAGACTGGCAGCATCGAGAGGGCAGGGACGAGGACGGCAGGAGCGCCCCTGTCTCGTCCGCGATCGCGACGACGACGGAGGCGGCGCGCCGGTCATCCGCGTCCTGCCGATCACGCACACGCCGCCACCCAATAGCGCCGACGCGAGCGAGATTCCCGCCGTGACCAAGGCTCGTCTCGGCCTCGACGAGGCGCGATCGTGGATCGTGCTGACAGAAAGCAATCGCTTCACCTGGCCCCGGGCTTGACCTGCGGGCCGTCGACAGCGAGACCGGCTACTATGGCGCGCTGCCAGCTTTGTTCGCCGAGGTCAAGCGCCGTTTAGTCGCGATCGCGCGCGGCGAAGTCGTCGCGAGCGTCCAGCACCGCAGCGTGCCGCGAACGGACTGACCGCGCGCCGATCGCTCGGGCCCTTCATGCCGAGGAGGGGAGGGCGGGGATGCCAGCCGTCAGGCCCTCTTTTCACAGTCAGGAAAGCCTGCAAGACGGCCTCACGTCCCGCGGCGTTCACCATCGTCAATCCGTCCGCCGGCGCGCGGGATGACTTGCTTCGCGCTCTTACCGGGAAACGCTCAGACCGGCGATGGCTCGTCCGAATTGGCCAGATGCGAGTCAAACCGCTTGTCGCTCACGCCGCCTTGGTCAGCGTGAAATCCACGTGCACGGCGTCATAGGGGAAGATCACGCGGCCATCGTCAGTGCGGTCGAGCACCCCCGCATCGAGCATGGCGCGAATGTCGCCGTGGACAGCCTTTACATCCCGCCCGACGCGACGCGCCGCCTCGCGAATGGTCATGCCGCCCTCGCCGGTCATGGCCTTGAGCAACTCCCAGCGTTTGGCGGTGAGCACCTTCCACAGCAACTCAGCCGAGGCGAACGAGATGTGGGCGCCCTGCGCCTTGCCGTCGAACGCCGCGCGCGCACGGCGACTGGCATCCTCGGCGGAGGCGACGGAGAGGGTCACGGTGTTCATTCGGGCCTCCATTTCTCGACATCGTCCCAGAAATCCGCGAGCAACGCGTCCGGAGTGGTGAACCGATAGGGCATTTCCACCGCCCCGATATGCCTGTGGTCGCCCTTACCGGCTTCGTTGTCGTAGCGGAGCACGCACTGGCCGGCGACCACATAAGCCAGCGCATATTTGTAGTCGTGCGCCGAACCCGATACCGCGTTCGGCACGCGCCAGATCCGGAATTCGACGAACGCGTCCTCCGCAATCAGGTGGCGCTCGTGGAGCAGCAATTCCGCCTTCATGTTGGAGAGAATGACAACAGTTGGGGCTGTTGTCAACGAGTCCAACACGCGGTTGCGGAAGCGGATTGGGCCCACGGACTGCCGCCGAACATGCGGTAGGGCAGGGGGCTCGGCAATGGACGGCGATTCCCGCGATCACAGCCCCGCCGCCTTGGTCAAATTGACCCGAAAGCGGTCGCGGCGGCGCTGGTAGCGGCGGGTCATTTCCGCCGACGCGTGGCCCAGGTGCTTCTGGACGTAGCGCTCGTCGATCTCGGCTGATGAGGCGAGCCCAGCGCGCAGCGAATGACCGGAAAAACTTGCCTCCCTGATCGCCCTCGGGCAGGTCGCCGCGCACGCCGGCGGCGACCGCGAGCCGCTTGACCAGGCGAGCGACATGACGATCGTTGAGCGCCTCCGATCCGACCTCGCGCCCGATCACGGCGCGAAAGATCGGCCCGCGCGCGATCCGCCCGAATTTCAGCCACGTCTCGAGCGCGGCGACCGGGCAGCTCCGGTCCGACGAGCCGCGTCCGATCTCGACCTCACGCCACCCTGTCTTGCCGCGCAAGGTCAGGAGCACGCCGTCGTCGAAGAATTCCGGCCAGCCCGAGCCTTCGAGGGAATCCTCGGGGCTCATGACGAGGCCGGCGACTTCCGAGCGGCGCAGACCGCCGGCGAAGCCGAGGAGCAGGATCGCGCGGTCGCGAATGTTCCGCAGGTTCGACGGCGGCAGGGCGTCAAGCATGGCCACGACGTGCTCGGGCAGAGGAGGGCCTCCTTCTGGACCGGCGGCCGGCCGTGGGTGCGCCGGACGCCGGCGAGCACGGTCGCGACATGGCGGTCCTTGCGGTCGAAGGGCAGGGCCCTCTGGGCGAAGTTCCAGACGAGGGCGGAGAGCCCCGCCGCTCGATGGTGCCGACGGTGCGCGGTCGCCCGCCCGCGCCCTTGGCGCCGGACGCGAGCGCGGCGAGGTAGAGGCCGACGCATTCGGGGTCGGCGAGGGGCCGCAAGTCGAGGCCCTGGCGGGCGCGCCAGCGCAGATAGTCGCGCCAGTCGGCGGCGTA
>CAMFKX010000444.1 GCA_945957375.1 uncultured Roseiarcus sp.
GACGGTGACGGCGCATGTCGCCGACGCCTACGGCAATGCGGCGCAAGCGAGCGACGCGGTCACGGTGGCCACGACCTTGCCAGTCGTGACGATCGCGCCGGTCGCCGGCGACAATGTCATCAACAACGCCGAAGCCAACGCTGCGGGCGGGGTCGCGCTCAGCGGGACCGTCACGGGACTCGCGGCCGGGGCGACTTTCTCCATTTCGGGGACGGACGGCGCCTTCGCGAAGAGCTATGCCGGGACCGTCGATGCGGCCGGTACCGGGTGGACCGCGACGCTGCCCGAGGCGGACGCAAGCGCGCTGCCGGACGGCGCCGCGACGGTGACGGCGCATGTCGCCGACGCCTACGGCAATGCGGCGCAGGCGAGCGACGTCGTCACGGTGGCAACAACCTTGCCTGTCGTGACGATCGCGCCGGTCGCCGGCGACAATGTCATCAACCATGCGGAGGCCAACGCTGCGGGCGGGGTCGCGCTCAGCGGGACCGTCACGGGACTTGCGGCCGGGGCGACCTTCTCGGTTTCGGTGACGGACGGCGCCTTCGCGAGGAGCTATGCCGCGATCGTGGACGCAGCCGGAACCGACTGGAGCGCGACGATCCCGCAATCCGACGCGGTCGCGCTGCCCGACGGGACGGTGATAGTGAGCGCCACAGCCACCGACGTTCACGGCAATGCGTCGACGCCGGTCTCCGAAACCGCGACGGTGGCGGAGACGCCGCCGGCGCTGACGCTCGCGCCGGTCGGCCACGGAAACGTGATCGACAACCCGGTGGCGAACGCCGGTGGCGGCGTCGTCATCGGCGGGACGGTCGCCGGCCTCGCCGCCGGCGCGACGTTCAGAGTCACCGTGACCGACGGCGCCTTCACCCGGTCCTATACGGCGACGGTGGACTCCACCGGCTCCGGCTGGAAGGCGGTGATGCCGAAGTCCGACGCCACCGTGCTGGCGAACGGGACCGCCACCGTGTTCGCGCAGGCGACCGACGCTAACGGCAATGTGTCCGCGGGGGTGGTCGAGGCGGTGACGGTCAAGCTGACGGCGACCGCAACCGGCGACGTGCATATGCAGACCTACGATGGCCTGCGCTACGATTTCCAGGCCGTCGGAACCTTCATCCTGACGCGTTCGACGACGCCCGGCGACGCCTTCCAGATCCAGATCGAGACGTCGCCGTATCCGCGGAACAACGCCGCCAGCGTCACGACGAAGGCGGCGGTGCAACTGGGCGGGGACGTGCTGCTGTTCGATCCCGGAGCCAGGGATTTCGTCTCGGTGGACGGAGTCGCCGACACGACCCTCAACGCCGCCGGTCGGACGCAGGTCTTCGCCGGCGGGACGCTGGTCGAGGTCTCGTCGTCCGAGTACCAGGTCCGATGGAGCTCGGGAGAAACCCTGACTCTCGTCGACAGGGGGTACTACATCGACACCAGCGTCGCGCTCGGACCCCAGAACGGTCCCGGCTCGGTGCAGGGACTTCTTGGCCCGGACAACGGCCAGGCCAACGATTTCCAGTTGCCGGACGGCAGCGTGCTGGCCCAGCCTCTGAGCGAAAGCGAGCTTTGCGGCGCATTCGCGGACGCCTGGAGCGTCACGTCGTCCAACTCGCTCTTCAGCGACGCGGCGGCGACTTTCGCGGGCGCAACGCCGCTCAGGTTCGTCGACAGTCCAGACGGCCATGACGTCCTGCAGGCGACCTCGCCGGGGGAAACGCTGACCGCCGCGTCGGGAGGCGTGATCTTCTCCGACGCCCAGGGGTTGGGCGCAACGTTCGAGGAAACCCTGCCAATCTTGTCCTCCGACCTCATCTCCGGCTTTTCGTCCAAGGATGCCATCGACGTCATCGGCCTCAACGCCGCGGACACGACGCTTAGCTACGCGGGTTCTTCGGCGTTGGGGGTCCTGACGGTAAGCGAAGGAAGCCAAGTCGGGGAGCTTTACCTTTCCGGGGCGCTTTCGGGCGGAACCTTCCACGTCTCCTCCAATGGAGCCGGCGGAGCCAGGATCACGTTCGGCTGATTCGGTCAGAACAAGCGATAAATACAGGCGCAGCCAGCATCCCGCCCCCGCCGCCGCTGGCGCGGTCCTGGACAGCGCACGCGATGATCCTCGCCCAGCGCCAGATGCTCGCCGAAATAGGGGTGGCGCTGAGCGAAGCCCAGGACGATCCACGGTCCGCGCGCTGGAGATCGAGCGGCTGAAGCTGCAACCGGCCAAGGCGCACCGCGAGACGTACGGCCAATCGTCGGCACGCGGCAAGCTCCTCGTCGAGCAACTCGAACAGAAAATTGAGGAGTTGGAAGTGACGCAGACGGTCGGGCGCGTCGTCGAGCCGCCCCGTGCGTCTGCGGCAAGTGCGACGGGGCGCTTCGTAATCTCCGCGAGGTGGTGAAGACGCTCGAATACAAGCCGCGGCGCTGGAATATAATCGGATCATCGAGCGGCTGCACGAGAAGTCGCATGCCGCGATTGCGAGTCGATCTCCAAGCCGGCTGTATCGAAGGGAGCGGGAACGGCAGAAAGGTGGCGGAGAGGAGGCGTCAATCAAATCCTCCAGCAACGCCCGCTATGGGCGCCGTCCCGCCGTTCCCGGCGCAGCAGGTTACCGCCCGCATCTGGCGCCCAGCTTCCTTAGCGCCTCCGGCAGCTTTGCAGGGGCCACCTCCCGCTGGCATCTTGTCGAACTTGCGCATTCCCGGGATCCGCCGCCTCGCACGCGGGTTCGCGCCGCGACGGTCCGCCGGACGTCCCGGGGCTCCGCCGCTTGCCATGCGAGCCGGAAAGTCCGACCTTCGCCGCCCCTCGGCCAGTCGAACACGAAAGCCATGACCAGCGCATTCATCGGAGTGGACGTCGGCACCGGCAGCGCCCGCGCCGGCGCGTTCGATGCGCGCGGAAACCTGCTCGCCAGCGCCCGGCGGCCGGTCGAGCTGTGGCGCGAGCCGGGCGACGTGTTCGAGCAATCCTCCGCCGACGTCTGGCGCGCCACGACCGAGGCGGTGCGCGAGGCGGTCGCGGCGAGC
>CAMFKX010000445.1 GCA_945957375.1 uncultured Roseiarcus sp.
CGAGATTCCTCTACGTCTCGTGGGCTCGGAGATGTGTATAAGAGACAGATGCTCAGAACCGCTTTCGAACGCTTTCTGTTCGGCGCCCGCTTCCTGCTGACGCCGCTCTACGCCATTCTGGCGGTCAGCCTGGTCGCCCTGCTGGCGAAGTCGGCCCTGCATGTCTACGAGCTGGTCAGCCGGCTCGCCGACTTCAGCGACGAGAAGGTGCTGCTCTCGGTGCTCGCCATCGTCGACATGACCCTGTCGGCGTCGCTGGTGGTGATCGTGTTCATCTCCGGCTACACCAACTTCGTCTCGCCGGTGCTGATGAAGCCGGACGACGGCCGGCCGCACTGGATCGCCGAGATCGACTTCAGCGAGCTGAAGCTGAAACTGATGGCCTCGATCGTGGCGATCTCGGCGATCAAGCTGCTCGAGGGCTTCATGGACATCTCCCACGAGAGCGACCGCGAGCTCGCCTGGCTGGTCGGCGTCCATATGACCTTCGTCGTGTCGGCCGTCCTGCTCGCCGTCGCCGACCGCCTCGGCCACCGCACCCGGACGACCCCGGACCACGTCGAGGGCGGCTGACCCCGGCGGGAACGGCCAAGCGCGCCTCTTGCAAGGCGCCCGAAGGGCGACGCGGCGATCCAGGGCTCGCCGTCGCGGCGCCGACCGCGCGGCGCTCGAACGATCGGCGTGCGACTCCAGAATCGCTCGGCGGTTACCCCCGGCCGCGCCGGGGGTATCTTGCCGTGGACATCGTCGTATCCGGAACCGCGGATGGGGAAGGCGGCAAGCTGGGGCTGACCCTGGACAGCTTCGTCGGCGCCGATTTTCTGCCCGATCGCGACGTTCGTCCGCCCGCGCATCAAGTCGCGGAGCAACAGTACGAAACAACATTTTCGGTCCGGTGAGCGGCGGAAAATGCACGCGCCCCGACCTCAAGTCGAAGTCGATATCGACGGCGGAATGAATTATGTCAACAGCGCCAATATATCGATAAAGTGCCCATCAAAAGCCATCGTTCTTTCATATTTCTAACTCCAGCCGGTACACAGGCCGCCGACGGCAGGCGAGAGACTAAAGCTGGTTAATTCGGTTTCTAGGCAAACATTTTAGCAGAACCAATGTGGAGAGAATTACTATGAAGAAAATCTTGCAATCTTCAGTCGTTGCGTTGAGTTTTTGTTGCGTGGGTTCCGCCGGGGCGGATGTCTTGACGCTGGGTTCGGCGGCCAACTTCGCCGTTCTGGGCGCGAGCGCCGTGACCAACACCGGCGCGACGACGATCAATGGCGATCTTGGGGTCTATCCGGGCAGCTCGATCACGGGCCTGGGGACAATCACGCTGACCGGAGCGGTCCATGCGACCGACGCGGTCGCGCAGCAGGCGCAGGTCGACGCCCTCACGGCGTTCAATGCGCTGTCAGCCCAGCCGTTCACGGCCAATCTGACGGGTCAGGATCTGGGGACGGTGGGAACGCTCAGCCCCGGCGTCTACAAATTCGATTCGACGGCGCAGTTGACGGGAACGCTCACGCTCGACTTCGGCGCAAATCCGGACGGGATCTACATCTTTCAGATTGGGTCGGCGCTCACTGCGGCGAGCAATTCGAGCGTCAATGTGCTGAACGGCGGAGCGAATAGCGGCATTTACTGGGAGGTCGGCAGCTCGGCGACTCTGGGCACGAGCTCCGTGTTCGCCGGAAACATCCTCGCCGACCAGAGCATCACCCTGAATACCTCCGCCAAGATCCTGTGCGGGCGCGCGCTCGCTCTGGTGGCTGCGGTCACCATGGACGGCAACACCATCTCGAGCAATTGCGCCGGCGACGGCGACTACGGCAGCGGCCGCAGCGACTTCGGCAGCGTCGGCTTCAGCGGCGGCGGCTCGGCGATCCCCGAAGCCTCGACGTGGATCATGATGCTGATGGGGTTCGGCGGCCTCGGTTTCGCCGGCGCTCGCGGGACGAAGCATCTGACGTTGCGCGCCGCCTGACCGGGGAAAGCGGAAGCGTCGCCGATCGCATCGGCGACGACTCCGCCCCGCCCGCCCGATCGAGGAAGACAGCAAGGCCCTTCGCCGCAAAAGCGCCCCGCGCCGTTCATCTTTCTTCACATTCCCCCGGATTGGCGGCAACGCGCCCGGCCTATCGTCCCACTTCGAAGCGGCGCCTCGCCGCTGATGCAGGAGACGATCATGACAGACAGCAACGGTTCGCCGCTCCTCCCCTATGGCGTTCCCCCGGCCAGCGCCCGCCCGCGCGCCTTCTGGCTTCGGCCGGCGGCGATCGCCGGCGTTCTCGTCGGCGGGCTCGCGCTGGCGGCCGGCGGATACGCCGCGACCGGCGGCGCGGACGGCATGGGCTGGCGGGAGGGCATGCGCCTCGCCTTCGCGCAGCGCGCGGTGACCCACGCGCTCGACAGCGTCGGCGCCAGCGCCGCGCAGGAGGCGAAGATCCACGACATCGTCGCCGCCCGCTTCGCGGAACTTGGGCCCAACCCGGAGGAGCGCGCCGCGATGCGCAAGCAGGCGCTCGAGCTCCTGTCGGCGCCGACCGTCGATCGCGCCGCGGTCGAGAAGATGCGGCTCGAGGCGGTGGCGAAGTTCGACGCCAAGTCGAAGACGATCGCCGCCGGCCTGCTCGACATCGCCGATCAGCTCACGCCCGAACAGCGCACGAAGCTCGCCGCCAACATCGAGGCCATGGCCCAGCGCGGCCCGATGGGCGGACCGATGGGCGGCCCGTGGGGTCATTGGGAGCACGGCTGGCGCGGCCATGGCCCGATGATGGGCCCGGAGGGCGGCCCCGACGAAGGCCCGGACGGCGGTCCGGATAAGAACTGACGGGCCGGAGCGGGCCTGATAGGGGAAGCGCGATCCCCCTCTCCCCGCCTGCGGGGAGAGGGCCAGGGTGAGGGGCGGCGCCAAGCTCCGGCGTTCGGCGCGGGCCCGCCGACCGCGCCCCCCGCCCCCCAGGGCCCCCCCGCGGGGGGGGGGGGGTAGAGGGGGGGCACCCCGGCGCGGGGGGAAGGGCC
>CAMFKX010000446.1 GCA_945957375.1 uncultured Roseiarcus sp.
CCTCTGGAGCGTCCTTCGACAGGCTCAGGACGAGGACAGGCTCAGGACGAGGATCGCAGACGCGCGTCGGCCGTCGCGATTCGCCCGGAATTTGCCGCGCAACGCATTGAAAAGCCCCGATTCGCGCCCGGGTTTTCCGCCGTCGCGGGCTGCGCCGCGAGCCCGCTCCGACCCGTCGCGGGTGATTTATTGATTACTTATAGCGATAAGGTATATTTTGTGGCGACGCGGCGTGCGGGGAGCGGCATCGATGCGAATCGTCATTGTCGGCGGCGGGGCGACCGGAACCATCGCCGCCGCGCATCTCGCCCGGCGGCCGGAATTGTCCCGCGACGCCGACATCGTGATCGTCGAGCCGGAAGCGGCGCTCGGGCGCGGCCTCGCCTATGCGACCACCGATCCCCGCCACCTGCTCAACGTGCGCGTGGCCAACATGAGCGCGTTTCCGGATGCGCCGCGGCATCTGTACGACTGGCTGCAGGCGCACGGCGGCGCCCCCTGCCCCACCCCCTATTGCTTCATTTCGCGCGGCCGCTACGGCGACTATCTCGCCGATCTGGCCGAGCGGACGCTGGCGGCGGGCCCGGTCCGCCATGTTCGCGACGCCTGCGTCGACATCGAGGAGACCGGCGACGGCGCGACGGTCCGGCTCGGCTCGGGCGCGACGATCGCGGCGGATCACGTGATCCTCGCGACCGGCAACGACGCCAAGCCGGCGGTGAACGGGCTGCCGGCCGAGCAGCCGTGGACACCGGGCTCGCTCGACGGGCTCGCGCCGGACGCCCCGATCCTCCTGATCGGCGCCGGGCTGACCATGGTCGACATGGCGCTTTCGCTCGACCGGCGCGGCCATCGCGGCGCGCTCGTCGCGGTGTCGCGCCGCGGCCTGCTGCCGGCCGCGCATCGCGATACGACTGCGTTTGCGGTCGCCGCGGACGAGATTCCGTTCGGCGCCGAAGCGTCGGCGCTGCTCGCCTGGGTTCGCGCGCTTGCGGCGCGGTTCGCGGCGCAAGGCGGCGACTGGCGCGCGGCGATCGACGCGCTGCGGCCACACACCCAGAGGCTGTGGCGCGCCATGACGCCCGACCAGCGGCGGCGGATCCTGCGTCACGCCGGCGTCTACTGGGACGTCCATCGCCACCGCATGGCGCCGGCGATCGAGCGGGCGCTGACGCGGCTGAGGGACGAGGGCCGCTTCCGGCTGATCGCCGGCCGGGTGCTCGGCGTCCGTCGCGACGGCGACGCCCTGATCGCGACGATCCTGCCGCGCGGCGCGGCCGCCGCGGAAGACCGCGCCTTCGCCCGGATCATCGACTGCACCGGGCTCGCGGCCGATCCGCTGCGCTCGACCAACCCGCTGATCCGCACGCTGCTGGCGCGCGGCGTCATCCGCCCCGACCCGCTCGGCATCGGCCTCGACGTGGCGGACACCTATGCCGTGGTCGGCGTCGGCGGCGCCCGCTCCGAGCGCATCCGCGCGATCGGGCCGCTGGCGCGCGCCGCTTTCTGGGAATGCATCGCCATTCCCGACATCCGGGTGCAGTGCCAGGAGGTCGCCGACGCGCTCGCCGGGGGCGCGGGCGGCGCGAACCGCGTCTCGCCGCCCCTGCTCGCGTCGCGTTGAGCCGGCCGGCGCTCGGCGTCCGGCCGGCCGCGACGGATCGGCTATTGCAGCGCGGCGCGCGGCGCCCCGTCATAGGCCGAGACGCGCGCGCCCCAGCGCTCGAACGGGAAATAGTCCCACACGGCGTGGTGCTGGACCGCCCAATTGTCCCAGAAGGTCAGCGTGTTGGGCGTCCACGCGACCCGCGCCTGGAAGGCGACGTTGCGCTCGACGTGGCGCACCAGGAGTTCGAGCAGCGCGTCGCTCTCCCAGCGGCCGAGTTGCGGGATGTGGGTGGTGAAGGTGGAATTGACGAACAGGAAGCGACGCCCGGTGGCCGGATGGATCGGCGCGATCGGGTGCTCGGCGGTGGGGAAGTTGCGCCCGGGCTGGGGCTTGGCGCCGTAGCCCGCGGTCCAGGCGTTGGCCCCGTCGTGCACCGCGGTCAGCCCGTCGATGAACCGGCGCAGCGGTTCCGACAGCGATTCGTAGGCGAGGTAGTTGTTGACGAACAGCGTGTCGCCGCCGCCGATGTCCGGCGTCTTCTCGACATAGAGGAACGAGGCGCGGATCGGCTCCTCGTCGCACGACACGTCGTGATGCCAGGCGTCGCCGGCGGCGAAGCGCGACTCGCGCCCGGTCTTCCACGCCAGCACCTCCGGGTCCGGGCTCGCGCCCGCGATCAGCGACGAGGCGGCGAGCGCGTGCTGGTGGAGGCGGCCGAAATGGCGGGCGAAGCGCTTCTGGTCGGCGGCGTCGAGGCGCTGGTTGCGAAAGACCAGCACGAGCCGTTCGGCGCTCGCCCGCCGGATCTCGGCGAGCTGTTCGGGCGGGATCTCCCGGGTCAGGTCGACGCCGTCGATCTCGGCGCCGAGCGCCGGGGCGATCGGCGTCACGCGGAGGGTTTGGTAGGGCGCGAGGACGCGCGCGTTCCAGGCCTCGAAGGCGGCCTTGTCGTGGGTGTCTCGGTAGAAGGACATGCGGGATTCCTTGGTCGAAGCGATCAGGAGGCGGCGCCGAGCAGGCGGTCGAGGATCGATTCCTCGAGGCGGCCGAACGCCGCGGCGCCGCGGTGGCGCGGGCGCGGGAGGGCGACGTCGACGTCGAGCGCGATCGCGCCGCGCTCGATCAGCACGATGCGGTCGGCGAGCGCGACCGCCTCGGCGACGTCGTGGGTGACGAGCAGCGCGGTGAAGCCTTCGCGGCGCCACACGGTTTCGAGCAGCCGCTGCATCTCGATGCGGGTCAGGGCGTCGAGCGCGCCGAGCGGCTCGTCGAGCGCCAGAACGCGCGGTCGGCTGACCAGGGCGCGGGCGAGCGCGACGCGCTGCCGCTGGCCGCCCGACAGCGCGGCGGGCCCTGTCTCTTATACACATCTGACGCTGCCGACGATC
>CAMFKX010000447.1 GCA_945957375.1 uncultured Roseiarcus sp.
CCTTCATTCCTCGTCGAACAGGGTCGGCTCGACGCCCTCGCGGCGCGGTTCGGCGAGGCCGAGGTGGCGGAAGGCGTGGGTCGTCAACAGCCGGCCGCGCGGCGTCCGCTGCACGAAACCCTGCTGGATGAGATAGGGCTCGATGATGTCCTCGATCGCGTCGCGCGGCTCGGACAGCGCGGCGGCGATGGTTTCGACCCCAACCGGGCCGCCGCCGAATTTCAGCGCGATCGCGTCCAGGTAGCGGCGGTCCATCTGGTCGAGCCCGATCGAATCGACGTCGAGCAGCCGCAGCGCCTCGTCGGCGAGCGCCCGCGTCACTTCGGCGGCGCCCGCGACGACGGCGAAGTCGCGCACCCGGCGCAACAGCCGACCGGCGATGCGCGGCGTGCCGCGCGAGCGCTTCGCGATCTCGTTGGCGCCAGCGTCCGAGAGCGCGAGCCCGATCACCCGCGCCCCGCGCGCGACGATGCCCTGCAACTCCTCGGGCGTATAGAAATTGAGCCGGACCGGGATGCCGAACCGGTCGCGCAGCGGCGTCGTCAGCAGGCCCGCGCGGGTGGTGGCGCCGACGAGGGTGAATTTGGCGAGGTCGATCTTGACCGAGCGCGCCGCCGGGCCCGAGCCGATGATCAGGTCGAGCTGGAAATCCTCCATCGCGGGATAGAGAATCTCCTCGACCGCCGGATTGAGGCGATGAATCTCGTCGATGAACAGCACGTCGCGCGGCTCGAGATTGGTGAGCTGCGCGGCGAGGTCGCCGGCCTTGGCGATCACCGGGCCGGAGGTCGAGCGGAAATTGACGCCGAGTTCGCGCGCCACGATCTGCGCCAGCGTGGTCTTGCCGAGGCCGGGCGGGCCGACGAACAGCACGTGGTCGAGCGCCTCGCCGCGCGCCTTGGCCGATTCGATGAAGATCTTCAGGTTCTTCCGCGCGGCCTCCTGGCCGGTGAAGTCGGCGAGCACCTGCGGACGCAGGGCGGCGTCGTCCTCCGGGCGCTTCTCGGCCGAGATGAGGCGGCGCGGGGCGTCGGCCATCAGACGGCTCGCTCGGGGGCGGAGGGCGCCGTCAGGCCGAGCAGGCTCGCGGCCATCGCCGAAACCAGGCCGCCGACGGCGCCGCTGGCGGCGAAGGCGCGCACGAGCCCGGTCCCGTGCGCGACCGGCTCGGTCACGGCGGCGGTGGTCAGGCTGATCGACTGGATCGTCGGCGCATCGGGCTGGAACATCATGTCGAACGCCGACCCGAACGCGGCGAAGCGCAGCGCGACCGCGTAGGCGACGACCCCGCCGATCGCGGCGGCGACCAGCGCGCGCGGCCAGTTCGGCGGCGCGGCCGCGTCCCACAACGCGAACAGGACGCCGGTCGCGATCGCCGGCCCGACGCCGACCGCATAGGCCGCGATCAGCATCAGCCAGTGGCCGAAGACCGCCCCGACCGCTGCGGCCAAAGCGAAAGCGTCCGGCGCGGCCGGCGCATGCAGCGCGAGCGCCAGCGGAGCGAAGGCCGCCCCGCCGACCGGCGGCCCGAGCAAGGCGAACACCGCGACGATGCCGATGAAGGCGCCGACGAAGGAGCGCGGAGGGACAGGGGCCGTCATCGGGGCCCTGTCCTCAACCAGCCGCGGATCGCCGCCATTCGGTCGCAAGAAACTCATTGCGGGCGTTTCGCCTGATAGACGACGCGCGGAAGCTCTGCGAAATGCGCGTCGCAGGTCAGCAAGTCCGCGCCGGAATCGATCGCTGTGGCGTAAATGATTGCGTCCGCCATGGCCAGCTTGTCAAGGGGATGACGACCAATTCCGTCGAGAAAGCGAGTAATCGCGCGGCGGCCGTGTCGGACATCTCGCGCGATAGCCATCGCGCCAACTCGTACTGAACGACGGTCGGGACCACCCAGTCCTCATTGCGCGGCAACTCCGAAGCCAGACGCCGCCCGAGCGCCGAGTCCTGAATCCATTCGATCCAGGCCGACGTATCGACGACCCGCATCAGTAGCGATCGTTTCGATCGCGATAGCCTTCCGAATTCGTTCCGCGGGCCATTCCGACGAGCTCTTCGCGTTCTGGAACGGGAACCAGCAACATCCCTTCGAGGGTCGCGATGAAGGCGACCTTCTGTCCCGGCCTCAAGGCCATGCGGTCCCGAACTTCCTTCGGAATTGAAATCTGGAACTTCGATGAGACTGTCGCTGTCGCAGCCATGCGCTTTACCAATCGGTTATCGATAAGCATATCGTAAAGGCGGTCATTGCGCCAGCGCCTTCAGTCCGGCGCGGATCAGCGTCGCGGTCTCGGCCTCGGCGCCGAGCGCGGCCGACGCCTTGCCGACCGCCGCCGCCGCCTGCGCCTGGGCGTAGCCGAGGCTGACCAGGGCGAGGATCGCGTCCTGCGCCGGTTTCGGCAGGCTCGCGTCGCGCTCGACCGGGGAGGCCCCGTCGCCGAAGCCGGCCGCGCCGAGCGCCGGCGCCTTGTCCTTGAGTTCGAGCACCAGGCGGGCGGCGAGCTTCGGGCCGACGCCCGGCGCCCGCGCCATCATCGCCTTGTCCTGGCGGGCGATGGCGGACGAGAGCGCGTCGGCGGTCAGCGCGCCGAGAATGCCGAGCGCGACCTTGGCCCCGACGCCCTGGACGCTCTGCAACACCCGGAACCAGTCGCGCTCGGCCGCGGTCAGGAAGCCGTAGAGTCGGATCGCATCCTCGCGCACATGGGTCTCGATCAGCAGCTCCGCCGGCTCCCCGCGCGCCGGCAGCGCGCGCAAGGTGCGCGCCGAGGCGGCGACGAGATAGCCGACGCCGCCGACGTCGAGGATCAGTTCGTCGGCGTCGACCTCGTCGACGATGCCGCGCAGCTTGCCGATCATGCCGCGCCCCTCGCCCGGGCCATGCGATGCTGGGCATGGCAGATCGCGACCGCGAGCGCGTCGGCGGCGTCGGGGCTCGCCGCGTTCGAGGCCGGCAGCAGCATGCGCAC
>CAMFKX010000448.1 GCA_945957375.1 uncultured Roseiarcus sp.
GGTCCGAAGGCCGGGAAGGGCTCGCCGCCTTCGCGGCGAAGCGGCCGCCGTCATGGGCGAGGCCATCGTCATGAGCGCGCGCTTTTCCTCCGTCCTCGTCGCCAACCGCGGCGAGATCGCCTGCCGAGTCCTCCGCGCCGCGCGCGCCGAGGGCCTGCGCACCGTCGCCGTGTTCAGCGACGCCGACGCCGACGCGCCCCATGTCCGCCTCGCCGACCGGGCCGTGCGCATCGGCGCTTCCGCCCCCGCGGCCTCCTATCTCAACATCGGCGCGCTGATCGACGCGGCCAAGGTGTCGGGGGCCGAGGCGGTCCATCCCGGCTACGGCTTCCTCGCCGAGAACGCCGACTTCGCCGCGGCCTGCGCCGGCGCCGGGCTCGCATTCGTAGGCCCTCCGGCTGAGGCCATCCGCGCCATGGGCGACAAGAGCGCGGCCAAGGCGCGGATGGAGGCGGCGGGCGTCCCCTGCGCGCCCGGCTACCACGGCGAGGACCAGTCGCCCGAGCGCTTCGCGGCGGAAGCGGCGCGCATCGGCTTTCCGGTGATGGTCAAGGCGGCGGCCGGCGGCGGCGGACGCGGCCTGCGCATTGTCCGCGACGCCGACGCCCTCGCGGGCGCGCTCGCCGCCGCCCGCGCCGAGGCGGAGGCCGCCTTCGGCGACGGACGGCTCCTGATCGAGCGCGCCCTCCTCGCCGCGCGCCATGTCGAAGTGCAGGTGTTCGGCGACGCGCACGGCCGCATCGTCCACCTCGGCGAGCGCGACTGCTCGATCCAGCGCCGCCACCAGAAGGTGATCGAGGAGGCGCCGTCGCCGGCCGTGTCGCCGGAGCTGCGGGCTGCCATGGGCGCCGCCGCGGTGAAGGCCGCGGCGACGGTCGGCTATGTCGGCGCGGGAACCGTCGAGTTCCTGCTCGACGGCGACGGCCGCTTCTACTTCCTCGAGATGAACACCCGCATCCAGGTCGAGCATCCGGTGACCGAGGCGGTGACCGGCGTCGATCTGGTGCGCCTGCAGTTCCGCGTCGCGCAGGGCGAAAAGCTGCCGTTCGCCCAGTCGGACGTCGCGCTGAACGGCCACGCCATCGAGGCGCGGCTCTACGCCGAGGATTCTTCCGCCGACTTCCTGCCCTCGGTCGGGACGGTGCTCACCTTCCGCTCCGGTATGGCTGAGGGCGTGCGCATCGACGCCGGCGTCGAGGCCGGTTCTGCGGTGACGCCGTTCTACGACGCCATGCTCGCCAAGATCGTCGCCCATGGCGCGACCCGCGAAGAGGCGCGCCTGAGGCTGCTGCGCGCGGTCGAAAAGACCTTCATCGCCGGCGTCGTGACCAATCGTGATTTTCTGATCGACGCGCTCAGCCGTCCGACCTTCGTCGAGGGCCGCGCGACGACCGCGTTCGTCACGGAGGCGCCGTTCGTCCCGACGAAGCCGGACCGTCTCGCCTTCGCGCTCGCGGCAGCGCTTTTCGTCGAGCACGGGCCGCCGGCCGCGCCGACAGCCGGATGGCGCGCGGCGCCGGCGAGGCTCGCGTGCGACGGCGAGGAGCGGCGGCTTTCCGTGCGGCGACAGGGCGAAGCCACAATCGTCGCCATCGACAGCGAAGAAGTCGTCTTTCAGAGCCTCGCGTTCGGCGACGGCGAGGCCCGCTTCGCCATCGACGGCGTCACGTCGCGCGCGGCCTACGCTCGCGAAGGCGACGACCTGTGGCTCGACGCCGGGGGCGCCACCCGACGCTTCGCCGACCGCACCTATGCGCCGCCTCGGGCGAAGGAGTCTGACGCTGACGGCTTCGTCCGCTCGCCTGTCAGCGGGGTCGTCGCCTCCGTAGAAGCGAAGGCGGGCGACGTCGTGAAGCGGGGGCAGGCGCTTGCGACCGTCGAGGCGATGAAGATGCATCACGCGATCCTCGCCCCGCTCGACGGTGTGATCTCCGAGGCGCACGCGATGGCGGGCAAGCAGACGCTGGCGCGGGCTCTCCTCTTCGCCATCGCGCCGCAGGAGACGTGACATGGACAAGGCCGTTGTCACCTGCGCCCTTACCGGCGTCCTCACCGACCCCGCGGTCTATCCGGCACCGGTGACGCCGGAAGAGATGGCGCGCGAGGCGCGGCGCGCGCGCGACGCCGGCGCGAGCGTCGTCCACGTCCATTTCCGCAGCCTCGAACCCGGCAAGGGCCATCTGCCGTCATGGCGGCCGGAGGTCGCGACCGCGGTGATCGCCGCGATCCGCGCCGAGTGTCCGGATATCCTGGTCAACCAGACGACCGGCGTCGTCGGACCGGACGTCGCCGGTCCGCTCGCCTGCCTGCGCGCGGTCAAGCCCGAAATAGCCGCGCTCAACGCCGGCTCGCTCAACTATCTGAAAACCCGCGCCGACGGGAGCTGGGCCTGGCCGCCGATGCTGTTCGACAATCCGGTCGAGAAGGTCGCGAGTTTCCTCGCCGTGATGCGCGAATGCGGGATCGAGCCGGAGTTCGAGTGCTTCGACACCGGCATCGTGCGCACCGCCGCGGCGATCGCGCGCAACAACGGCTTTCCCCGGGCGCCGAAATACAATTTCGTGATGGGCGTCGAATCCGGCATGCCGGCCGACCCGGACCTGTTGCCGATCCTGACCCGGCTGGTCGTTCCCGGCGCGCGCTGGAGCGTCACCGCCATCGGGCGCAAGGAGATCTGGCCGCTGCACCGGCGCGCGGCCGAACTCGGCGGCGACCTGCGCACCGGCCTCGAGGACACGATCCACCTGCCCGACGGCGCCCGCGCCGCCTCGAACGGCGAGCTGGTCGCGGCTCTCGTCGCCGCCGCGCGCGACGCCGGGCGCGCGATCGCCTCGCCGGAGGAAGCGCGCGCCGCGCTCGGACTCGGCGCCGTCGCCGTCGCCGCCCGCGGCGACGCGCTCAGCGAGCGCGTCTACACCGCCCCTGTAGCCGCGGTC
>CAMFKX010000449.1 GCA_945957375.1 uncultured Roseiarcus sp.
CTGCGACCGGCTCGGCGTGGTCCGCGTCGCGGCGTCCGTCACGCGCTGGCGGCCGGGCGGGCGGGTCGCGGAGATCGGCCTCGACGACGGCCGCACGTTGCGCGCCCGCCTCGCGGTCGCCGCCGACGGCGCCGGATCCCGGCTGCGGCGGCTCGCCGATATTCCGGCCTACGGCTGGGACTATGACCAGTCCGGCATTGTGGCTACGATCGAACACGAGCGGGATCACGAAGGCGTCGCCGAGCAGCATTTCCTGCCCGCCGGGCCGTTCGCCATCCTGCCGATGCGGGGACGGCGGTCGAGCATCGTCTGGAACGAGCGCCGCGCCGACGCCCGCGCCATCCTCGCCCTCGAACCCGACGATTTCCTGCGCCAGCTCGCGTTCCGCTTCACCGCCAAGCTCGGCGAGATCCGCCTCGCCTCGCGCGTCGCGGCCTTCCCGTTCCGGTTCCAGATCGCGCGCCGGTTCGTGGCGGAACGGCTCGCGCTGGTCGGCGACGCGGCGCATGTCGTCCATCCGATCGCCGGACAAGGCCTCAACCTCGGCTTTCGCGACGTCGCGGCGCTGGCCGAGGCGATCGTCGGCGCGATGCGGCTCGGCCTCGATCCGGGCGCCGAGCGCCTGCTCGCCGACTATCAGCAGACCCGCCGGTTCGACGTCGCGGCCAGCGGCATGGGCATGGACCTGATGAACCGGCTGTTCTCCAACGATCTCGGCCCGCTTCGCTTCGTCCGCGACCTCGGCCTGCGCCTCGTCGACCGCGCCCCGCCCATCAAGGATCGGCTGATGAGCGAGGCGGGCGGCGCCGGGCGTAACGCGCCGCGACTCCTGCAGGGACTGGCGCTGTGAGGGAAACGCTGCGGCCGGCGACCCTCGCCGCGCAGGCTCTTGGCGGGATCGACGAGGCGACGCGGGCCCTGGTCCCGCCGGTCCACCTGTCCACGACCTTCCTGCGCGATCCCGACAACCTCTATCGCAGCGGCAACGTCTACGGCCGGCCCGACAACGCGACGGTGCGCGAGGCGGAGGCGGTGATCGGCGCGCTCGAAGGCGCGGCGGAAACGCTCGCGTTCGGCTCGGGCATGTCGGCGGCGGTGGCGCTGTTCCTTAGCCTCGGCGCCGGCGCGCATGTGGTGGCGCCGACGGTGATGTACTGGGCGCTGCGCAATTGGCTGGCGAAGGACGCTGCGGGCTTCGGTCTTTCGGTCGATTTCGTCGACACCGAGAACGTCGCCGCGCTCGAGCGCGCGGTGAAGCCGGGCGTGACCCGGCTCGTCTGGCTCGAGACGCCGAGCAATCCGCTCTGGGGAATCAGCGACATCGCCGAATGCGCGGCGCTGGCGCACGCGGCGGGCGCGATGCTCGCGGTCGATTCGACCTGCGCCACGCCGATCTTCACCCGGCCGCTGTCGCTCGGCGCCGACGTCGTCATGCACTCGGCGACCAAGTATCTGAACGGCCACTCCGACGTGATCGCCGGCGCGCTCGCCTTCGCCCGCGCCGACGCTCTGTTCGAGCGGACGCGCGACATCCGCAAGGCGCATGGGCTCATCCTGCATCCGTTCGAGGCGTTTCTGCTGATCCGGGGCCTGCGCACGCTCGATCTGCGCGTGCGCGCCTCGGCGCTCAACGCGCTGCGGCTCGCTCACCGGCTCGCCGCGCACGGGAGCGTGCTGGCGGCGCTCTATCCCGGCCTGCCGTCCCACCCGGACCACAACACGGCGCTGAAGCAGATGCAGGGCGGGTTCGGCGGCATGCTGTCGATCCGGGTCAAGGGCGGCGCGGAGGCGGCGGTCGCGACGGCGGCGCGGACGCGGGTGTGGAAGCGGGCGACCTCGCTCGGCGGCGTCGAATCGCTGATCGAGCACCGCGCCTCGATCGAGGGGCCGGGCTCGCCCTGCCCGCCCGATCTCCTGCGCCTCTCGGCCGGCGTCGAGGACGTCGAAGACCTGTGGCGCGACCTCGACGCGGCGCTGCGCGGCTGAAGCGCACGACCGGGGCGCGACGCCCCCGTTCAGGACGCGTTCAGCGGCGCCGTGGTCGTCTCTCGGCCTCATCCGAACGGAAAAAGGATGGTCCCATGCGTCTCCCGCGCTCCGCGCTCGCGGCCTTGCTGATCGGCTGCGCCGCGCCCGCCCTCATACAGCCGGCCTTCGCCCAGACCTGCGCCTGCCCGACCACCGGCGGCTTCGCGCCCGGCCCGGTGATCGAGGCCGAAGAGCCGCCGCCGCCGCTGCCGGTCTACGATCAGCCGCCGATCCCGGCCCCCGGCTATGTCTGGACGCCGGGTTACTGGGCCTGGAACACCTACGATTACTACTGGGTCCCCGGCGTGTGGGTGCCGCCGCCGCAGACGGGTGTGCTGTGGACGCCCGGCTACTGGGCGTTCGTCGGCGGGACGTACCTCTTCCATCAAGGCTACTGGGGGCCGCACGTCGGCTTCTACGGCGGGATCAGCTACGGCCACGGCTACAACGGTCTCGGCTACGAGGGCGGCCGCTGGGAAGGTGGACGGTTCGTCTACAACACCACGGTCAACAATTTCGGCGCGGTCCGGATCACCAACGTCTACACGCAGCCGGTCGCCGCGCCGCCCGCCGGTGCGCGCGCGAGCTTCAACGGCGGGCCGGGCGGGGTCGCGCTCAGGCCGACGCCAGAGCAGGAACGGCTCACCACCGAGGAGCACGTCCGGCCGACCGCGCAGCAGGTCGCCCATGCGCGCGGCGCCAGCATGGAGGCGATGCAGTTCCGCTCCGCCAACCAGGGCAAGCCGGCCGTCGCCGCGACGGGGCGGCCGGGCGAGATGAAGGGGCCGGACGTCACGCCGGCGAAGGCCCCGGGCGCGGCGGAGGTCGCGCCGGCGGCGGGCGCCAAGGATACGGGCCGGGCGCCCGCAGGGGCGCTGGCGCCGCAGCCC
>CAMFKX010000450.1 GCA_945957375.1 uncultured Roseiarcus sp.
TCCCCGAGATGCTTCAGCTCGTCGGCACCGGCCGGTTCCGCGACGCGCTGCAGCTGATCGAATCGCTCAATCCGCTGCCCGACGTCACTGGCCGGGTCTGCCCGCAGGAAAATCAGTGCCAGGGCGTGTGCACGCTGACCGGCCGGCCGCTGGAGATCGGCCAGCTCGAATGGTTCCTGCCCGAGCGAGAGAAGATCGTCCGCCCCAACGCCGACGCCGAGCGCTGGAAGAACTGGGCGAGCCCGTGGGCCAAGGCCGACAAGCCGCCGATCGCGGTGATCGGCTCCGGTCCGGCCGGGCTGATCAACGCCTATCTGCTCTCGTCCAAGGGCTTCCCGGTCACGGTGTTCGAGGCCTTCCACGACCTCGGCGGCGTGCTGCGCTACGGGATCCCGGAGTTTCGTCTGCCCAACAGCCTGATCGACGACGTGGTGCGAAAGATCCGCCTGCTCGGCGGGCGCTTCGTCACCAATTTCGTGGTCGGCAAGACGGCGACGATCGAGGATCTCAAGGACAACGGCTTCTGGCGCATCTTCGTCGGCACCGGCGCCGGCCTGCCGCGCTTCATGAACGTGCCGGGCGAGCATCTGCTCGGCGTCATGTCGGCCAACGAGTTCCTGACTCGCGTCAACCTGATGCAGGCCCGGCTCGAGGACTTCGAGACGCCGCTGCCCGAGGTCAAGGACAAGACCATCATCGTGATCGGCGGCGGCAACACCGCGATGGACGCGGCGCGCACCGCCAAGCGCCTCGGCGGCAATGTCACCATCGTCTACCGGCGCTCCAAATCCGAGATGCCGGCGCGCGTCGAGGAGCTGCATCATGCGCTCGAAGAGGGCATCGGGCTGAAAGCCCTGCGCTCGCCGCGCGAATTCTCGTCGGAGAAGTCGGCGCACGTCTGCCACGCCGTGCTCGACGTGATGGAGCTCGGACCGCCGGACAAGTCGGGCCGGCGCGCGCCGGTGGCGACGGGCGAGACTGAGATCATGCCGGTCGACCTCGTCATCATGGCGCTCGGCAACGATTCGAACCCGCTGATCAAGAACAGCGAGCCCGACCTGAAGACCTCGAAGTGGGGCACGATCACCGTGGAACACGGCTCGCAGCACACCTCGATCGACGGCGTCTATTCCGGCGGCGACGCGACCCGCGGCGGCGCGACCGCCGTGCTTGCGGCCGGCGACGGACAGGCGGCGGCGCGCGAGATCGTCGGCGACATCCCGTTCTCGGCGGCCGAGATCTCGGCGATGGTCGAGAAGGCGGGCCACTACACCGATCTCGCCCAGGCGCCGCAGACGATCCTGCGCAAGGTCGACCTCGCCGAGGGCATCGTCGAGATGCGGGTACGCTCCCCGATGATCGCGAAGTCGGCGCGCGCCGGGCAGTTCGTGCGCGTGCTGCCGACGCCCAAGGGCGAATTGATCCCGCTGACGCTCGCCGACTGGGACGTCAAGGCCGGCACGATCGACCTGGTCATCCAGGCGGTCGGCGCCAGTTCGATCGGCATCAACGCGATGGCGGTCGGCGAGGCTTTCACTGGCATCGCCGGGCCGCTCGGCCAGCCGAGCAAGCTGCACCGCTATGAGGGCGACCAGACGGTGGTGTTCACCGCCGGCGGCCTCGGCCTGCCGCCGGTCTATCCGATCCTGCGATCGCACCTCGAACTCGGCAATCACGCGACGCTGATCGCGGGCTTCCGCACCAAGGGCGCGCTGTTCTGGACCGACGTCGGCGAGCGCGTCGACGCGTTGCAGAAGCAGTACGGCGACCAGCTTCGCGTCATCTACGCCACCAACGACGGCACGTTCGGCGTCAAGGGCTTCGTCACCGGGCCGCTCGAGGAGCTGCTCAAGGAGAATGTCGCGGGCCAGGGCCGCAAGGTCGCGGAAGTGATCGCGATCGGGCCGCCGCTGATGATGCGCGCGGTCAGCGACCTGACCAAACCCTACGGCGTGCCGACGGTCGCGAGCCTCAACGCGATCATGGTCGACGCCACCGGCATGTGCGGCGCCTGCATGGTGCCGGTGACGATCGAGGGCAAGATGGTGCGCAAGCACGCCTGCATCGATGGGCCGGAGCTCGACTCGCACATCATCGACTGGGACAAGTTCCTGCCGCGCTTCCTGCAGTTCAAGGCGCAGGAGAAGGAGAGCCTGGCGCGGCATCATCTGGGGTGAGCGGCGGCCTCATTTTCGCCCCCTCCGCTTCATACCCGCGTAATCCCAGGAGCGCATAAGCCTCCGCGAACCATCCCATGCGCGTCGTCCCCCTGGCGGCGCGCATTCGCGTCAAAGGCGGAGCGCTTGTCATGCACCTCTACGATTTCGAAGTGCTGCGCGACGGCGCGATCGTGGCGACGGAGCGGGGGGTGAGGCTCGCCGACGCCCGCGCCGCGTGGCCCGAGGTCGCGCGCCTCGCCCGGCGTCACAACCAGCCCGGCGGCAGGATTCGCGTCAAGGACCAGACCGGCCGCATCGTCATCCTGACCGGCGTCGTCTCGGCGTTGCGGCACGCGACGGCCGCGCTCAGCCCTCGAGACCTTCCGCGCGCCGCCAGTCTTTGAGCAGCGTCCGGCGCGGCTTCGGCGGGCGGTCGGGCAGCACCGCGACGTCGGCCATGCGGTCGAGGCGGAAGTGGCGGAAGGCGGCGCGCGTCTCGCACCAGGCCGCGAGCATCATCAGCGATTCGAAGAAGCCGACCGCAACCGGCCAGACGATCCGCTCCGTCCGGGCGCCGTCCTTGTCGGCGTAGCCGAAGGCGAGCTTGCGCCCGTCGGCGAGCGCGGCGCGCACCCGCGGGAGCGCGGCGCGCTCCGCTTCGCCGGCCCGGGCCTGCCCCGCGAGCAGGGTCGGCCCTGTCTCTTATACACATCTGACGCTGCCGACGATCGCATAAG
>CAMFKX010000451.1 GCA_945957375.1 uncultured Roseiarcus sp.
AGGCGGTGGGCCTCCGGATCCTTGATGTTGAGGCTCATGGCCGATCCTTCTCGCAACACGGTAGTGCGTCCACCTTTCTACCGCCATTGCCGCCTTTCTACCACCACGGATGCCGCCCTCCTGTCGCCACCGCCTGCGGCGGACGGCTACTGGGCTGGTCCAGGGCTCGGGGAGGGCTCAAATCGGGTCCGCGGGGTTCTGATCTGCTGTTCCTTGTATAATGACAGCGATGTCTGAATGCCCGCTACAAGCTGAGAGCCACGCGCTGGGCTTGATCCCGCAGGTCTTTCCGAGGAAGCGGCGCTACTTGCGTCGTCGCGGCTGAATCGGAAAGGCGCCGATGTCGTCGCGCCATGGGTCGAAGATGGCAGCTCCGCTGTGCTGCAAGTCCTTCGTGTTGCGAGAAACCAGGTACAGGTCCGCCTCGATCGCCGTCGCCGCAAGCAAGGTGTCGATCACGGGTGGCGGATGCCCGGTTTCCCGTTTCACCCGCCCGGAGATGGCGCCCCAGCGGCGCACGATTGCGTCGCTCAGGGACAAAATTCGGCCGTTGAACCGGACCTCGAGCGCGTCTCGAGCCGCGACGTGGCGTTGAGCGTTGGGGTCGTCGCCGTCGAGATTGGCGATGCCCTTGTCGTACTCGGCGAGCGTCAGGACGCTCAGAAAGAGGCGGCGCTCGTCGACGACGCGCGCCCAGGCCTTCACGCTCGGGGCTCCGTTCGGCGCAATGAGAGAGGCGATGACGTTCGTATCGACAATCCAGCCGATCAAAGCGCGGTATCCCGGCCAAGGTCACGTTCGCGCGTCAGATCCAACCCTTCAACGTGAAGGCCTTCCAGGAATTGAACGAGCGGGATGGCGTCTGGACTGGGAGGCAGCAGTCGTTCGAGCTCCGCGGCGTCGATGATTGCGACCGACCGCTTGCCCCGCACGGTCACGTACTGAGGTCCCTGGTCGTGGGCGCGCCTGACGACTTCACTGAATCTCGCCTTCGCCTCCTCCAACCGCCAGGTGGCGCCCGCGTCCCGCGCTGCAGCCGGTCTTGCCGCGGCGATGCCCTCGTCCGGTTTCGCACGAGGATCGCGCGCCGGCGACACCGATTGGGTCGCAGACTCGGACGCTGCACGCTGTCCTTTCGACATCGAGGAATTCTCCTGACTATCTAGTCAGATGATACGCCGTTCCGGCGCAGATGGCGAGTGCGAAACTCTTGTCTTCTCGCCATTAGAGGACGCGGCTTCATTCCGCCCTGGCGCCGGCCGACGGCGCCAATCCCAGTTTCTCAGCCTGGTCCAGGAGGTTCTTGACCGACGATGCCGCCCATTGGCGGCCGCCGCGAGGGGTCCGCTCACGCATAGCCTCGAGCTGGGCGCCGATGGCCCGAAGCGACATTTCCGGATTTGCCATGGCGATGCCCGCGACCATCATCATCAGGCGATCCTCGGGCGGTCTGCGCGGAGTTCTCTCGAGGAGATTGGCGTCCGCCAGCCCCTCTCGTACGGCTCTTCCCACAGCTCGCCGCAAGCGCTCTGTGGTCCATCGAGTCCCGCCAGCTTGGTTCAGGACCTGGACCACGTCCTCCCAGGGGTAATGGGGCCGCATGCGCCGGACCGTCGGCAGCCATCGGTCCATCGAGGCAATGACGTCGCCGGTGAAGACGCGGTTTCGAGCCTGCGCCGCTTTGGCGATCGCCGCCGGATCCCTCGCCCTCAGACCGGGATTGCCGGGAAGCCGCCCTCTCGCCTTCGCCGCCTTGATCCCCGCCTTGGTGCGTTCGGAAATCAGCGCGCGCTCGAGTTGCGCGACCGCGCCGAGAACCTACAGCGAGAACATGCCCTGTGGGGTCGAGGTGTCGATCGGGTCGCGCAACTGTCGCTTTTGCCTAACGATTTCAGATTGAAGCGCTTAGCTAAACGGCCGAGGTCCATTTTTGCCTTAGCGTTTCACGCGCAGTAGGGCAGGGAACCCAGCAGTGGAGCCGATTCCCGCAATCACAGCCCCGCCGCCTTGGTGAGATTGACGCGAAAGCGGTCGCGGCGCCGCTGGTAGCGTCGGGTCATTTCGGCTGACGCGTGGCCGAGATGTTTCTGGACGTAGCGCTCGTCGATCTCGGCCGACGACGCGAGCCCGGCGCGCAGCGAATGCCCGGAAAACTTCTCCTCCCGGTCGCGTTCGGACAGGTCGCCGCGCACGCCCGCGGCGACCGCCAGGCGCTTGACCAGGCGCGCGACGTGGCGGTCGTTGAGTGGCTCGGACCCGACCTCGCGCCCGGTCACAGCCCGGAAGATCGGCCCGCGCGCGATGCGCGCGTACCTGAGCCAGGTCTTGAGCGCGGCGACGGGGCAGGTCCGGTCCGACGAGCCGCGGCCGATCTCCACCTCCCGCCAGCCCGTTTTCCCGCGCAAGGTGAGGAGCACCCCGTCGTCGAAGAATTCCGGCCAGCCCGTGCCCTGAAGCGAATCCTCTGGGCTCATGACCAGGCCGGCGATCTCCGAGCGGCGCAGGCCGCCGGCGAAGCCGATGAGCAGGATCGCCCGGTCGCGCAGGTTGCGCAGGTTCGACGGCGGCAGGAGGTCGAGCATGGCCATGACGTGCTCGGAGAGCAGCGCCTCCTTCTGGACCGGCGGCCGGCCGTGGGTGCGCCGCACGCCGGCGAGCACGGTCGCGACGTGGCGGTCCTTGCGGTCGAAGGGCAGGGCCCGCTGGGCGAAATTCCAGACCAGCGCCGAGAGCCGCCGCTCGATCGTGGCGACGGTCCGGGACCTTCCGCCTGCGCCCTTGGCCCCGGACGCGAGCGCCGCGCAATAGAGGCCGACGCATTCGGGGTCGGCGAGCGGCTTGAGGTCGAGGCCCTGGCGAGCGCGCCAGCGCAGATAGTCGCGCCAGTCAGCGG
>CAMFKX010000452.1 GCA_945957375.1 uncultured Roseiarcus sp.
TCCTCGGCCAGCCGTTCGAGGACGGAGGCCGCGTCGGCGATCAGCGCCTGCTCGCGCTCGAGGTCGCGTACGAGCTGGGCGACGCGGCGTTCGAGTTCGGCCGCGCGCGCCTCCGCCCGCTTTTCCTCGCCATCGAGCGCGTCGCGGGCGAGCGCGATGCGCTGGAGCGCAGCCGCGCGGCGCGTCTCCTCCTCGCGCAATCCCGGCAGTTCGGCGGCGGCGAGCGCCTGCAGCCGCGCCGACTCGCCCTGGGCGCGGGTGCGCTCGGCGACGTCGAGCAGGTCCGCGTCGAGCTTCCGCGCCGCTTCGGCGAAGGCGGTCTCGGCTTCGCGCCAGGCGATCAGATGCGCCAGCGCCTCGTTGCGGCGGATGTCGGCCGCGAGCGTGCGGTAGCGGCTCGACTGGCGCGCCTGACGGCGCAGGCTCTCGACTTGGACGTCGATCTGCTTGAGCACGTCCTCGACGCGCAGCAGGTTGTCCTCGGCCCCCTTGAGGCGCAGCTCGGCCTCGTGGCGGCGCGAATGCAGGCCGGAGATGCCGGCCGCCTCCTCGAGGATCAGCCGGCGCGCCTGGGGCTTGGCGGCGATGATCTCGCCGATCTGGCCCTGGCGGACGAGCGCGGGCGAGCGGGCGCCGCTGGACGCGTCGGCGAACAGAAGCTGCACGTCGCGGGCGCGCACCTCGCGGCCATTGACGCGGTAGGTCGAGCCCGATTCGCGCTCGATCCGGCGGGTGACCTCGATCGTCTCGTGCTCGTTGAAGGCGGCCGGGGCGCGGTGATCGGCGTTGTCGAGCAGGATGCCGACCTCGGCGTTGTTGCGCGAGGGCCGCTTGCCGGAGCCCGAGAAGATGACGTCGTCCATGCCGGAGGCGCGCATGGCCTTGAACGAGTTCTCGCCCATGACCCAGCGCAGCGCCTCGACCAGGTTGGACTTGCCGCAGCCGTTCGGCCCCACGACCCCGGTCAGGCCGGGCGCGATGGTGAACTCCGCCGTATCGCAGAAGCTCTTGAAGCCGGTGAGGCGCAGGCGCTCGAATTTCATGCTGACGCCTTGTCCTTCGGCCGGGGACGCCGGCCGTCATCTCTCCATCGAAGCGCGCTTATGCACGGGCGTCCCGAAACGGGACAGGCCTAGCGGCCACATCGGGCGGGCGCAATCAACCCCGGCGGTGCAAAAACCTGTGTGAAACGGGGCGAATCAGGCGGCGGCAAAGGCCCGTCGCAAGCCTTCCGGATCCACGGAAATGGCGCGCAGCAACGTCCGCGCCGGGCCGCTCGGCCGCTTCGCGCCCCGCTCCCATTCCTGAAGAGTCCGCAGGCTGAAATGATAGGCCTTCGCGAAATCCCCCTGGGTCATGCCGATCGCGCGGCGAATCGCGCGCACGTCGGTCTCGGGCGCCATGTCGGGCGCGGCGTCGCGGTTCGCGCCGATCTGACGCGCGATGTCGGTGTCGGTCATGGCGTCGAGCGCGTCCCAGTCGGTCGCCGCCAGCGCGTCAGAGGCGTCCTTGCTGAGCTTTCTTGCCATATCTCTTCACCTCGCGCGCGTTCGCTTTCCGAAGGGAAATGACCCGCCTCGCCGAGCCTCGCCCGACGAACACGCATACGAATAGCCGGCTTCGAATGTGACCAAAGGCGATCTGGCGAACCTCGCCGTCATCGAACCGGCCATCGGCTACGCGAGGATGCTCTACGCCGTCTCCGCGACGAACGCCGTCACCAACGCGTCGAACGCCGCGGGCGTCTCCCATTGCGGCGCGTGGCCGGCGTCCGGGATCGTCTGGACCGCGCCGCGCCACAGGGTCGGCATGGCGAGGGTCGCAAACCATGCGTCGTTGACCAGCTGCTCCTTGGCGCCGTGCAGGATCGCGAGCGGCGCCTTGAGTTCGCGCACGACCTCGACCTCGTCGAGCGAGGCGCCCGGCGCGAAGCTCGCCGGGAGCCCGGCGCGGGCGCGGCCGTCGGTGCGCAGCGCGTCTTCGAGGAAGGTCGGCCCGACGTCGGCGAATTCCGGCGCGAAGAACGAGGCGACATAGGCCGCGCCCTGGGCGCGTTCGAAACTCGGGGCGAAGCCGAAATTCATCGCCGGATTGGGCAGGAAGGCCTCCGCCATCGCCGGCGGCAGGCTAAGCGGCGGCGCGCCGAAGATGAGAAAGCCCTTCGCCTCGGGAAGGCCAGGGGCCATTTCGAGCGCGATGTGCCCGCCGAGGCTCCAGCCGACGAAATGGGCCTGCGCAAGTCCGAGCGCGTCGACCGCCGCGCGAACCGCTTGGGCATGGCCGCGCAGGGTGTAGAGGCTCGGGTCCGTCGCGTCGTCCGAGGCGCCGTGGCCGGGCAGGTCGATCGCCACGAGCCGGAAGCGCGCGCCGAGCGGGCCGTCGAGCTGTTTGGCGAAGGCGCGCGCCGAGGCCGAATTGCCGTGGATCAACACGATCGGCGGCCCGTCGCCGGCGGATTCATGCACGGCGATCTTGCCATTTGGCGTGTCGATTTTCCGCATGCTCATGACATCCCCGTGCGATCCGCGATGAACAAAGTCTACTCCGCCGCATCGCCGTGGAAAAGGGCTCGCGCCGACAAAGATCGCGACCTACTTCGTCGCCGCGGCGTCGGCCGCCGGCGGTGTCGCGACCGGCTCCGCGGGAGACGTCGCCTCCGCGGTTTCCGCAGTTCCCGCCGGCCTGGCGGGCGGCGCCGGCGGCTTCGCCGTCGTGTGGCGCGCCTTGCCGTCGACGGGCTTCGCGCTGCGCTGCGGCGGCGCGGGGACGTCGGCCGGGATCGCCTGGTCGGGCACGTAGGCGGTCGCCTCCGGCTTGACCGGCTCGTTCTGCCCGCTGACGGGCAGCCACTTCTTCACGCTGTCCGTGCT
>CAMFKX010000453.1 GCA_945957375.1 uncultured Roseiarcus sp.
ACCTCAACCCGACCTGGACCGTGCCGACCTCGATCATCAAGAAAGAGATCATCCCGCACATGCAGCGGGACCCAAGCTATCTGACGCGGGCGAAGATCCGCATCCTCGACAGCTCGGGGCAGCAGGTCAATCCGCACGCGATCGACTGGAGCAGCGAGCGCGCGGTCAATTACACGCTGCGGCAGGATTCGGGCGCCGGCAATTCGCTCGGCTCGATCCGGATCAACATGCCCAACAAGCTCGCCGTCTACATGCACGACACGCCGTCGAAGCGGCTGTTCGGCGCCGACTATCGTTTCCTGAGCCACGGCTGCGTGCGCGTCCAGGGCGTCTACGACTACGCGCAATGGCTGCTCGAAGGCACGCCCGGCCCCGGCGGCCAGTGGGACAAGGCGGAGATGCAGGCGAAGGTGAGCGAGGCGGCCCCTTACGAAATTCGCCTGTCTCACCCGGTGCCGGTGATTTGGGTCTATCTCACCGGCTGGTCGAACGGCGAAGGCCCGGCCAATTTCCGCGACGACGTCTACGGCCTCGATACGGTCGGCGACGCGATCGCGAGCGCCGCCGCGGCCCCGATCACGGCCGCGCCGCGCTCGTCCCCGACGCACGCTCCGGCGACGGTGTCGGCGTCGCGCCTGGCGTCTCCCGCGCCGGTGACGGCGTCGCCGCTGCCTGCGCCGGCGCAGTAGGGCGGCGCTGTAGGCGCGCTCGTCGAGCGCGCCTGACGTTCACGGCCCTCCGGCGCGCGGCAACTCCCAGCGGCGGAAGATCGCCATCATTCTGAGAAAGAAACAGAGCCCGATCCCCACGGTCAGGGCCGGCCCCTCCGGCGCGCCGGCGACAAGGCCGACGATCGTCGCGCCTGCGCCCGCGAGCGCCGCCACCGCATAGATGTCCGAGGTGAGAACGGTCGGCATGCGCATGGTGAGCACGTCGCGCGCGACTCCGCCGCCGATCCCGCTCACCATGCCGAGCACCGCGGCCATGAGCGGCGTCAGTCCATGCTCGAGCGCCTTCGCCGCGCCGGTGACCGCGAAGACGCCGAGGCCCGCCGCGTCGAACACCAGAGCCGGATAGCGGAGCCGGACAAAAGCGCGATGACCCCAGAAGCCGAAAAGACCGGCGACGATGGAGATCGCCAACGGGCGCCAGCTGACGATCGCTTCCGGCGGAACGGCGCCGATCAGAACGTCGCGGGCGATCCCCCCTGCGACCGCAGTCACGAAGGCGAGGACGAGCACGCCGAACAGATCGAGCCGCCGCTCCACCCCGACGAGCGCCCCGCTCAGCGCGAACACCACCGCGCCGACCCAGTTCAGGCTCTCGATCAGCAGCCCGCTCCACATCATGTCCGTCTCCGCCTGGGCGTGTCGCCGCGCCATGCGGCCGGCGCAACCTCAAGGGGGCGCGGGCGTATTGGCGTCGGGCGCGCGGCTCTCCGGTCAGCGCTCATCGGGCGGAATCGGCGCGATGTCGCGCACGAACGCCGCGATCGCTTCGCGCGTCCAGCTCAGATGTACTCGTTTCGTCGAAGGCGGTCGCTTGGCGACCGACAGCCCCGGCCGCCATTCCCGCGCCGGCCGGATCGGACGCGGCGCGAAGCCGCCGGCGCAGTTCGGGCAGACGTTCGACAGCAAGGTCTCGACGCAATCGGCGCAGAAGGTGCATTCGAAGGTGCAGATGCGGGCGTCGGTCGCGTTCGGCGGCAGGTCCTTGTCGCAGCCTTCGCAATTCGGCCTGAGCTCGAGCGCCATCGCGGGTTCCTTTCATCGTGTCGCCCGAGGTATCGCGGATGGGCCGGATCGGCGCAATGTTCTCGGAGGGCGCGCGTCTCGGGCGCCCGACGGTCTCGGAGGGCGCGCGTCTCGGGCGCCCGGCGGTCTCGGAAGGCGCGCGTCTCGCGCGCCCGGCGGTCTCGGAGGGCGCGCGTCTCGCGCGCCCCGGCGGCGGGACGCCGCCGCTCCCAGAAGGCGACAGGCATGAGTCTCGACCGCAACCGTCCGCCGCTTCAGAACCGCGTCGATCCGTTCGGCGACTTTCATGCCGTCGCCGAGCGCGGCGCCGTCATGGGCAATCGCGGCGGGCGCCTGCATGACGACGGGCGGCGGCTCGGCCGCCGGCGCTGGACGTCGCGGCGCTGGATCGTCTGCCTCTGCGCCTTCAAGGGAAGGCGGCGAACGGTGTGGGGCGACGGCTACACCGAACTCTTCTTTCTCGACGAACCGACGGCGCTCGCGGTCGGACATCGGCCCTGCTTCGAATGCCGGCGCGCGTCGGCGAAGGCCTTTCTCGCCGCCTTTCCCGGCGCTCCGTCCGGCGCCGACGCCATGGATGTCGTTCTGCATCGCGAGCGGCTGGACGGCCGGCGGCGCGCGCGCCCCGACGCCCTGCCCGACGGCGCCTTCGTCGCGATCGCCGGTCGCGCCTTTGCGAAACGGGACGGAGCGCTCAGGCCATGGAGCTTTTCCGGCTATGGCCCGGCCATATCCTGCGACGGCCCGGCGGAGGTCGACGTCCTGACGCCGCCCTCGACCGTCGCCGCGCTCGCCGCGGGCTACCGGCCGATATGGTCGGAGGCGTCCGTTCCCCTGTGAAGGTCCGCGCTCGGGCAAGCGGAGCCGCGGCGTCGGGATCCCGACATTCGCCGGAGCCGAAAGTTTGGCGACGCGCGTCTTGACGCGATCGTTCAAGTATCAACAGATGGCGGACAATCATCGGGGAGGATGTCATGAGGGTTTGGATTCTGGGCGCGGCTCTGCTCGCGGCTTCGACGGCGGGGGCGACGGCCGGGGACGCAAAGGGGGAGTGGCTGCGCGATAGCGGCTGTCTCTTATACACATCTCCGAGCCCACGAGACGTAGAGGAATCTC
>CAMFKX010000454.1 GCA_945957375.1 uncultured Roseiarcus sp.
GGGTCATGCGGTTCAGCCAGCCCATGCGGGCGACGCAGTCGAGGATCCAGGCGAGCTCGGCGTGTTCGGCGACGCGGCTCTGGTTGAACACCGTGTTGATCTTCGGGTCGATGCCGCAGGCGAGGAAGGCTGCGGTCACCTCGCGCGTGGTGCGGGCGAGCTGGGCCGGCTCGTGCGGCAGGGTCATGGCGTGCAGGTCGACCACGCAATAGATGCACGGCCGCTGCTCCTGCAGCGTCACGAAGCGCTTGATCGCGCCGAGGTAGTTGCCGAGGTGGAGGTTGCCGGTCGGCTGGACGCCTGAGAACACCAGCTCGGGAAAGTTCGCCATTATCTCTTCGCTTGACTGTCGTTTTCGTCAGGCGCCCTTATGGCGAGGCCCGCCCGGGCGCGCAAGGGCGCGCTGTTCGAGCGGCTCAGGCTTCGCCGACGGTCAGATCGACCATGATCTCTCCGGCGAGGCGTTCGAGCGCCTTGCGCAAATCCTCTTCGGGCAGCGTTTCCGGAATGGTGAGCCGGGCGTGGGCGCGGAACATCTCGACCCCGGTGAAGGCGGCGCTTTCGAGCTCGCTCTCGAACTCGACGATGTTGACGCCGAGCGCGTTCAGCACCTGGGTCAGATCGCGCACGATGCCCGGTCGCTCGTTGCCGAGGATGTCGAGCGTCACCACCCGGCCCTCATGCCCGGCCTCGTCGGAGGCGCCGCGTTCGATGGTCAGGTTGAGTCCGGCCGGCGCAAGGCCGCGGAGCGCCTGTTCGAGCGCCGTGGCGCTCTTTTCCGGGACGTTGGCGCGCACCACGCCGGCGAACTTGCCGGCGAGCCGGACGGAGCGGCTCTCCAGCCAGCTTCCTCCCGACGCGGCGATTTTCTCCGCCACCGCGTTGATCAGTCCGGGCCTGTCGTCGCCGACATAGGTGAGAACGAGCGGGATCATGACGAACTCCTCAAAAGACGACGCGGCGAACGTCGCGCATTGTACGGCATCGGCGCGGGGCGGCGAAAGCGCTGCGTTCGAGCGACCGCCGTGGCGTTTCTCGCCGCGCCGTTCCTTGTCGCACGTCGCCTGCCTGTCGTAATGTCGAGACATGGACCGGCGCCCGGTCGACGACCCGATCCTGACCCGGTTCCGCGCCGCCGTCGGCGATGCGTACGGTCGGCGGCTGGAGCGCGTCGTGCTCTACGGATCGCGCGCCCGCGGAGACGCCGGAGCCGACTCCGATTACGACATCGCGGTTTTTCTCAGCGACATGCCGGATCGCGCCGTCGAGTTGAATCGACTCGCCGACCTCAGCACCGAAATTCTCTACAGCACGGGCGAACTCATTCACGCGCTGCCTTATCTTGCCGAGATGTACGACGACCCGCGCATGCCGTCGATGCACGAGGTTCGCCGCGAGGGCCGCGACCTGTGAAGGCTCAGTCCGACGCATTTTTCGAAAAGGCTTTGAGTTGATAGGCGCGTCAGAGAGACGCGCGGAGTTCGCCCTCGAAACCCGGCTCGTCCGCGACGATCCGCGCAAACTCGACTTGCACACCCTTGTGGGTTTTGAAGACGCGATCGTTTCGCTCGAAGATGAGAGCTTGAGCGGCATGAAACCCCGCGAGGTATGCAACTCGGCCCGCGGCGTCGGAATAGCCGACGCCGAGCATCGCCTCGGCTTGCTGCAGGAGGGCGAACTCCGCGCGTATCAACTCAAAGCCATTGCTGATTACGAAACCGGCCCAAAAGCCGAGGTGACTCGCAATCAGGCGACCGACGCGATCGCGTCCGCCCGGCGCTTTGTCGCGTCCGTCCGAGACCTGATCGCGCGACAATGAAAGCGGCCTCAAATCGCAAATCTTATCCCGAGCAGGCTCGGAACGAGCCCCGTCCGCCTCACAGGATGAAGCGGCTCAGGTCCGCGTCGCCCGCGAGATCGCCGAGCGACTGTTCGATGAAATCGGCGTCGATCGGCACCGTCTCGCCGGCGCGGTCGGCGGCGGTGAAGCTCACCTCGTCGAGCGCGCGTTCCATCACCGTCTGGAGCCGGCGCGCGCCGATGTTCTCGACCGAACCGTTGACCTTGGCGGCGATGCGCGCGATCGCGGCGATCGCGTCGTCGGAGAACGCGAGTTCGACGCCCTCGGTGCGCATTAATGCGACATATTGCTTGATCAGGCTCGCCTCGGTGTCGGTCAGGATGCGCTTGAAGTCCTCCTCCGTCAGCGATTTCAGCTCCACCCGGATCGGCAGACGGCCCTGAAGCTCGGGCAGGAGGTCGGAAGGCCGGACGACGTGAAACGCGCCCGAGGCGATGAACAGGATGTGGTCGGTCTTGACCGCGCCGTGCTTGGTGGCGACCGTCGTCCCCTCGATCAGCGGCAGCAGGTCGCGCTGCACGCCCTCGCGCGAGACGTCGCCGCCGCCGCGGCCCTCGCGGGCGCAGATCTTGTCGATCTCGTCGAGGAACACGATGCCGTTGCTCTCGACCTCGGCGATCGCGTCGCGCACGATCGCGTCCTGGTCGAGCAGCTTGTCGGCCTCCGCCGCCACCAGCGGCTCGCGCGCCTCCGCCACCGTCATCCGCTTGGGCTTGGTGCGCTGGCTCTTGCCAAAGATGTCGCCGAGGTTGATCGCGCCGATCGAGGCGCCCGGCATGTTGGGCAGTTCGAACATCGGCAGGCCGGTCCCGGTCTGCGGCAGCTCGATCTCGACCTCCTTGTCGTCGAGTTCGCTCGCATGCAGCTTGCGCCGGAACGATTCGCGGGTTCCCGGGGACGAGGCGGGCCCGACCAGCGCGTCGAGAATGCGCTCCTCGGCGGCGAGTTCGGCCTTGGCCTCGATGTCCTTGCGCTTGCGGCTCTTCATCAGC
>CAMFKX010000455.1 GCA_945957375.1 uncultured Roseiarcus sp.
ATTCCTCTACGTCTCGTGGGCTCGGAGATGTGTATAAGAGACAGGGTGACGCCCTCGCACGTCCTCGCCGCCATGGGCGTCGCCCCCGCGCTCGCCCGCGCCGCGATCCGGGCGAGCCTCGGCTGGGCCTCGACCGAGGACGACGTCGAACGGTTCGCGGAGGCCTTCGCCGCGGCGATCGGCCGGATGCGCGGGCGGCGCGCGGCGGCCGGGTGAGCAGGGCGAAGGGGACCGGGCGGATGCGCGGTCACGAGCGCATGGCGAGACGCCCGTCGGAGCGCCGCCTCGCCAACGCCCAGGCGAGCGCCAGGAACAGAAGCCACGTCACCAGCAGCGACACGGCGGCGGCGACCGGCGGGACCGGTTCGCCGCGCAGCAACCGGATCGTGATCGGCAGCGGGCCGCGATAGGCGTCGTAGGTCGGCGCGATCCCGATCGCCGCGATGGCCGCGGCCAGCGCGAGACGGGTCGCCTCGCCGAGCGCGCCGCGGGTCGCGCGGGCGAAAGCCCAGGCAGCGACGAGAAACGGCAGGCCGAAGGCGGCGAGCACCGCCGACATCAGCAGGGTGATCACGACATAGAGGAGGGCGTCTTGCATGGGCGTGGTCTCCCGGGCTCTCAGTTGGCGGCCGTTTCGCCGTCGGGATAGAGGCAGATGAACGAGGCCTTGCCGCCCTCGATCCCGTAGGCGGGCAGGTTCGACGAACTCGAACAGATGCCCCCGTCCTTCGCGAACGCGAGGTCGCGCAGCCACGTGACGCGGGTCGGCAGCGGATAGCTGACGAAGGTCTGGCTCGCCGGCGTGAAGCGAAAGATGCGATCGGACATGTTCGAGGTGATCCACACGTCGCCGGTCTTCGGATGGATGTTCAGCGCGTAGGGCGTCTCGTACTCGTTCGGCGACAGCAGCGGCAGCTTCCAGGTCGCGAACGTCCCCGCGCGCGGGTCGAACTTCATCAGGCCGCTGTCGTCGAAGGCCGGGATCCACAGGTTCCCGTCCTTGTCGAAGCGCGGCCGGCGCGGCCCCTTCAGCGGCGTGTCGTATTCCTTGATCGCGAACGTCTTCGGGTCGATGCGGCCGATCTTGTCGGCGTTCAGCTTGGCGTACCAGACCGAGCCGTCGATCGGGTTCACGTCGACGCCGTAGGCGAGCGAGAAGGCGTCGCGGCCCTGGTCGGCCCATTTGGTGTGCGAGACGGCGAGGTGCATGCCGCTCTGCGGGAACAGCGCGGCCACCTTGAGCAGGTAGGGGAAGGCGACGTCGGTCACGCCGCGCCAGAACCCGTCGTGCGGCAGCGGGATGACGGTCATCGTCTCGGTCTTCGGGTCGAACCGGCCGACCTGGTTGGAGGCGGCGATGGTGAACCACACGATCCCGTCGCCGTCGATCCGCACGGTATGCGGGTAGAGATGCGTGCGGCCGACGTCGTGGAGCTTGAACGCCCGGGTCGCCGGGTCGAACGAGGCGAGGGTCGAGGACAGCGCGTTGGTGATCCAGAACCGTCCGTCCTTCCCCTGGGCCATGCTGTGCGGCCCGTGCTTTCCGGTGAAGACGCCGATCGGCAGGCGGAGGCCCGAGAACACGCCGCCCTCGGGGAGGTCGATGTCGGGCTCGCGGTTCTCCTCGATCGCGCCGGTCTTGCGGTCGAGAACCCAGACGATGTCGTGTCCCTCATCCGAGCCGTACAAACGGTCGTCCGCGCCGACGTCGGTGTCGTGGACGAAGGTCAGTTCGTCGCCGACCACCCATTCCTTGACCTTGGCCTTGGCGAGTTCGTCGCTCCACGGATGGCTCTGGGTCGCGGCGACCGGCTTGCCGTCGAAGCCGACGGTCAGCGTCGCGGCGATGTCCTGCGCTTCGCGGTTGGTGAGGACGGCGAGATAACCCTCCATGCGCTGGACGGTGTCGTTCCATCCCTGAAGGCTGCGCGGGACTCGGGTGAGCTCGTTGCCGACCTGGTGACAATAGTTGCACTGGCTGACGAAGGCCGCCCGGGTGTCCGGATTCTTCCAGGAGAGCGCGGTCAGGTGCGCCGAGGCGGTCAGGCTGTCCGAGAGCGCGGCCGGGTCGGTCTCCCGCGCCAGCTCGGCGTCGAGCGTGGCGGTCCCTTCCGGGGAAAGGTCGACGTCCTGGGTCGCGTCGCGGAAATAGGGCGCGCGGGCGCGGACGCTGACCTTGCCGTGGATGTCCGTGGTGAGCCTGTAGCGGCCGGCGGCGTCGGCGTAAGCCGTGTCGCGCCGCGACTTCGCCTCGTCGAACACCGTCACCATCGCGCCCGGGATGGGCCTGCCCGCGCTGGTCACTTGCCCGCTCAGGCCGCCGGCCGCGGCGGCGCCCGCGGTCGCCGCGAGGATCGCGGCGAGCGCCGCCGCGGAACCGGCTCCAGGCTTCATGTCCTATCCTCCCTGAATCATCTGGCGGCCCGGCCGCCCCGACCGCCTTGATGGCCGCTGCGGCGTTGCGCAGCCCGGATCGACGGCGTTCGGGGACGCGGGATTCTGATCCGCATTGCGCACGGCTTAACCAGACCGGAGGGGGCCGCCAAGGACAGAGGCCGCCATCGAGGGGGACAGTTCCCGCCACGACCGGGACGGGGATCCGCGGAGCCGCCACGGCGCATGGGCGTCGGCCCACGACGAGCAAGGAACGGCCATCGGGGCGCCGCGACCCCTCCACCCTGGCGGAATGCTGCTCGCGGCTTCTGGACTTGACCGTCGCGCTCGTCGACGAAGCCTCAGGTCAATGCGAAGACAGGACGCAAACGCTGCGCAAGGCGGCGAGAGCCGGAAACGCAAAAGCCGGGAAAACTTGCGTCGATTGCGCGCCCGGTGTAGATGGCCCGTT
>CAMFKX010000456.1 GCA_945957375.1 uncultured Roseiarcus sp.
CGCTTCGCGAGCGCGGCGATAAAAGGCGCTCGGGCTCGCCGATGAGCCCGACCGCCCCGCCCGGCGCGAGCGCCCCCGCCTCGCACAGGCCAACGCGCCGAGCGCTTCGCCCCGATCCGCCCGGTCACGCCCGAATCCCCGAACGCCTCCCGCGCCGCCGATGGCGGCGGCCTCCGCCTTTGATCGGCGAGCCCTCGGGATGATCCAGCGCCGGGACTGGCGCTTGGCGATCGCCGCGCAGCGACCTCTTTCGGCCGAACTCGAGCCGACCTTGCCAACATTTCACGATCCGGAAAACCGCGCGCCCTTCTTTTGCCCGCGCCGCTCTGCTATCGCCCGCCTTCGCTTTGTCGCCGTCACAGGGTCCGACCGCCTATGCGCATGCTGAGTCTCGCCGCCTTCGCCGTCCTCGCCCTGGTCGTCGGGGCCTATGAAGAAAACGGCATGACGATCCTGATCGGCATCGTCTCGGCGCTCGCCGCCGTCGCCTCCCTGCCGCGCTGGAGGCTCTCGACCTTCCTCACCATGCTGTCGGAGCTGTTCGTCGCCGAGACGGTGATCTTCGGCGTCGCCGACCTGATCGCGCTGGTCGGCTGGTGGCCCAAGGGGCTGGAGGAATACCAGCTCCCGACCTACCTGCCGCTCGCGACCGCGATCTTCGTGCTGGCCATCTTCGCCGTCTCGCACCTCGGCATGGTGAAGCGGATGACGAGCATCGCCGATCCGTTCTTCGCCGCGCAGACGCCGATCTCGATCCGGCCGTGGCCGCTGCGGCGGATGATCGTCCGCCAGGATCTCTACGCCCGGGTCAATGTGTGGCTGCTGATCCTGATCAACCAGTTCCAGGTCGCGATCGGCCTGCGCTTCAACTTCTTCCAGCGCGATTTCGGCAACGCCATCCAGGTCGCCGACGAGGCCCACCGGGTCGCCTTCTGGTATCAGCTGATCTGGGTGTTCGTGCCGCTCGCCTTCATCGCCATCCTGTCCGGCCTGATCGAGTTTTTCATCGCCTCGAATTTCGTGCTGCAATGGCGGCGCTGGATGACCGCCTCGTTCACCTCGCGCTGGCTCCTGCATTCGATGCACTACAAGCTCGCGCTCGAAGGCGGCGAAGCGGACAACCCCGACCAGCGTATCTCGCAGGACGTCGGCGGCTTCATCAACGGCTCCGGCACCGGCATCAATTCCGGCAACGCGGGCATCTACAACTACACCATCCAGCTGATCTCCTCGGCGACCAACCTCGTCTCGTTCTCGATCATCCTGTGGGGCATCTCGAACGCGCTCAACGCGCCGATCTTCGGCGTCCACATCCCCGGCTTCCTGTTCTGGGTGGCGACGCTCTACGCGGCGGTGGCGACCGGCGTCACCCACCTGATCGGCCGGCGACTGTCGCGGCTCTATTTCCGCCAGCAGGCGGTCGAGGCGAACTTCCGCTTCGACCTCGCGCGCATCCGCGAATACAGCGAACAGATCGCGATGCTCAAGGGCGAGGACCGCGAGATCGACCGCGCCGGCACGGTGTTCCAGGACGTGTTCCACACCATCCAGCGCATCATCCGGGTGCGCACCTGGCTGATCGCCTTCAACCAGTTCTACAGCCAGATCTCCGTCATCATCCCCTATGTCGTGGTGGCCCCGTTCTACTTCCTCAAGGTGGTCGACTTCGGCCGTTTCAGCCAGTCGGCCGACGCCTTCGGCGCGGTCAACGGCTCGATGAACTTCTTCGTCGACCGCTACGTCGGCCTCGCCGACTTCTCGGCCGCGATCCGGCGTCTGACCTCGTTCGAGGAAGCCTTCGAGAACGCCCGCGCCCGGGAGACGCGCGAGCCGCGCATCCACGCCGCGCCCGCCTCCGGCCCGATCCTGTCGCTGCCCGACGTCGACCTCGCCCTGCCGGACGGGCGCAAGCTCGCCCACATCGGCGACCTCGCGCTGGTTCCGCAGGAATCGACGCTGGTGGTCGGCCCCTCGGGCGTCGGCAAGTCCACCCTGTTCCGCGCCATTTCCGGCCTCTGGCCCTATGGTTCGGGCGAAATCCGCCAGCCCGCCTTCGCCAAGCTGATGCTGCTGCCGCAGCGCCCCTATCTGCCGATCGGCCGGCTGCGCGACGCCCTCGCCTATCCCGCCGCGGCCTCCGCCTTCGACGACCAGCAGCTCTGCGAGGCGCTGGTCAAGGTCGGCCTGCCCGCGTTCCAGGACCGGCTCGACGACGAGGACAACTGGCAGATGCGGCTCTCCGGCGGCGAGCAGCAGCGGCTCGCGGTCGCGCGCGCGCTGCTGGCCAAGCCCGACTGGCTGTTCCTCGACGAAGCGACCGCCTCGCTCGACGAAGAGAGCGAGGCCGCCCTCTACCGCGCCATCGCCTCTTCGCTGCCGAACGCCACCCTGGTCTCGATCGGCCACCGCTCGACGCTGAACGCCTTCCACAAGCGCCGCATCGCGTTCCGGCCGCAAGGCGGCGGCAAGCCGGCCACGGTCGAGGCCGTCGGCTGAAACGCAAAGACCCCGGAGGGGCGGCGTCCCGCCGCCCCGGGCGCGCGAGACGCGCGCCCTCCGGACGAGGAGCCAGGAGGGGCGACGTCCCGCCGCGCCAGGGTGCGCGAGACGCGCACCCTCCGTGGAGCCCGGAGGGGCGGCGTCCCGCCGCCCAGGCGCGCGAGACGGGCGCCCTCCGGACGAGGAGCCAGGAGGGGCGGCGTCCCGCCGCCCCAGGGTGCGCGAGACGGGCGCTCTCCGGACGAGAAACCCGGAGCGGCGGCGTCCCGCCGCCCAGGCGCGCGAGACGCGCGCCCTCTGGACGAGGAACCCGGAGGGGCGGCGTCCCGCCGCCC
>CAMFKX010000457.1 GCA_945957375.1 uncultured Roseiarcus sp.
GTCTTCCGCCGGCGACCGCGCGGGAGCGAGCGCGGCGCGAGCGGGAAGACGCTCCGACAGTCTGTCGAGCACGTCCTGGAGGCCTTGCAGCAGCGACTCCATCCGCCGCTCCGACGCTGTCCGATCCGACCGGAGCGCCGCCACTTGCTCCGCCAGCGCCGCGCCGCTCGCGGATGCTGCGGCGGCCGGGCGAGCGCGAAGCTCCTGCAAGAGGTCGCGGGCCAGGCGCTCGATGGCGCCGGCCTCGCCGAGACGGCCCGCCACCGCCTCGAGCCGGCCGTCGAGCCGGGCGATCCGCTCGGCGATCTCCGCGATCGCGCCCTGACCGAAGCGCTCCTCGAACCTCCGGATGACGCTCTCCGCGAGGTCGTCGAGCGGCTGACGATCGGAATCGGGCGCGCGGCGCGCGGTTCGCTCCGTCGCGACCGGGACGAGATCGGCCGAGCGCGCAGGCTCGCGCTCGAGTCTCGCCCCGAGATCGCGGAGCAGCGCCGACAGCGACCCCTCGCCTTCGAGGTCGAACCGGGCGTTGAGCGCATTGACCGAAGCCTCGACGCGCGTCGCCGCCGCTTGCGATTCCTGCAGCGCCGCTTCGATGCGGCGAGCGGCGACGTCCACCTGGCGCACGTCCGACCGCGTCTCGATCAGCGCGGCGGCGTTCTCGTCGAGCCGCCTCGCCATGTCCTCGAGGCGCCGCTCCAACGACATAAGCACAGCGGCCGTCGATTCGTCGCCGAACGCCCGAGGCGCAGCCGCGTCCTCCGGCGCGGTTTCGGTCGCCAGCGCGGTCGAGACCCGCGCGTCGAGCCGTTCGACCTGCCCCGCAAGGTCGGCGATCTGACCTTCCAGGCGTTCGAGTGGAACGCTGCGCCGCGCCGCGGCGACGAGAATTTCGTGCACCTCCTCGACCTGGCGGCGCACGGCTCCCAGCGCGTCCGGCAGATCGAGTGGGTCGAGCAGCGCATCGAGCCGCTGCTGTCGACCGAGCGTGGAGACCCGCTGATCGAGGTCGCCGAGCGCGTGCTCAAGCGCTTCGACCGCATCGCGGGGCGCGACCGCCGCCAGGTCGCGGCGCAGCGCCACGATCTGGCCTCGCATCGCCGCCAGTTCGCGGTCGCTGGCTTTCGCCGACGACCATTCCCGGCGTAGCGCCTCCAGCGTTTCGGCGACGGCGCGAAGGTCGCTGCGCAAGGGATCCGCCGTCTCGTTCCGGGTCGCGGCCGACGGGGACTCTTCCCCGGAGAAACCCGTCGAACGGGAAGCGCGATTGTCCGCATTTGGGGAAGGGCGGGCGGCGCGCCGCTGCGGCTCCAGGCCGTCGTGGGCCTGACGAGCGTCGAGCGCCCTGCGGCGCGAAGCGATCTGGGCGAGCGCGGCGGCGAGATCGAAAGAAGATTGGGAGGACGAAGCAGGCGCGGCCGCGTTCGTGGCCGAATCCCTGTCCGGGGTCGGCGCGGCGTCCGCAATTGCGGCGGACCGATCGTCGCCATCAAGGGGTCCGGCGGGCCGAACGAGCCCCGAATCGGTCGCTGTCGCCGTGTCGCCGCGCTCCGCGCGTCGACCGGCGGTCGCCTCCAGCCGCAGTTGAAGCTCGCGCACGGAGATGGCGCCGGCGCCGAACCGCGGCCACGCGTCCGCTTCGGTCGCGCCTTCCGACGCAGGCGTTCGGCCTGTCGTTTCGGGCCGCGCGCGCGCGTCGTCCGGAGCGTTCTCGGCGATCATTCGGCTCAGCCATTCCTCGAGACGGACGCCGGCGCGGCTCGCGGCTTGCTCCGCCAGGCGTTGCGCGTCCGGGCTCACGCCTACCGTACCCCACGCCGTGCTCTTGCTCATGCCTCGACCGCTACAGGCGCTTGGGTTGCGGCGCGCCAGGCCGCCGCGCCCTGCGGGATCATTCGGTCGTCACGGTGAACAAACCGTTAAGGGCCCGCTTTCCGTGCAGTCCGATGATTTGCGTCACCGTCGTGTTGTTTGGTTGCATGATGCAACTCTTGGTTGCAATTAATCTACCGTTGTGCATAGTGACATTCAGTCGCGCTGGCGCGCGATCAGATTGGCGCAAACCCATCGGCGCCGCGAAAAGGAGTGGCCATGAGCCGGTTGTCGACCATCAGTTATTCCCCCAGCGTCGCGTCTCCGGCCGCGCAGGTCCGGGCCGAGTCCGGGCCCGAGCGCGGTTCCGGCCCGGACGAGATGACGATCAGCCAGATGGCGCGGTTGCACGGCGTCAGCCTGCGCACGCTGCGCTTTTACGAGGATCGCGGACTGATCAAGCCCCGACGCGAGGGCAACATGCGCTTCTACCGGGAGTCCGATCGCATCCGCATGGGCATGATTCTCAGGGGCAAGAAACTCGGTTTCACGTTGTCGGAGATCAGCGATCTGATCGGCCGCAAAGGCGGAAACGAGACGCTGGATCTCGAGCAGCGGCTTCAGCCTCAGCAGATCGCCAACCAGCTCGGCCATCTCGAGCGGCAGCGGCAGGAAATCGACGAAGCCATCGCCCGCCTGCGCGCCACCCAGATCCGGACCTCGAGCGACGCCGCGTGATCCCGAAGCGGCGCGGTCGTCAGGCCTTGATCCGCGCCGCCTCGACGATCCGCGCCGCTTCGTCAACCGCGGCCTCGACGCCGAGCGCGGTCGTGTCGAGGCGGACGGCGTCCTCGGCCGGCTTGAGCGGCGCCGCGGCGCGCTCCGCGTCGCGGGCGTCGCGCTTGAGAATGTCGGCAAGAACGGCGGCGAAATCGGCGCGCTCGCCCCGCTGCGCGAGTTCGAGCGCGCGGCGCTGCGCCCGGGTCGCGGCGC
>CAMFKX010000458.1 GCA_945957375.1 uncultured Roseiarcus sp.
GATGTGAACGACGAACGCGCCGAAGCGACGCCGCCCGCGGGCGCGGATACGGCCGCGGCCGAATCGCCCGAGCGCGACGCCTTCGCGGTGGTCGAGGCGCTCAACGCCGAGAACGGCCAGCTCAAGGACCGCATCCTGCGCACGCTGGCGGAGATGGAGAACCTGCGCCGCCGCACCGAGCGCGAAGTCGCCGACGCCAAGACCTACGGCGTCACCAGCTTCGCCCGCGACATGCTGACGGTGGTCGACAATCTCTCCCGCGCGATCGAGCACCTGCCGGCCGAAGCGCGCGCGGCCGCCGAACCGCAGGTCCAGTCGCTGATCGAGGGCGTCGAGTTGACGGCGCGCGATCTCGAGGCGGCGCTCGGGCGCCACGGCGTCAAGAAGCTCGACCCGCAGGGGCAGAAATTCGACCCGCACTTTCATCAGGCGATCTTCGAGGCGCCCGACCCGACCGTTCCCTCCGGCACGGTGTCCCAGGTCGTCCAGACCGGCTGGACGATCGGCGACCGGGTGCTGCGCCCGGCCATGGTGGGCGTGTCCAAGGGAGGCCCCAAGGCCGCGCCCTGATCACGCAGGCGTCACGCGCCTCAGGGTGAAGTTGATTCGCCCGCCGCCCGCGAGCAGCGTCGACCCGCCCGGGAAGATGCGGTCGACGCCGTGGAAGGCGAGACGCGCCGGGCCGCCGAAGGTCAGCGCGGCGCCCGATTCGATCCGGAACGAGCGGGTCGGCCCCGCGCGCGTCAGCCCGCCGATGCGGAACAGCGCCGGGTCGCCGAGCGACAGCGACACCACCGGGGCCGAGCGGTCCTGCTCGTCCTTGTCCTGGTGCAGGCCCATGCGCGCATCGGCGTCGTAGACGTTGATCAGACACGCCTCGGGCGGCGGCGCGCCGGGAGCGAGGTCCGCCCAGGCCGCCAAGAGCGCCTCGGGGATCGGCGGCCACGGGCGGCCGGTTTCCGGATGGGTCGGCTGGTAGCGGTAGCCGGCCTCGTCGGACATCCAGCCGAGAACCCCGCAATTGCTCATCCGCACGGACAGCGGACGGCCGGTCTTCGGCATCCGCGCGCGATAGAGCGGCGCCTCGGCGAGGACCGCGCGGGTCGCCTCGCGCAAGGCCTCCTGAGCGGCGCGGTCGAGGTATCCGGGGAAGAACGCGACGCCGGGTGCGACCACGATCGGGACAGGCGCCATGACGATCTCCTCGCGCCTTCCCTAAGCCGCAGGCGCGGCGTATAGGGGGCCGTTTTCCCATTTCACCAGCGCGCCCGGGCGCGCTCGTTCCAGCTCCGGCGCGCGGGGCGCGCAATTTCGAGGCGATGTATGGCAGGCCACAGTCAGTTCAAGAACATCATGCACAAGAAGGGCAAGCAGGACGCGATTCGCTCCAAGCTGTTCTCCAAGCTCGCGCGCGAAATCACCGTCGCGGCCAAGCTCGGCATGCCCGACCCGGCGATGAACCCCCGCCTGCGCGCCGCCGTGATCGCGGCCCGGGCCGAGAACATGCCCAAGGACAACATCGAGCGGGCGATCAAGAAAGCCTCCGGCGGCGACAGCGAGACCTACGACGAGGTCCGCTACGAGGGTTACGCCCCCGGCGGGGTCGCGGTGATCGTCGAAGCCCTCACCGACAACCGCAACCGGACCGCGGGCGAGGTGCGCTCCAACTTCACCAAGGCCGGCGGTTCGCTCGCCGAGACCGGCGCGGTGTCGTTCATGTTCGACCGGGTCGGCCTGATCGTGTTCGAGCGCAAGGTCGCCGACGACGACACGATGCTCGAGGCCGCGATCGAGGCGGGCGCCGACGACGTCGTCTCCGGCCCCGAGGAGCACGAGGTGATCACCTCGGTCGAAGCGCTGGCCGAGGCGCAAAAGGCGCTCGAGGCGAAGTTCGGCGAACCGCGCAAGGCCGCGCTCGTGTGGCGGCCGCAGAACACCATCGCGGTCGACGACGAGGCGGGAGAAAAGATCCTGCGCCTGATCGGGGCGCTCGAGGACAACGACGACGTCCAGAACGTCACCGCCAACTTCGAGGTCTCCGACGCGCTGGTCGCCAGAATGGGCGGCTGAGCCGCCGCTGACGCGGACTTTTTGCGAGCGCGCCTTTCGCATCAAGGGTTTGGCGCCGATTTGGCGCGCTCGCGCCCTCGGCGACGTATCGCTCAAACCTCGTCCTGAGCCTGTCGAAGGACGCTCCAGAGGGCGCTGATCCTGGGGTCCGCTGGATTCATCCTTCGACAAGCTCAGGATGAGGTTGGCGGCTCGACATGCCATTCGCGTCGTCGGCTTGGGAGTTCCCTGCAGACCGCCCGCGCGGGTCGCGGCCGGGCGCTTGCCGCGGCAGTCGCCGCTCCGGACTTGCCGCTCGCGCGCGATTGCGAGGATGTACCCGCATCGATCAATCCCTCCGCGCCCTGCCCCCGACCACGCCCATCAGCGCGCCCAGGAGGTCGAGCCCGACCCTGAGCCGGTCGGTCACCACGGCGTCGGCGCGCCACGGGGTGGCCAATTCGGGGACGAAGCCGCGGCACTCGCGCACGCCCGCGCCCTCGATCACGATCCGGGTCAGGATCGGCCAGGCGGCCGGACCGACACGATCCTCCGCCTTGCGCAGCTTGTCGCGCGCGTGCAGCGCCGCCTCGCCTTGCGGCAGGCCGGGACGCGGGCCGAAGCCGCCGGACCCGATCCGGTCCGGCGCGACCGCGCGCAGCGAATCGAGCCGGGCGCGGTCATGGGTGCGGCGCAGCTCCAGGCCGATCAGCCAGCGCAGATCGTTGAGCCC
>CAMFKX010000459.1 GCA_945957375.1 uncultured Roseiarcus sp.
ACATTACCGACTTCAACGTCGTCTCGACCGCCGACGAGCTTCGCGCCGCCTTCCGCAGGATGGCCGGCAGCGGTGAATCCGCCCTGATCGAAACCCGCCACCGCCGGAAGGACGGATCGGTGATCGACGTCGAGATCAGCAGCAAGGCGGTGGAGATCGGCGGCCGAAGCTACATCTACAGCTCCGCGCGCGACATCAGCGGCCGGCTGCGGACGCAGCGCACGCTCGAACAGGCGAAGGCGCAGGCGGAGGCGGCGAGCCGGGCGAAATCGATCTTCCTCGCCAACATGAGTCACGAGATCCGGACGCCGCTCAACGCCATCGTCGGCACCACCCAGCTGCTGCAACACAGCCCGCTCGACGAGACGCAGGCCCGATATGTGCGCACGCTCGATTCCGCCGGCCACAACATCCTCGTGATGCTGAGCGACGTGCTCGACCTCGCCAGGATCGAGGCGGGGCGGCTGGACCTCGACGAAATCAAGTTCTCGCTCGGCGACGTCGTCCGTAACGTCGCGGAAACCTTTGCGATGTCGGCGGACGCCAAAGGCCTTTCGCTTCGCGCCGAGCCGTTGCCGGAGGGCCTGCCGGATTTCGTCGGGGATCCGATCCGGCTTGCGCAGATCCTGACCAATCTGGTCGGAAACGCGATCAAGTTCACCGATACGGGCGAGGTCGCGATTTCGGTTCGGGGGCTTGAACGAAGCGCGGAATCGATCCGGCTCTGCTTCGCGGTGCGGGACACCGGCGTCGGCATCCCAGCGGAGAACATCGCCGGACTGTTCCAACCGTTCGCCCAGGGCGACCGCACGACGCAGCGCAAGGCGGGCGGCGTCGGCCTCGGGCTCGCAATTGCGGAACGGCTGGCGGCGCTGATGGGCGGCGCGATCGGCGTCGAGAGCGAACCGGGCAAGGGCAGCGAATTCTGGTTCACCGTCGCGTTCCGCCCGGCGCCGGCGAGTCCGGAGAAGCCGGCGGCGCGAGAGGGCGCAAAACGGCTGGACGGCGTGCGCGTGCTGGTCGTCGACGACGCGGACACCAACCGCGAAATCGCCGTCCGGCTCCTGTCGCTGAGCGGCGCGACCTGCGCGGAGGCGGTCGACGGGCGGATGGCGGTCGAGCGGCTGCGCGAAAGCCCGGACGCCTTCGACGTCGTCCTCATGGACGTGCAGATGCCCGAGCTGGACGGCCTCGAGGCGACGCGCGCGATCCGCGGCGAATTGGGTCTCGTCGACCTGCCGGTGATCGCGCTGACCGCGGGCGCGATGGCGGCCCAGCGCGAGGCGGCGCTCGCGTCCGGGATGAACGATTTTATCGCCAAACCCTTTCGCCTGCGGGATCTGGTGGCGGCGATCGCGCCCCTGCTGCGGCCGCGCGCCTCAACCTGACGTTCGGCCGGGGTTCACTCCTCGCCTTTCGGCGGGCGGCCGAGCAAGGCGCCGACCGCGCCGGCGACGTCGAGCCGACCTTCGACCAGCGCCTCGACGCAGGCGGCGATCGGCAATTCGACGCCGCGCTCGCGCGCCATTTCGGTGAGCGCTGCGCCGGTGAAAGCGCCTTCGGCGAGCCCGCGCGCCTTCGCCTCGGCGATCGGCAGGCCCTGCCCGAGCGCCACGCCGAAAGCGAAATTGCGCGATTGCGGCGACGAGCAGGTGAGCACCAGGTCGCCGAGGCCGGACAGGCCCATGAGGGTTCCCCCGCGCGCGCCGAACGCCTCGCCGAAGCGGCGCAGTTCGGCGAAGCCGCGCGCGGTCAGCGCCGCGACCGCGCTCGCGCCGAGGCCCCGTCCGGCGGCGACGCCGCAGGCGATCGCGAGCACATTCTTGGCCGCGCCGCCGATCTCGACCCCGCGCACGTCGGTGGAATGGTAGAGTCGCAGGTTCGGCCCGTGCAGCAGACGACAGAGCGCGCGGGCGAGCGCCTCGTCGGCGGCGGCGAGCGTCACCGCGGTCGGCAGGCCGGCCGCGACGTCGGCGGCGAACGACGGCCCGGACAGGATCGCCGCGGCGCGGCCCGGCGCGACGGCGCGCAAGACCTCGGTCATGAAAGCGTGCGAGCCGCGCTCGATGCCCTTGGCGCAGGCCACCAGCGGCGCCGAACCCGGCAGCGTCGCGAGCCGCGCCGCCGCCTCCCGGGTCGCCTGGGCGGGCGTGGCGACGAGAATCGCCTGAGCCGGAGCGAGCGCGGCGAGGTCGCCGGCGGCGGCGACCCGATCGGCGAGGCGCACGCCGGGAAGCTTCGGGTTGAGCCGGGAGGCCTGCATCGCGCGCATGGCTTCCCCGTCGCGTCCCCATAGCACGACGTCATGGCCCGCGTTCGCGGCCGCGTTGGCGAGCGCCATCCCCCAGGCCCCCGCTCCGGCGACCCCGACCACCGCCCCGTCCGTCACGCCTGATCCCTTTCCAAGGTCCGTCCGCCCGAGGCATGAAGGCAATGGGCCGCACGCGCAAGGCCCGCCGCCGCGCCTAGCCAAATGTCCGCCGAGCGCTTAGATATTTAGCGCGCTTTCGCGCGCTTAGGGCCAGAGTCAACGAGGACCAGCAACGCCGATGCCGGACATCGACCTTTCGACCGTCATCTTCGCCCTGGTGGCGTTGTTTGTCGCCTACAAGCTGCGCTCCGTCCTCGGAACCCGCAACGACGGCGAACGCCCGGCGGGGATGATCGCGCCCTTGCGCCGGGCTCCCGGCCCCGCGGCCGCCGCCCCCTCGCAACCGGCGCCCGCAGCGCCGCCCGCGGCTGCCGCCACGCCGGCCGAGCGCTGG
>CAMFKX010000460.1 GCA_945957375.1 uncultured Roseiarcus sp.
CGAGGAGAGAACCTTTGACGACCCGGCGATTTCTCTCGCTCTGGCTGCCGCGGCTGACGACCGACCGCGTGCGGCGGCTTCACGCCATTGACCCGCGCGCGCCGCTCGCGGCGGTCGCCCGGGTCGCCAACGCCGAACGCCTCGTCGGCGTCGACGCCAACGCGGCGCGGCTGGGCCTCGCCGTCGGCCTCTCGCTCGCCGACGCGCGCGCCCGCCATCCCGGCCTCGTCGCGGTCGAGGCGAACCCGGCCGAGGAGCGGCGGCTGCTCGAGCGCCTGTGCGACTGGGCCTCGCGCTTCACCCCGCTCGCGGCGCTCGACGGCGCCGACGGGCTGATGCTCGACATTTCCGGCGTCGCCCATCTGTTCGGCGGCGAGCAGGGGCTCGTGGAGGACGCCCGCGCGCGCCTCGCCGCGCAGGGACTCACGGCGGTCGCCGGCGTCGCCGGCCATCCGCGCGCCGCCTGGGCGCTCGCCCGCTTCTCGCCGCACAAGACCGCGCCGGAGGATCTGAGCGAGAAGGCGTTCGCAAAACTCTTCCACGACCTGCCGCTCGCCGCTCTCGGCCTCGACGACAAGACGGTCGCCGACATGGCGCGGGCGGGCCTGCGCCGGATCGGCGACGTGGCGTTCCGGCCGCGCGCGCCGATCACCGCGCGGTTCGGGCCGATGGCGGTCGCGCGGCTCGACGAGCTCCGGGGCCTCGCGCGCGTCTCGATCGCGCCGCGCTTTCCCCCGCCCGACTTCGCCGCCGAACGACGCTTCGCCTCGCCCATCCAGTCGCTCGAGGCGATCGAACTGTCGTTGCGCAAGCTCGCCGACGACCTCGTCGTGCTGCTCGAGCGGCAGGCGAAGGGGGCGCGGCGGGTCGAATTGTCGCTCTATCGGGTCGACGGCGCGGTGCGCCGCGTCGCGGTCGGCGCCTCGCGGCCGCTGAACGAGGCGCGCGCGCTCGTGCGCCTGTTCGCCGAAAAGCTCGCGAGCCCGCAGGAGGACGCAATCGACGCCGGCTTCGGCGTCGACCTGATGCGCCTCGCCTGCCTCGCGGCCGAGCCGCTCGCGCCCTCGCAGAGCGAGATCGAGCGGGCGCACGAGGCCGAGCGCGCCCGGGCGCTGGCCGACCTCGTCGACCGGCTCAGCGCAAGGCTCGGCGCGCAGGCTGTAACCCGACGCGACCTCGTCGAGGCGCATCTGCCCGAACAGGCCGAGAGCGCCACGCCGGCGCTTTCGGGCCGCAGTCGGGAGAGGAGCGCGTCCCTTCTCCCTCAGGGAGACGGCGGCGGCCGAAGGCCGTCGGATGAGGGCGAGGCCCCCGCCCGCCCGCTGCGGCTCTTCGTCCGCCCCGAGCCGATCGAGGCGCTGGCGGAGATCCCCGACGGCCCGCCGCTGCGCTTCCGCTGGCGGCGGGTGCTGCACGACGTCGCCGCCATCGAGGGCCCCGAGCGCATCGCCCCGCCCTGGTGGCGCCGCGACGGCGGCCCGACCCGCGACTATTTCCGCGCCGAGGATTCGTCAGGCCGCCGCTTCTGGCTCTACCGCGAGGGCCTGTGGGGTTCGGAAACGCAGCGGGCGAAATGGTTCATGCACGGAGTTTTCGGATAACCCTTCTCCCCGTTCACGGGGAGAAGGTGGCCGGCGAAGCCGGCCGGATGAGGGCAAGTCAAGACAGGCAGGCAGTCATGCGCAACAACGTGCCCGTTTCCTCCAAGCGCCACGCCCGCGCGATGCGCGCCGAACCGACGGAGGCGGAAAGCGCATTGTGGCGACTTCTGAGAGATCGCAAGCTGCAAGGAATAAAGTGGCGTCGCCAGGTTCCCATCGGGGTCTATATCGTCGATTTGGTCTCTTTCGAGCGCCGCCTCGTCGTCGAATGCGATGGATCCCAACATGCCGAGCGTCGCCACGACGTCTCGCGCGACGATTGGCTTCGCCAGCAGGGATTCTCCGTCCTGCGCTTCTGGAATCACGAGGTTTTGCAGCAACGGGAGTCTGTGCTGAACACGATTCTCGCCCGATGTGGCCTGCCATGGTGAAAGACGCAGGCTGCGTTCCCCTCTCCCCTCGCGGGAGAGGGGTCAGGGGTGAGGGGGCGGGCGCGCGTCAGCGCGCCTCGCGGCGCCGACCCCTCATCCGTCGCCTTCGGCGCCCCCTTCTCCCGCAAGGGGAGAAGGGGGCGCTATCTGATTTTCGCCAGCTGCCCTCTCCCCGTTTTGCGGGGAGAAGGGGATGATCCGGGTCGAACCGCGCTTCGCCGAATTGGCGGCGGCGACGAATTTCTCGTTCCTGCGCGGGGCCTCGCATCCCGAGGAGATGGTCGCGCGCGCGGCCGAACTGGGGCTCGCCGGAATCGGGATCGCCGACCGCAACACGCTCGCGGGCGTCGTACGCGCCCATGTCTACGCGCGCGAGAACCGGGCGGCGACGGCGGGCCTGCGCGTCGTCACCGGCGCGCGCCTCGCCTTCGACGACGGAACGCCCGACCTCCTCGCCTATCCGAGGGACCGCGCCGCCTACGGCCGCCTCTGCCGCATCCTCACCGCCGGAAACCTGCGCGCGCCGAAAGGCGAGTGCTGGCTCAGGCTGGAGGATTTGCTGGAGCATGGCGAGGGGCTGCAGATCGTGGCGCTGCCGCCAAATCCCCTCCCCCACCCGGGTCGCGCTTGCGCGCGCCCGGGCGCAGGCTCTTGTGGGGGAGGGTCGGGGTGGGGGGTCGCGCGGACGGCTCAGGAGAAGCGAGACCGAGCTGAACC
>CAMFKX010000461.1 GCA_945957375.1 uncultured Roseiarcus sp.
CGGGCGCGGCTCGCGCCGGTCGGCGGCGGCGTCGAGGGCGAGCACGCCCTGCCAGGGCCTGTCAGTCTTGGCCAGCATCGCGCACGATCTCCTTGAGCGCCCGCTCGATCATCTTCAGGTCCGAGCCCCAGGGCACGATCACCGTGTCGCCTTCGCGCTCGATGTCGAATTCGAGCAGGCAGCACTTGAGGAGGGTTCGCTCCGCCGACGGCCGGGCGAGCGCCCTCGGGCACATCTCGATCCGCGGCGGCTCGTCCCCGTAGTAGTGGCGATGAAACTGGAGGCTCCGCTCGCAACCGATCATCGTCCAGTCGCGCCGTTCCGGCGGACGCTCGTCGAGAAACATCACCGGAGCGTCGAGGTCGTCGAGCCCGCCCGATCGGCAGGGGACGAGGAAGGCCTCGGGGCGCACGCCGGACGCGAGATCGCGCAAGGCGATCGTCTCGGACACGATCCGGATCGCCGGCAGGTCGGCGTAGGAGAGCACGTGCTCGACGAGCGCGAGCAGCTTCGGCGGGTCGGGCGGGCTCACCTCCACGACGCGGAGGGTCAGCGGATCGGGGCGGTGGATGAAATTGACGTGGTCGAACTTGCCCTGGCAGATCAGCGTGCCGTCCTTGCCGACGCCGTGCTTCTCCGCCGCCCGCGCGAGCGCCGAGGGATTTCCGCAGTCCGTGTCGGGGTCGACCACGAAGCGGCAGGTCTCCGGCAGGGCGAGCACCGCGAGGCGTTCGATCGGCGCGAACAGCGGCCCGGTGTCGCGCCGGCCGACGGCGACGAGCGCATGCGCCCCGTCGGCGCGGTGCAGGACGATCGCGTTCGTGCGGCGGTAGGCCTCGCGGCCGAGGAGATGGGCCGAGATCGCCGCCTCGCTCATCTCGCCCGCATAGGGCTGGACGCTCACGCCCCGGTAGGGGAGCTCGACGTAGTTGCGCCAGTCGCGCCCGAGGCCGCTTTCCGGCGCAGAGCCCGCCGTGGCCGCCGATGCCTCGCCGCTCATGCCGCAACCTCGAAACGGCGATGACGATCCTCCGACCGGACCTCGCGCTCGTGGACGCGCAGCGGATCGAGCGAGCGGATGATCTCCAGAACCTCCCGTGACGGCGGCGCGATCACGCCGACCGTCGCGGCCGTGCGGATCTCGAAGCCGGTGTTCTCGCGCACCTCGTCCAGCGTGACGTCGGGATAGAGCGCAGCCACGCGCGCGTGGCCGTCGTGGTCGAAGTCGAACAGGCAGAGGTCGGTGACCAGCCACTGCGGTCCGAGGCCCAGATGGCCGAGCGCCCGACGGTCGCGCCCGTCGACCCCGCGGTGGCCGAGGCTCGTGACGAAGTCGCAGCGCTCGACGAGCCGGAAGCGACGGCGGCCGGCCTTGTCGGGCGGGGAGCGATGGCCGCCCGTCCACAGGGTGACGCGCTCGACGTCGCAGGAGAGATTGCAGCCGCCGCCGCCGCCGGGCAGCTTCATCGTCATCCGCTCGCCGCCAAGCCTGGTGACGTTGCAATTGCCCCAGCGGTCGATCTGCAGCCCCGAAAGGAACATGCGCCCGACGCGACCGGAGGCGGCGAGATCGAACAGCTCCTCGATGTCGAGCGCGCAGGCCGCGCCCCTGTCGAGCGCCCAGTCGTTCGATGTCGGGGTCAGAAACGGCGGCCGCGGATTGACCCCGTAGGTCGCGCCGGCGACGAGCGCGAGGCCGGGAGCGTGGGTCCGCTTGGCCACGTGCAGCGCCATCTGCACGAGCGGGGAGCCGTATCCGTGGAAGGCGAGCGTCCGGTCCTCGACGGTGCGCGCGATCGCGGCGATCATCATCTCGCCGAACGAACAATGCCCGCTCATTGCGCCGCCTCCGTCTCGTAGAGCGCTCGCCAGGCGTCCGTCCCCTTCGACCACGAGGCGAGCCTCTCCTCGGTCGCCTCGCCGCCGACGCGGGCGCGATAGGCGGCGAGATCCGGGCAGTCGAAGACGTAGGGCTGCAGGTAGTCGGACGCGAAGCGGTCGGGGCCGGCGCTCGCCGCCTCGTAGTAGAGCGCGGTGTGGCGCCGGTCGTAGGCGTAGAACGGATAGCAGGCGGTCGGATGCGCCCCCATCGGCGCCTCGGCGACGCCGGCGACATAGACGTAGGGGATCGTCACGCCGCCGAGTTCGGCGAGCCGCTCGGTCGGGACGAGCCGCTCGACGGTCGCGACCACGAGGCGCGAGGCCCGCGCGCACAGCACGTCGGCGACGGGCGGCCCCTCGATCCGCAGGTTGCCCTGCGCGTCGCCGTACTGGGCGTGCAGGATCGCGACGTCCGGCCGGATCGCCGGCGCGAGCAAGAGCTCCTCGCCCGTGTAAGGGCAGGTCATGGTCTTGTATTCCGGATGAAGCTTCGGCAGGTCGGTGCCACGCACGGAGCGGATCGGCATGAACGGCAGGCCGTACGCCGCGGCCCGCAACTGCTGGACCAGCGTGTAGCAGCAGCCGTCGTCGACCCGGACCGCGCCGCTCTCGCAGGCGCGCCGATAGTTGGGCGCGATGCCGAAGTCCTGCTCGAAGCCGACGTAGCTTTCGCTCGTGCAGGAGACGGCGCCGGCCCCGCACAGGAGATCGACGTCGACGCCGTGGGCCGAGCCCACTACCCGCAGGTCGCCGACGCCGCGCCGGATCAGCGCCCGCAGGATCGCCATCGGCTCGCGCGACGAGAGGCCGCCGCCGATCGCGATCGTGTCGCCGTGGCGCACCATGGCGG
>CAMFKX010000462.1 GCA_945957375.1 uncultured Roseiarcus sp.
GCGTCTCGCGGTCGTAGCGCTTGCCCTTGCACACGTCGCAGGTGACGTAGACGTCGGGCAGAAAATGCATCTCGATCTTGAGCACGCCGTCGCCCTGGCAGGCCTCGCAGCGGCCGCCCTTGACGTTGAACGAGAAGCGTCCGGGCAGATACCCGCGCGCCTTGGCCTCGGGCAGGCCGGCGAACCAGTCGCGGATCGGGGTGAAGGCGCCGGTGTAGGTGGCCGGGTTCGAGCGCGGGGTGCGGCCGATCGGCGACTGGTCGATGTCGATCACCTTGTCGATCGCGGCGAGCCCCTCGATCGCCTCGTGCGCCGCCGGCGGGTCGCTGGCGTTGTTGAGCGCCCGCGCCGCGGCCTTGTAGAGCGTGTCGATGACGAGCGTCGATTTGCCCCCGCCCGAGACGCCGGTGACGCAGGTGAACAGGCCGAGCGGCGCCTCGACCGTGACGTTTTTCAGGTTGTTGCCGCGCGCCCCGACGATTTTCAGCGCCTTGCCCGGCTCGGGCTTGCGCCGCTTGGCCGGGATCGTCACCGTCCGCTCGCCCGACAGATAGTGCCCGGTCAGCGAATTCGGATTGTCGGCGATCTCCTGCGGCGCGCCCCTGGCGACGATCTCGCCGCCGTGGACGCCGGCGCCCGGCCCAACGTCGACCACATAATCAGCCGCCCAGATCGCGTCCTCGTCGTGCTCGACCACGATCACCGTGTTGCCGAGGTTGCGCAGGCGGCGCAGCGTGTCGAGCAGGCGGGCGTTGTCGCGCTGGTGCAGGCCGATCGACGGCTCGTCGAGCACGTAGAGCACGCCGGTCAGCCCCGAGCCGATCTGCGAGGCGAGGCGGATGCGCTGGCTCTCGCCGCCCGAAAGGGTGCCGGAGGCGCGCGCCAGCGTCAGGTAGTCGAGGCCCACGTCGCGCAGGAACACCAGCCGGTCGACGATCTCCTTGAGAATCCGGTTGGCGATTTCGTTGCGCTTCGCGTCCAGCTTCGCCGGCAGCCCCTCGGCCCAGTCGACCGCGGCCTTGACCGACAGCAGGCTGACCTCGCCGATGTGCTGGCCGTCGATCTTGACCGCCAGCGCCTCGGGCTTCAGGCGGAAGCCGCCGCACGCCGCGCACGGGGTCGCGCTCATGTAGCGCTGGATCTCCTCGCGCGACCACTCGCTTTCGGTCTCCTTGTAGCGGCGCTCGAGATTGGAGATCACCCCCTCGAACGGCTTCTTCACCTCGTAGGCGCGCAGGCCGTCGTCATAGGCGAAGCGGACCTCTTCCGCGCCGGAGCCATAGAGGATGGCGTTGCGCCCCGCCTCGGGCAGCTCGCTCCACGGCTTGTCGAGCCGGAACTTGTAGTGCTTGCCGAGCGCGTCGAGGGTCTGGAGATAATAGGGCGAGCTCGACTTCGCCCAGGGCGCGACCGCGCCGCGCTTGAGGGTCAGCTTGGGGTCGGGGATGACCAGCGACGGATCGACCGTCAGCTCCGAGCCGAGGCCGCCGCACACCGCGCAGGCCCCGTGCGGGCTGTTGAACGAGAACAGCCGGGGCTCGATCTCCGCGATGGTGAAGCCGGACACCGGACAGGCGAATTTCGAGGAGAACAGGACGCGCTCCGGCTCGCTCTCGCCTTCCGCCTTGTCGGCGTACTCGACCACCGCGAGCCCGTCGGCCAACTCGAGCGCGGTCTCGAAACTCTCCGACAGGCGCGCCGCCATGTCGGGCCGGACCACGACGCGGTCGACCACCACCTCGATGTCGTGCTTGAGCTTCTTGTCGAGCGCCGGCGCGTCGGCGATCTCGTAGAATTCGCCGTCGATCTTGACCCGCTGGAAGCCGCGCTTCATCCAGTCGGCGATCTCCCTACGGTATTCGCCCTTGCGGCCGCGTACGACCGGCGCAAGCAGGTAGAGGCGGGTGCGCTCGGGCAGCGACAGCACCCGGTCGACCATCTGGCTGACCGTCTGGCTCTCGATCGGCAGCCCGGTCGCCGGCGAATAGGGAATGCCGACCCGCGCCCAGAGGAGGCGCATGTAGTCGTGGATCTCGGTCACCGTGCCGACGGTCGAGCGCGGGTTCTTCGACGTCGTCTTCTGCTCGATGGCGATGGCGGGCGACAGGCCGTCGATCTGGTCGACGTCCGGCTTCTGCATCATCTCGAGAAACTGGCGGGCGTAGGCCGAGAGCGACTCGACATAGCGGCGCTGGCCCTCGGCGTAGATCGTGTCGAAGGCGAGCGACGATTTTCCCGAGCCCGAGAGCCCGGTGAACACCACCAGCTTGTCGCGCGGGATGGCGAGGTCGACGTTCTTCAGATTGTGCTCGCGCGCGCCGGTGACGACGATCGCCCGGCCGTCGAACAGCGCCTCGACGGCGGCGCCGTCTTTCGGCGTGGATTTCGTCTTGCGCTCGGCGCCGGCCATCGAATCCTCGGATTAAACGTTAGAATTTCGGCAAATCGCGCTTGCGCGGTCCGCGGAGCTATGTTAGAACAAAAAAGGAACACAGGGAAGGCGGGCCGCCCCGCGCGGAATGGTTAGTGTAGTCGCGCGCAAGCGCGATCCCAAGCGCCGCGCCGCGCGTTTGTGGACAAGTCGCGCTGGCAGACGTTTCGGCGCCGCGGTTCGTGCGCTTTAGGTTATGGAAGGCCAACTGTAGGCGCAGTCGGCGACGGCGCCCGCGAGGTC
>CAMFKX010000463.1 GCA_945957375.1 uncultured Roseiarcus sp.
CTACACTTATGCGATCGTCGGCAGCGTCAGATGTGTATAAGAGACAGAGCCTGGAAGATTGCCGTGACGATCGAACCCGACGACGTCCTGCAGGAGGAACGTCACGTCCTCGATGGGGGCCCTGTAGCTCGGCATCGTTCGCCTCCGGATCCTTGTGGCGGCAAGCATTCCAGCGTGCCGCCGACTTGATGGTTCATATATAAACTATTGCGTCGGATTGCAAGCGCAGTGCGTCCGCGGGGCGGATTGATCGATGTCGTCCGGTTGGTTGCGCTAACCAGAAATTCACCCTGATTAACGGTGTATTTACCATGACACTCAAAAGTAGTGGGAACGGTCGATACCGCTGCGCCGCAGCCGGATCGATCGACGGCCGGCAGGAGTCGGTCCGCTGCTATGAGGTCGAGAATGCCGTCCGGATCTGGCGGGGCAGTCAGGCAGACGATGCCCTGGAGCGTGAAGGGTGTCGACGCGGATGCGCGCGAAACGGCCAAGGAAGCGGCCCGCCGCGCCGGCATGACGCTGGGCGAATGGCTGAACGCCATGATCGCCGAGAACGCCGCAGAAACCGAGCACGAGCAGCGGGAAGCCACGCTGCGCGACATCGCGGCGCAGCTCGCGCGCATGGACCGCAGCGCCACCGCACCCGTCGCGCGTCCCGCGTCCCCGACCGGCAACGACCTGCAGTCCGTCCTCAACCGCGCCATGGCCGAAGCCCGCAGCCAGGCCCAGGCGGTCGAGGACCGCACGGCCGGCGCGCTCGACTCCATGGTCAAGTGGATGGACCGCGCCGAGACGCGGCGCCGGGAAGACATCAATCTCATCGCCGCCGCCCAGGAGCGCACCTCGACCGCGCTGCGCGACGCGCTGGGCCTCGTCACCGCGCGGATGGACAGCATCGAGCGCACGGTGGCCGGGGACGACCACGCGGCGCCCCTGCGCAAGGCCATCGAACGCCTGGAAACCCGCATCGAGGCCCTCGACAGGCGCGAGGCGGAAGGTTTCGTCCCGCCCAAGGTCGAGAAGTCGCTGCGGGACCTGGAGACCAGGCTCGTCGACCTCGCCGGCCGCATGGACAGGCCCGACGCCAAGGCCGAGGCATCGGCCGCGCGCATCGACCGCATCGAGGCCTCGCTCGGCACCATCCTCGAGAGGCTCGACGGGGCCGCGCGCCAGCCCGGCCCGGCCGACAAGGCCCCTGCCCCCGGCAGCATCGAGGATGCGATCTCGCAGATCCGCGCCAAGCAGGCGATCCTCGACGGCGACGACTTCATGGCGCCGGTCCGCCAGGTTGGCGATTCGATCACCGAGGCACTGAAGACGGACATCGCCGAGCTGGCCACCCGCCTCGAGGAGCTGCGGGGCCGCGACACCCGGCCGGCGCTGAAGGACCTTCGTTCCGACCTCGCCGACCTCACGCGCACCGTGCGCATGCTCGATCCGCACGAGCGCCTGGGTGGCATCGAGCGCTCGCTCGCCGGCTTCTCGGACGTGATGGCCGACCTGCGCCGCTCGCAGCCCGACATCGCGCCCCTGCGCGAGCCGCTCGACCGGCTGACGCGCGACCTCGGCACCATCGGCACGGCGCTCGAGCCGCTGCGCGACATCGGAGCGATCCGCGCCGACATCGTCGCCCTGGCCACCAAGCTCGAAAACGCCCAGCAGCAGCCCCAGACGGCGCCGACGGACGAACTGGCCCGCCAGATCGCCGCGTTGCGTGGAGCGGTCGAGCGGACGGCCGCGGCGGCCCCCTCCGTGGACAACGTGGAGCGGCGCCTCGCCGCGATCGGCGCCACGCTCGAGCAGCTCGTCGCCAACCGCGCCGAGAACGGCATCGAGGACCTGCGCAGCACCGCGCAGGACATGCGCGGCATCGTCGACGCCCTGCCCGACTTCTCGGCGGTCGAGCGTCGGTTCGACGAAATCGCGCGCCGGATCGAAGGCGCTCCGACGGTAGCCTTCCCGCTCGAGGAGATGGTGGCGCGGATCGGCGCCAAGCTCGGTGAGGTGAACCGCCCCGCGCCCGGCCCCGACGCCATCGACGTCATCGAACGGCGCTTCGACGAGATCGCCCGCCGGCTCGAGGAGGCGCCCGCTCCGGCCGCGGCGCCCGCCTTCCCGCTCGAGGAGATGGTCGAGCGGCTCGGCGAGAAGCTCGACGAAGCCCGCCGCCCCGACGCCGCCTCGACGGCGTTCGACGCCTTGGAGCGGCAGCTCGCCTCGATGACCGAGGCGCTCAGCCGCAACGACGAGAGCTACGCCGCGGTGCGCTCCCTGGAGCGCTCGGTCTCCTCGCTGTTCGAGAAGCTCGAAGAGACCGCGCGCTCGCATGCGAGCACCGCGGAGCAGGCCGCGCGGCTCGCCGCCCAGTCGGTCGCCACCACCCTCGCCGAGACCGTGGTGCAGCCCACCGCGCCCGTGCAGGTGAACCCGGATCCGCGCACGCAGGAGGCGCTGGACGCCGTCCAGTCGACGCTGCAGCGGATCATGGATCGCCTCGGGTCGCTGGAGGCGGACATCGCCGCCGGCCGCGCCACCGCTCCCGCCGGCGAACTCCTGTCGTCGGTCGAGAAGGCCGCGCTGGCGGCCGCCAAGCAGCAGGTGCAGGCGCCGTCG
>CAMFKX010000464.1 GCA_945957375.1 uncultured Roseiarcus sp.
GACACGCCGAAGATCTCGAAGGCGGCGCCGATGTAGGCCTCGAAATGCCCGCCGGGCAGCGTCAGAAGACGCTTCGGCTCCAGCGCCGTTTCGTAGGCCGCCAGCGCCATGTCGGACGGCACCAGATGGTCGCCGAGCGCGACCACCAGCATGAACGGCGTCGGGCTGATCGCGGGGATGTAGATCCCGGGCTCGTATTCGGTGAACAGTTCGACCGACTGCAGCGTCACGTCGTTGACCCAGGTCGGCGCGAGGGTCTTGCAGGTCTCCAGGAAGAACTCGCGCGTGTCGTCGGTCGGCAGCGCGCACGGGTCGCCCGCCTTCTCCGCGGCGACGGGGATGCGCGCCGGCGGATTGCCGGCGTAGCGCGACTCGCGGTCGGCGACGAAGGCGCCGCGCAGGCCGGCGATCATATCGGCGCGCACCAGTCGGCGGGCGTTGGCGAGGCCGCTGATCAACGGCACCTGCGAGACGACGCACTTCACCCGGCGGTCGATGGCGGCCACCACCAGCACGTGCCCGCCGCTGTAGCTCGAACCCCAGACGCCGATCCTGGACTTGTCCACCCCGGGCAGTGTCCCCACGAAGGTGATGGCGTCACGGTAGTCGGAGATCTGGCGCCATGGGTCGATGTGTCCCCGCGGCTCGCCGCCGCTCGCGCCGAGATTGCGGTTGTCGTAGACCAGCACGACCATGCCGGCCGCAGAAAACACCTCGGCGAACTTGTCGAGGTACATCTCCTTGGTGGCCGAGAACCCGTGCGCCATGACGATCGCCGGCGCCGGCCCCTTCGCCCCCTCCGGGCGGTACAACCAGCCGCGCAGCGTCACGCCGTCCGCGGCCAAGAACTCGATATCCTCGCGCATGTCGTCTCCTCCCTATGTTCTGGCCGCTTGTTCCGGCCGCGCTCTGTCGCGCCAGACGAGCGTGTCACTCCCATGGATCCGCGTCTTGCCTGGCCGCGCCGCCGGGACTTGATTGACAGCGCCGTTGGCGTCGGATACCGTTCCGTATTCGTTCTTGCCGCCGGGCCCCCGCCGATGGACGCCGCGCCTGCCCTCAAGACCTGGTCGACGCGAAGGCTGCGGCCTGGGCAGCGGTTCGACGGCTGGCGCGAAATGGTCAACCGAACCCATCTGCACTGGGATTTGCCGCGCCCCGCTACAGGCGGCTTCGAGGCCAGCGTCAGCGAACAGGCGTTCGGCGCCGCGCGCATCATCCGCTGCGTCTGCGACCCGTGCGACGGACGCAGGTCGGCTGCGGAGATCGGGCGCAGCGACCCCGATTACATCGGCGTCCTGCACGTCCTCAAAGGGCGCGAGGCGATCAGCCAGGGCGGGTCCGCGACGATTGTCGAGGCCGGCGAGTTCTGCGTCTGGGACGGCCGGCGGCCGTTGAGCTTCTCGGTGCGCGACGATGCCCGGCTGAGCAAGATCACGCTGATGGCGCCGCGCGCGCTGTTCCACGACGCGCTGCCGCACCTCGACGCGCGCGTCGCGCGGTCGATGTCGGGGGCCGAGGGCCCGGGGGTGCTGTTCTTCAGTCACATGCGCACCCTGGCGCGGGAGCTCGGCCGCGTGCCGGAAGCCTATGCGGCGAGCCTGCTCACAATCACCCTCGACCTGCTGCGCACGGCGCTGACGAATGCCCCCTCGGCCGACCGGCGAGCGCCGCCGGACGGCGACCGGCTCGAGCAGGCGCAGGCGTTCGTGGCGCTGAACCTCGGCGACCCAAATCTCAGTCCGACGATGATCGCAACGGCGCTGGGAATTTCGCTGCGCCAGTTGCACCGCGTGTTCGCCGACGCCGGTCTCTCGGTCGAGCGCTGGACCTGGAGCGAGCGCCTGGCGGCCTGCGCCCAGCGGCTGCGCGCCGAGCCCGAGGAGTCGGTGTCGGCCGTGGCCTTCCGCTACGGGTTCAACGACGCCGCGCATTTTAGCCGCGCCTTCCGGGCGCGGTACGGCCATTCGCCCCGCGCCTATCGCAGGCTGCCGGCGGCTTCCCTGTCGTAAGGCGGCCGCAGCCGCGGGACGTCCGTGGATATCGCCGCCCGCGCCCTGACGAAAGCGTCGACCGGCTGCTAGGGTCGCCCCATGGACGCCGCCCCCGAAATCCTCAACGCCGAATCCCCGCCGGTCCGTCTGACGCCGATGATGGCGCAGTATTTCGAGATCAAGGCCGCCCATCCGGATTGCCTGCTGTTCTACCGGATGGGCGACTTCTACGAGCTGTTCTTCGACGACGCGGAGGTCGCGAGCCGAGCGCTCGGCATCGTGCTGACCAAGCGCGGCAAGCACGACGGCGAGGACATCCGCATGTGCGGCGTGCCGATCGAGCGCGCCGACGACTACCTCAATCGGCTGATCGCGCTCGGTCACCGCGTCGCGGTGTGCGAGCAGCTCGAGGATCCGGCGGAGGCGAAGAAGCGCGGCGGCAAGTCGGTGGTGAAGCGCGACGTGGTGCGCCTCGTCACTCCCGGCACCGTCACCGAGGACGGCATTCTCGACCCGAGCCGCGCCCGCCAGCTCGTCGCCGTCCAGCGGGTGAAAGGAGCCGACGGGCGCTGGGCGTACGGACTGGCCGCGCTCGACCTTTCGACCGGCGCCTTTGCGC
>CAMFKX010000465.1 GCA_945957375.1 uncultured Roseiarcus sp.
CCGGGCGTCACCCCGCGAAAAAGCGGGGGCCCAGACGACCGCCGCGAACGTCGCCGTTCGCGCAGCGCGATCGAAAGCCTGCGCCCTGCGGCGCGCGACGTCCGCCGCCGCCTCACTCGGCGCGCCGGTCCGCCGCCTGGCCGAGCAGGGTGATCGACAGGAAGCCGCCGACCCAGGAGCCGATTGCGGCGAACAGGACATAGACCCAGTTCGAGGTGTAGCTGATGACGGCGAAGGCCGAGAGCAGATACCAGGCGCTGCTCCAGCTCGCCGCGGCGAAGCGGCGCCGGGCCGCGACATTGGCGGTGAACATCACGTAGACCGCGTCGGTCGCCGCCGTCGAAAGGATGACGCCCGCCGCGACCAGCGGATCGATGCTCGGCAGAACCATGTTTCCCCCTGATCCCTAGCGGCGGACCGCCGCTCCGGGATCATAGCCGAAGGGAAAGCCGACGCCGCTTCGCGAAGCGGAATTCGGTGGACATCAGCCGCGAATCGCCCGGGAAGGGGCTGCGGGAGGGACGGCGTCTCGCCGTCCTGGGCTTGCGAGACGCGCCCTGCGACGCCTCACCACTCGAACGGGCCGATTCGGAACACCATGCTCAGGATCGCGGCGGCGCCGATCGCGAGCAGGGCGAGCGCCGTGACCAGGGTCAGCGACGGCGGAAAGGTCGTCTCGCCGTGAATCAATGCGTCATGGGCCATGGCGACGCGCAGCCGGCGCAGCTCCAGCATGTACTGGACGTGATAGGCGATCCCGAGCACCAGCATGATCAGGCCGAGGCCGACCAGCGCGACGCCGAAATTGCGCGGCGCCGTGTCCTTGGCGATGATCGCCTGTTCGCGCAGGCGCTGGAACACTTGGAAGATGGTGAAGCCGAAGCCGATCAGCGACAGCGACGTGCGGATCACCGCCATCAGGGTGCGGTCGGCCGCGAGCCGGGTGCGCTGGAACGCCATGCCGGTTCGGCGCATGGCGGTTTCGGTGTTGACGTCGGGTCTGCGCGGCTCGGATGGCGAGAGATCGTTCACGCTCAGGCTCCTGTGGATTTCGCCGCCCAGGCGCGCGCGAGGCGGGAGAACGGCCCGCGCAGGAGGACATAGGGCAGGAACGCGAGCAGGAGCGCAACCACCGCCGCTTCGCCGGGATAGAACCTGCCGAGCACGATCGCCTGGTAGATCGCGTCCATGACGACGCCGAGCAGGAGGATTCGCGCAGTCGCGATCAGCGCCTCTTTCAACCGCCCGCCGACGTCCTCGCCCCTCGCCAGCGACCAGAAGAACGGCGGACGTCCCGCCCGGGCGTCGGCGACGCCGTCGCGCCATGCGGCGAACGCCGCCATCGCCGGCTGGAGGAGAAAGCGGAAGGTCATCGGCCCGCCCGGCCGGTCGAGGATCTGCGCGCCCATCCGCTCGACGACGTCGACGGAGAGGCCGTTGCGGAGGAGGCCGACGACGATCAGCCAGACGATCACCGCCGCGGCGATCTTCGCGGTGACGACGGCATTCTTCGACGGGGCCGCGGTCATCGCCGATCCCCGCCTTCCCTCTGTCGCCATGCGCAACGCCTCCCCGGGCGGCAATTGGCGAAGAGAATGCGGCGCTTCTGGGGAGGCGGCGGCGAAGATCGGCGATTGAGCCGAAATCGCGATTGCAGGCGCGATCCGGTGGATTATCTAAGCACCGCGTGGCGGGGGCCGGGAGGGACGCCGGCGCCGCCGCCCAGACATGGAGCAAGCCGCCATGGCCGCCAAGGAAGTCAGGTTCTCCCAGGACGCGCGCGAGCGCATGCTGCGCGGCGTCGACATCCTCGCCAACGCCGTCAAGGTGACGCTCGGCCCCAAGGGCCGCAACGTCGTGATCGAGAAATCGTGGGGCGCCCCGCGCATCAGCAAGGACGGCGTGACCGTCGCCAAGGAGATCGAACTCGCCGACCGGTTCGAGAACATGGGCGCGCAGCTCGTGCGCGAGGTCGCCTCGAAGCAGAGCAGCATCGCCGGCGACGGCACCACGACCGCGACCGTGATCGCCCAGGCGATCGTCAAGGAGGGGGTCAAGGCGGTCGCCGCCGGCGCCAACCCCATGGACGTCAGGCGCGGCGTCGACGCCGCCGTCGCGGCGATCGTCGCCGAACTCGGCAGCCACAGCCGCAAGGTGACCAGCTCCGAGGAAATCGCCCAGGTCGGCGCGATCTCGGCCAACGGCGACAAGTCGATCGGCAGGATGATCGCCGAGGCGATGGACAAGGTCGGCAAGGAAGGGGTGATCACGGTCGAGGAGGCCAAGAGCCTCGACACCGAACTCGACGTGGTCGAGGGCATGGAGTTCGATCGCGGCTATCTCTCGCCCTACTTCATCACCAACGCCGAGAAGATGATCGCCGAACTCGACGACGCATATCTGCTGATCCACGAGAAGAAGCTGTCGTCGCTGCAACCGCTGTTGCCGTTGCTGGAGGCGGTGGTGCAGACCGGCAAGCCGCTGCTGGTCATCGCCGAGGACATCGAGGGCGAGGCGCTGGCCACCCTGGTGGTCAACAAGCTGCGCGGCGGGCTCAAGATCGCGGCGGTCAAGG
>CAMFKX010000466.1 GCA_945957375.1 uncultured Roseiarcus sp.
GATCGAACAAACCATGAACAATTACCAGCGGGCGCCCCGCCTCGTCAACACAAGATGTAGGGGGTTTGGAGAGAAAGCGAGAAAAGACCGGGAGAGACCAAGCGCAGGAACGCGCAAGAGACGGGACAGGTATGGGCTGCGCTCGCGGCCCGTGCGGTCCCTCGGATTTCCGTGCGGCCATGAAGCCGGACAGACCGCGCCGCAACGGCTGCGGGCGACGATTTTCCCCTTCGGCCCCAAGGGGCCGAATTCCTCGCGCGGCAAAATCGCCGCCCTTCGCCGTCCTCCGCTCATCGCTACGGCCCGCTCGCGAGGCTCGCGGGTGCTGGCCCGGCCCGCCCGGCTTCCTTCGAGCCGCACCCGAGGGACCGACGGCACGAGCCGAAGGCCCGAGGAGAACGGAAGAAGGAACGAACACATGAACACGCCCGCGGAATTCACGATCGTCGGCCGGGTCGGCGAGATCAAGCAGGTCGGTACGACGCTGCGCGTCAGCATCGCCTCGAGTTACAGCCGCAAGGACAATCGCGGCGAATGGATCGAGCGCACCCGCTGGAATGAAGTCACCATCTTCAGCGACACCACGCGTGGCTACGTCAGACGCAACATCGGCAAGGGCGACCTCGTCTTCACCTCGGGTTCCCTCGGCCAGACGCAGTGGGAGAAGGACGGCGAGACCTTCTACGGCGTCACACTCGCCGCCGAGCGCATCGAGCGCCTGTGCAAGGGCCCGAAGCACCGGGGCGACAGGGGGGACGAGCCGCAGGAGGCGCAGGGTCCGGCGGTCGGCGATTCGGATATCCCGTTTTGACTCAACCAAGGGGAGGCTTCGGCCTCCCCGACCCGGAAGATCCGAGCGAAGCGCCAAGCTTTTCGTCCCCCTTTGCTCGTCTCCCCCTTCCCTCCTTCCGGCCACTGCGAGATCCCCCATGTTCCACTTCGCGAAACTCCGACTCGCGCGCCGCGCCAACCCTCCGAACGACGCCTGGCGCCGCCTTGCCGAACAGGTCGCCCTCGACCGCGCGAGCCGCCGCAGCGAGAGCGGAGCGCGCATCGCGCTCACGCTGACGCAGGACGCCGAACTCCGCTGGACCCTCGCCGACACCGGCGTCATCCATCTCCACGGGCGCGACGGTCGCGGCCGCCACGTCCCGGCCGTCTGGCGCGCGCCCGAGGACTTCGATCGCGACCGCGTTCGAGCCCTCTTTCGCCGCCTCGCCTCAGGCGCCCTGGTCGAACTCGAAGGGCTCTGGCGAACCCGCGACGTGCGCGGAACCCCCTTGATCGATTTCGTCGCCCAGTACCTCACCCTCGACGCCGATCCGCCCGTCCCGTGAGCGCCGCCAAGCCGACAGCCGCCAAGCCGAAAGGAAGCATCCGATGCGGAACCGTGCTACCCTGCCCGCCATGAACCTCGCCCTGCGCAAGCCCATGACGCTCGCCGAATTCCTCGCCTGGGAGGAGCGGCAGGACCTGCGCTATGAGTTCGATGGTTTCCAACCCGAAGACATGACCGGCGGCACAGTCGGCCATGCGGCCATCCAGGCCAATCTTGCCATCGCCCTCGGGGGACGACTCCGTGGCAAGCCCTGTCGCTTTTACGGTAGCGACCTCAAGATCCAGGTCGCAGACGATCATATCCGCTACCCGGACGGCATGGTCGTTTGTTCGGACGTCGATCAACGAGCGAAGGTCATTCAGGACCCCGTCGTGATCTTCGAGGTGCTGAGCCCGAGCACCGCGGGCAAGGATCGCATCGTCAAGGCGCGCGAATACCAGGCGACGCCCTCGGTCCAGCGCTACGCCATGCTCGAGCAGGACCGGATCGGCGCCACCGTCCATGGCCGGGCCGCCGACGGATGGAGCGTCGTCGTCCTGAAGGAGGACGATACGCTCGCCCTTCCCGAGATCGGCCTTTCGATCCCGCTCGCCGAGTTCTACGAGGGCCTGACCTTCGAGCACGATCCGGCCGAAGACGACGACAGGCCGCCCTCGCCTGTCGCCTGACCCGGGTCTGGTCTGGGCGTTCGTAGCCGAACGGACCGGTCGCCCAATCGCCTGAGCGCCCGCGGCCTTTCCCCATCTCTCCAGGATTTCTCGTCTCGCGCGCTGGCGAGAGCGCCGGACGCGCGCCAATCCTCCTCCCGCAAACGGAGTTCGCCCGATGTCCAACCTTCCCGTCCGGCGTGACATTCCCGCCGGCAAGATCCTTCTCGCCGATTACGGCGATCGCGACTACGAAGCGGTGATCCTCGAGACGATCGCCGAGGGTTTCGCCCCGCATCCGGCGATCAACGCCACGGTGCGACTGCAATGGTCGTCGCCTGGCTTCGAGCCAGCCGGATCGCGCGCTCGGTGGACGAACGGATATTTCGCGGTGCGGTGGACAGATCGCGGCGGCGCAACGCAAGGCCAGCGATACCCCGACACTCCCTCCGGCGAAGCCGACGCCCGCGCCCGTTTCGCCGCGCTCACGGCGCTCCGATGATCGCTGTCGATCCCCTTCTCGATCAGGCCTTCGACCTCATCCGCGCCTGGGGGTTCG
>CAMFKX010000467.1 GCA_945957375.1 uncultured Roseiarcus sp.
GGGCGGGGGACGCCTGGTTGGACGAAGCGACGAGGACGCCGGCGGCCGAAGACGGCGCGGCCGCGGGCGCCCTGCCCCGACGGCTGCGCGACTTTTCCGCCGCGCTGAGGCGCGGCGACGCGCAGGCTGCGCTCGAGGCGGCGCGCGACGCCTGCCTCGCCGAGCCGGGGCGCGCCGAGGCGCATTACGCCTTCGGTCAGGCCTGGACGGCGGCCGGCAAGCCGGCGCGCGCCGAGCAGGCCTTCGCCCAGGCGATCCGGCTCCGCCCCGCCTTCGCCGACGCGTGGATCAACTACGGCCTCGCCCGCTACGCCCAAGGCGCGATCGAGGATGCCAAGCGCGCCTTCGCCGAGGCGCTGCGCGTCCATCCCGGCCATCCGGCGGCGACCTCCAACCTCGCGGCGCTGCTGCGGCTCACTGGCTACCACGGGGCCGCCGAAGGCCTGCTGCGCGACGCCCTCGCCCGCAACCCGAAGGACGCCGGCGCGCGGCTCAACCTGGTCGCCGACGCCATTCAGGAAGAGCGGCCGGCCGACGCGCTGGCGCTCCTGAACGCGGTCGATCCGCCCGCCGACGACATTCCGGCCGCGCGCTTCTGGCATCTCCAGCGGGCGCTGACCTTGATCGCCCTCGGACGGCCCGACAAGGCGCGGAGCGCGCTCGGCGCGTTCGACGCGCTCGGGCCGGCGCCGCCGGAACTCGCGCCGCTCAGGGTCTGGCGCGACGTCGTGCTCGCGCTCGGCGAAGGCCGAAGCGCCGACGCCCGCGCGGCGGCGGAGCGGATGGAGGCCGCGCTCGAAACCATGGGGCCGAACGCCGTGCCGGAGCACCGGATCATGGCGCGCTACGATCTGGCGAAATTCTGGGCGCGCGAAGGCGAAGACGCCCGGGCGTTCGCCCAGTGGCGCGCCGGCCACGCGCTGCTCAGGGCCGCCCAGCCGTTTTCGCGCGAGGCGGCGCGGGCCTTCGACGACGCGGCGATCGCGACCTTCACCCCGGAGCGTTATAGTCGCGGCGCCCGCGCGCGGAACGACGATCCCGCGCCGGTGTTCATCGTCGGCATGCCCCGCTCGGGCACCACGCTCGCCGAGCAGATTCTCGCCGCCCATCCGATGGCGCACGGCGCCGGCGAGCGGCCGGATCTCGGGCGGCTCGCCTGGCGCCTCGGCGGCGGCCATTCGCCGGAAGCCGTCGCCCGCATCGCCGCGCTCGACCAATCCGAGCTCGACGCCGAGGCGCGGGCCTATCTCGACGCGCTTCACGCGCTCGCGCCGGACAAGGCCCGCATCGTCGACAAGATGCCGGGCAACTGGAGCTACCTGTGGCTGATCGCGCTGCTCTTTCCGGGGGCGAAGATCATCCATTGCGTGCGCGATCCGCGCGACATCGGCCTGTCGATCTTCACCTTTCGCTTCTACGGCGAGCACGGCTACGCCCACGATCTCGGCGATCTCGGCTGGGCGATCGCCGAGCAGCACCGGCTGATGACCCACTGGAAGGCGATCTCGCCTGTGCCTGTCCTGACCATGCGGCTCGACGACTGGGTGGCGGATTTCGACGCGACGCTCGCGCGCGCGCTCAATTTCGTCGGCTTGCCCCCCGACCCGGCCTGCGCCCGCTTCTACGAAGCCGGCGGCGAAGTCCGCACGGTGAGCCGCACGCAAGTGCGCAAGCCGGTCAACGCCCGCGGCCTCGGCCGCTGGCGGCCTCACGCGCAGGCGCTGGCGCCCCTGATCGAGGAACTAGAACGCGGCGGCGCGCTCGCAGGCTGGGATACGGGCGCGCCGCGTAATCTGGACCGCGCGGTCCCCGCCTCTCCGCGCTCGACGCGCGCGGCTTCTCAACTGGCGGTTCCCGCCGGCGCACCCACTGACGAAAGGCAGCCGAAATGACGGATTCTTTGACCGCGGGAACCAACTCTTTCGGCTACAGCGGCGCGATCGAATTCGTGACGGTGGCCACAGCGGGCTATTACGACATCGCCGCCGACGGCGCCGAGGGTGGCTACGGGGGCGCCGCCGCACCCCATGGTTACCCGCCTGGGCTCGGCGCCATCGCCAGCGGCGAAATCTATTTGCAGGCCGGCACGAAGCTGGAGATCGTCGTGGGCGGCGCGGGCCAGACTGGCTCCCAGGGCGGCGGCGGCGGCGGCGGCGGCAGCTTCGTGTTCGAATATGACGCCGCGACAACTCAATACGATATCAATCTGGTGATCGCTGGCGGCGGCGGCGGCGGCGGAAGCCCCAACTCCAGCGTCCTCGAGGGCGCTGTCGGCGGGCAGACCGGGCCGAACGGCAGCGCCGGGTTGGGCTTTTCCGCCGGAGCGGGCGGCCAGAGTGGCGCCGCCGGCGCCGGCGGCGCCGGCGGCGGCGGGGTCTATGGCGGTGGCGGCGGCGGCGGGTTTACCGGCGGCGCCGGAGGCGAGGGCGGGTATTCCGACGGCGCAGGTGGTTCGAGCGGGGCCACGGCCGGTTTGAGCTTCGCTGGCGGCTCGGGGGGCTACAATAGCAGTTACCATGGCGTCGGCGGCGCCGGCGG
>CAMFKX010000468.1 GCA_945957375.1 uncultured Roseiarcus sp.
AGTTCGCCGATCACGGCGCCCTGGGCGTTGCGCACGCCGACGCCGTCGGCCCCGGTCCCCGCCGGCCCGGTTCCGCCGGCGCCGCCGGCGAGGGTTCCGGAATTGGTCAGCGTGTCGATCCGGCCGCCGGTCTTGTTGTCCACGCCGTCCCCGCCCGCGCCGCCGGCGCCCTTGCCGCCCGACCCCGCCCCGCCGGCGCCGCCCTGGATCGTTCCGGAATTGGTCAACGCGCCGATCCGCCCGCCGGACTGATTGTCCATGCCGTCCGCGCCATCCCCGCCCCGCTGGCCAATAAAGGGGCCACTGGCCGTTCCGCCGGCGCCCCCGGCGATCGTTCCGCCGTTGGTCAGCGTGGTGATCGCGCCCGCGTTGGCGACGCCGGCCCCGCCAGGACCCCCGACGCCTTGGGCGTGTGTGCTTTGATCGCCGCCGGCCCCGCCGAGGATCGCGGCGCCCTTTACGACCTCGAGGTCGCTGATCGCGCCGCCGCCGCCGTTCGAGACGCCGGCGCCGCCCGCGCCGCCGCCAGAGGTCGCCCCTCGGCCGCCCGAGCCGCCGGCGATCAGAAGATCGGCGTTGAGCGTGGCGATCGTGCCGGTGTTGTCCACGCCCGCGCCGCCGGCCCCACCGAGCCCATTGTTGGACTGGTCGCCGCCGGCGCCGCCGAGGATGTTGCCGAGGTTGGTCAGGGTCGTGACGGTTCCGGAGTTCGCCACGCCCGCGCCGCCCGCGCCGGCGGCCACTTCGATAAGGCTTGCGTTCCCGCCCCTGCCGCCAGCGATCCCGCCGAGGTTGGCAAGCGTCGTGATCGTCTTCGCGTTCAGGACGCCCACGCCGCCCGGTCTGGCTGGGAGTTGACCGTCGGCTCCCGCGGCGCCGCCGATCGCCCCGTAGTTGGTCAGCGTGCCGATGTCGCAGGCGAGCGCGGCGACGCCGGTCGGGCCGCCGGCGATGCCAGCCCCACCCGGCACGAGGATGTCGCCGCCGTTGCCGTAGACCGGACCGGGGAAATTGGCGGTCACGACGGTCTGGAGCGTCCCCGGGCAGGGATCGGCGGCCTGCGCCGGCGCCAATCCAAGGATCGAGATCGAAACCGCGGAGGCGCCCGCCAGCAACACGGCGCGCGAGCCGCCGCCGGCCGCAACCTTCGCCGCAAGCCCGCCGGCCACAGCCTCGTTCACCGCCGCCTTCGCCATCGCGCCGTCCCCGCCTTCGACGCCAGCCCCCCGGCCCGCGGCGCCAAGTTGCTCCTATTGCACGCGGTGCGAACAGCGACGATTACGGACCCTCGCTCCCCGAACTTCCGTCACGCACAAGCCGGATGTGCGACTTTTTTGGCGCTCGTCGAGCAAGAATGTCAACAGGAATACTTCTGGCATCTTTCTTGTAGTCGGAAAGAGCAACAGCGCGTCATTCTCTCTCTCAAGTCGCTCGTTCTCAGATCGCGCGATGTCCGGGGAACGGCGCAGCCTAGTGACGCGAGGCGACGGATTTGCCCGGGCGACCGCCGGGGCGCGATCGTTTTCGCCACGACGATCGGCAAAGAGACGAAGTCGGCGCCGCGCCTTTTAGCGCTCGGGACGCCGCCGTCCGCGGCCGGCTCGCACGCGGCCCACCAAAGCTTTCTGATAAGTAGAATTTATGGTAGCCTCGAAGTCGGGCGCAGCAGAAGAGGGGCGTGCCTTGGAATCGGAGGCTGTCGTGGGCGATCGAGCCGAAAAGCAAGAGTCGGGGCCAAGGGGAGAAGGGCCCGGGCTCGCGCGAAAGCGGCGAAACGCACGGAATTTCTTGTGTAACCCCTTGAGAACCCACGAAACGCGCCCGGACTTACATGACCGGCGCGCGGCGCGCCAGCCGCTTGCATCGGCGGAACGGCCCATGATCCATCGGTCTCGACCGTCGCCGGCATCCGGGGCGTCCTTCGACAGGCGCAGGACGAAGTTTGGAGGCTCGGGACAAGGTTCGGCGACGCCTCCTGGGAGTTGCAATGTTGCAGGAAATAGGGCCTAAGCCTCTGAAATCGGCCGCGCGGCGACAAACACGTGGTCGTCGCCTGTCGATCGGGAGCAAGACCGTGAGCCCTTCCGCGCCTGCGTCCGCCCCGCTCGATGTTCCCGCAACGGTCGCCCGCGCCCGCGCCGCATGGAGCGCGGGGCGCGCCGACGACGCGGAGATGCTGTGCCGGCAGGTGCTCGCGGTCTGGCCCGGGCAGACCGACGCCGCCTATCTGCTCGGCCTGATGGCCTATACCTACGGCAACCTCGACCTCGCCCTCGTCCATGTCCGGCAGGCCTGCGAGGCGCCGCGGGCGCCGGCGGTCTATTTTTCCGACCTCGCCGAGATGTGCCGGCAGAAGGGGCTGCTGGCCGAAGCAGAGCAGGCGGGACGGCGCGGCGTCGCGCTGGCGCCGAACTCCGCCGCTGGCTGGAACAACCTCGGCATCGTGCTGCAGGAGGCGCTGAAAGTCGACGAGAGCCGGCTCTGCCTCGAACGCGCGCTGGCGCTCGAGCCCGGCGACCC
>CAMFKX010000469.1 GCA_945957375.1 uncultured Roseiarcus sp.
TATGCGATCGTCGGCAGCGTCAGATGTGTATAAGAGACAGGCGCCGAGCACCGTATTGACGCGGGTCATGCGAGGTCTCCGCCGACGCTCAATAGCCGCGCGGGATTTGCGATCAGGATGCGGTCGATATGCTCGCGCGATACGCTGGCGGCGCCCAGCAGGGGCACGAATTTCGTCAGCAGATCGCTGTAGAGGCGGTTGTTGCCGACGACGCCAAAGGCAACGCCGGTCGCGCTCGACGAGAGTACAACGCGATCTGCGTAGCCCGCCTCGATCAGTGCGACGACCAGCGCGACGCGGCCGGCGTCGTCGATGTGGTCGGGATCGGCTGAGCCGACGTGATCGACGCCGACATAGGCTCCCGCTTTCGCCACCGCCAGTGGCCAGCCGTTCGCGACGGCGTCGCGGCGATCGAGGCCGCCAATCAACAGGCGGCCGGGTTTCAGGGTTTCCTCGAACGCGAGGCGCATCTCCGTAAGAGCATCGGCGCCGAACGCCAGCGACACCGGAACGCCGTAGGTCGCGCCCGCGCGCGCGGCGCCGCGCAAGAGGCTGCCATCGGTCGGCGTCATGCCGCCGGCGCTGACGGCGGTGCGGATCATTCCCGCAGGTGAGCGGCGCTCCAAGCGGGGAACGACCATGCCTTCGTTGACTTCGCGACCGAATAGCTCAGCAAACTTTTGCGCCGGCCACGGCGTCGGCGGATTGGTTTGCGGCGTCAAGAAATAGCCGCCGAGCATCGCTTCCGGCCCTTGTCCCGTAGAGGCCACGATATGGACCCCCGTGGCGCGCGACAGCGCCTCGTAGAGGCGAAGGTCGCGCCCTTCGAACATGCCGGTGGCGTCGACGATCGTTCCGCCGCCCGCGGCCTTGAAGTCCAGGAGTTTGGCCGCCAGGGCGTCAAATATTTCGGCGCGGTCAATCTTGATGTCGAAGGCAAATTGCGCCCCCGGAAACACATAAAGCAGCGACTCGCCGGCGAGCGTCACGCCGAGCGCATTCGCGGGAACCGGGCCGAGCACGGTGTTGACCGATGGAACCGCGACCGGCCTTTCGGCCGGCTGATCGAGAATGAGCGAGGTGAACGGCGGGATCGTCTCCCGCGCGCCTTTGCCATGACTCGTGCACATGCTCGCCTCCCACGGGCGCGGACCAAGGCCGCTTTCCTTCGGCCGGGCGTCACCCGATCCCGAAGCACTGGGGCCTTTGTCCTAATGTTATGACAATAGATAGCGAGCCGCGTCTACGGAGTCAATGCACGATGTCAGCGACTGAGACCGAACGTGTATTTGAAGTCGTCCGCCGGATGCACGGCACGGCGCCAACCTCCTGGGCGCCCGTCGCTGGTGTACATGGTCGTCACGGCGACCAACACGGGGACGCCTGGCTCCACGCCGAGCGCCTCGGCTTCCTCGGCGCTGGCGCCGGACGCCCAGATCTGTTGATCGCCGTGCGTGAACCGGATGCCGAGCCTCTGCTCGATCAGCGGGAAAACCGTGCCCGAGCGTTCGAGCTCTTCCGCGCCAGGCAGGAAGTCCGGCGGCGTGCACAGATAGGTGGAGCTCCAAACCAGCGGGGCGCCCTTGACGACGATGACGCGCTGGATGTGCAGAAGAGCCTCCCGCCCCGCAAGACCGAGCGCTTGGCGGACGTCCTCGGGGGCTTCGACCCGCGCGACTCCGATCACCCGGGAGGTCGGGCGCAAGCCCTGTTCGGTCAGGTAGCGCGTGATGCCGCCCAGTTCGCCGGCGAAGGGGAGGCGCACGTTCAGGCCGCGGATCGGAAACGTGCCCTTGGCGCGTTGCCGGACGACATAGCCTTCATCCACGAGGTCCTTGAGCGCCTGACGGATCGGCGCGCGGCTGACGTGGAAGCGCCTCATCAGGCTCGCTTCCGTTAGAACCGGCGCGGTTCCCGTCTCTGCGCCTTGCAACTCGCCGATCAGGATATTCTTGATCTGGCTGTGCAGCGGGGTCGTGGAGCTTCGGTTGAGGGCCTGGTTCATGTCGGCGATCGCATGTGGCGGGAAGACGAGGGGGCCTATTGGCCGGGCGTTCAGATAAGCGACCGGTTCAGCCCCTCTTCGAGGATGGCCCGGGGAAGATCGACGCCGATGAATACCATCTTGCTCTGGCGCGCCTCGCCGGGCGGCCATTCCGGGCCAAGATCGCTGCCCATGATTTGATGGACGCCCTGGAAGATCACTTTTCGGGCGGCGCCTTTCATGTCCAGCACGCCCTTGTAGCGCAGCAGATTCTGACCGTGCACCTGCACCGCCGCGGTCAGGAAATTCTCGAGACGCACGGGATCGAACGGACGCTCGGCGCGGTAGACGAAACTCTTGACGTCGTCGTCGTGATGATGGTGACGCCCGTGCGCGCATTCATGTCCGTCATGCTCGCCATGTTCATGCGCGTGGTCGTCATTTTCCAGAAAATGCGGATCGATGTCCAATTTGGCGTCGAGATGAAATCCGCGCAGATCCAGTATCTTGCTGAGCGGCGCTGAGCCGAAA
>CAMFKX010000470.1 GCA_945957375.1 uncultured Roseiarcus sp.
CGCTCATAGGCGGCGGCCAACTCGCGTTGCAAATCCGGGTTTTCCGAATCGGCGGCTGCGAGCGGTTCGCGAAGCGCCAGGCCTTCTTGGTACGACGCGAGCGCGGCCGCCCGGTCGCCCAGGGCGAGTTGGACGTCGCCAACCCTCATGTGGGCCGCCGCAAGCTCCCGCCGCCAGAGGGCGTTCTCAGGATCGACCGCGACGAGCCTCTTTCGCGCCGCGACCCCTTCCCGGAATGATTCCAGCGCTGCGATCGGGTCGCCCCGTGAGTTCCGCACGTCACCGACTTTTTCGTGCACGAGCGCAAGGCGGCGGAGCGACTCCGCGTCGCCCGGTTCCGTCTCGGCGAGCCGCGCCCGGACGTCGATCTCGGCCTTCAGCGAAGCGAGGCCGGCGTCAGCGTCATCCAACGCAAGCTGCAGATTTCCAATCTTGCCGTAGGCCGTCGACAACCCTCGCAGCGCCTCCGGGTCCGTCGGTTCGGCGCCGCCCGCACGCTCCAGAATCGGAAGACCGCTACGGTACGCGGCCAGCGCGCCCATCCAATCGCCCGCGGCGCTGCGCAAGTCGCCCAACTTGTCATACGTCGCAGCGAGCCGGCTGTGAACTTCGACGTTGGCAGGATCGGCGGCTGCGACCTCAGCAAGATGGTCGGCCATACCCGCAAACGCTGCCATGGCGCCGGTTCGGTCGCCCAGCGCGAGCTGCACAGCGCCGACCTTCTCCATTGCGATCGACAGCGCCTCGCCAGACGTCGGGTTCGCCGGGTCGGGGCTTGTCGTCCGCTCCCGAATCGCAAGGGCTTCGTTTCGCCCGGCCAGCGCGGCAGCCCTGTCGCCCATGGCCTCGGCGTCGCCCGCCCTTTCCCGAGCGGCGGCCAGGGATCGCTGCAGTTCAGCGCTTTCCGGAGCCGAGTCGGCGATGTGCTCCCGGGCGTCCGCTTCCGCGCGGAAGGACGCAAGCGCGCCAGCGGAGTCGCCCTGGGAGAGTTGCAAGTTTCCTAGGCGCAGACAGGCGGCCGCTTCGAGCGGCTTGGCGCCGGCCTCAAGGGCGGCGGCGCGGGCCGCCTCGAAGGCGGCGCCGGCTTCGGCGAGCGCGCCGCACGCGAGCTCGAGATCGCCGAGGTCGAACAAGATCCCGACGTTGCCCGGATCGAGCTCCGCAGCCTCAGCCAGCTTCGCCCGGGCGGCGTTGGCTTCGAGCAGAAGCCGGTCGAGCCTCGCCTCGTCGCGCAAGAAACCCGACTCGATTTGCGCACTCTTATCTTCGAGCGCGCGCGCTCGATTGCGGCCATCCTTCAGGGCGGCGCGGGCGGAGTCGAAGTCGCCGGAATCGATCATGGCCGCGGCGCGCGCCCGGATCTGGGCGAACTCAGGCTGATCGTTGCGCGGCCGCTCAAACTCCCTGCGCACCTCCCGCAGTTCATTGGCCGCGATCTTGAGCCGTTCGAGCTTCTCGGCTTCCGGAATCTGCGCCCTGTCGAGCGCCTTCAGCAATTCACTCAATGTTGCGTCGGCAAGGCCGTTGGCGCGCGCGGCGTCGGCAACGACCAGCATGCTCCGAAGGTCGGCTCCGACCTGCTGCGCGAGGTCGCGGCCGTCGTCGAAGCGCGCGACCGCATGTCGGGCGCGCAGGCGATCATTCCAGCTGTCGAGCAGCTTTTGCTCCTTTGACGGACGCCCGCCCCAAACGGCGAGCAGACCGCGCTTCTTCTTCTCGGCCGAGGCGTGTGACGCAGGAGCGTCAGCGACCCGGTAGACCAGGCAAGGTTTGCCGAGCCTGTAGCCTTCTTCGTATGCCGCCTCAGCCAGCGAGCGCCCGAGCTGTCGATCCAGCGGACCGTAGCTCCGCCCGACGACTACGACGAGCGCGTCGCTGCTGCGAACCTGTGCGAGGCCGGCGTCGGGCGATCCCGGCGACGCCGCGCCGATGAACTCCATCTGCGGATATTGCGCCTGGACGGCTCGAATCGCTTCGATCAACTCCTCGTTCCCGAGGTTGTCCGACGTGCCGCAAACAAATACCGTGAACATATTGGACATACGCGACCCACGCAGATGTCGTCACGATCCGACGCGGAGGTGACAAGAGGTACAACTTCCAACCGCCCTGGAGCGTCGGGCGCATCCTTCTTGCAAGGGAGTGACTTTGGGTCAACCTCGATCATAACATCGCGGTTCAACGGGCGCGAGGTCGAACCCGCGGCGCAGTTCGGCATGTCCCCCCGAATGTCTTCCCCGCCGAGAAGACGCTCCGCATCGGGGAGAACCTGCCGGGCAGAGCCCGCGCCGCATCGCGAAAGGACGAGGTCATGACCGGCTCCGCATTCGAACGCTTCCGCGCCCTTCACCAGGGGCCGGCCTTCATCATGCCGAACGTCTGGGACGGCGCCTCGGCGCGGATGATGCGCGACGCCGGCTTCGCCGCGGTCGGCAGCTCATCCTTCGCTTTCGGCGCGACGCTCGGCCTGCCGGACGTTTCGGCGCAGCTCGGACGCGCGGCAAGCATCG